>CAJXMR010000035.1 GCA_913056305.1 uncultured Ralstonia sp.
CGCCGCTCAAGGTCACGCTCGAGCGGCTGTGCGATTTCGACCGGATCAACGCCAAGGAGATGCGCGTGTCGGTTGGCGCCGTCAATGCGCGCACGGGCAACTTCTCTTACTTCGACAACACGAAGATCACGCTGCGGCCCGAGCACTTCATGGCTTCCGGCGCGCTGCCGCCGGGCTTTGCGGCGGTCGAGATCGACGGCGAGCACTACTGGGACGGCGGCCTGATGTCGAACACGCCGCTGTACGAGATCCTCCAGGCCAACCCGCGCAAGGACACGCTGGCCTTCCAGGTCGACCTCTGGAGCGCTTCCGGCCGCGTGCCCGACAGCCTTCACGACGTGATGGGCCGGGTCAAGGACATCCAGTATTCGAGCCGTACCCGCCTCGTCACGGAGCTTCTGCAACGCACCCAGCGCTCGCGGCACATGATGCGCGAGCTGCTCGACAAGCTGCCCAAGGACAGCGAAGGCGAGCCGTGGTACCGCGCGGCGCAGGAGATGGCGTGCGACAAGCGCTACAACATCGTCCACCTGATCTATCACGACAAGGTGTACGACGGGCACTACAAGGATTACCAGTTTGGCGTGACGACGATGCGCGAGCATTGGCAGACGGGGCTGCAGGACATCCAGCGCACGCTGCAGCACCGCGATTGGCTGGAGCTGCCGACCAATGACCTCGGGTTCGTGACGCACGACATCCATCGCGGCCATCGATAAACAAAAGGGGCGTGCCGTGGTGGCACGCCCCTGCATTGCATCTGCGGGCAGGGCGTCAGGCCCCGCTGTCCTATCGTGTCACGCCGGCGAGCTGTTTAGCGCGTGACCAGTCCTTTTTCCGCCAGCCAAGCCGCATTGAACAACCGCCCGAAGTACAGGTTGCCGCGGTCGCACAGCAGCGTGACGATGGTGTGGCCCGGCCCCATCTCGCGTGCGAGCTGCACGGCGGCACCGACGTTGATGCCGGTCGAGCCGCCCACGAACAGGCCTTCCTCGCGCAGCAGTCGATACACCATCGTCACGCAGGTCTGGTCGTCGATGCGGATGGCGTCGTCGATGGGCGTGCCCTCCAGGTTGGACGTCACGCGCGTGGAGCCGATGCCCTCGGTGATGGAGTTGCCTTCGGCCTGGATGGTGCCGGTCTTCACGAAGCTGTAGAGGCCGCTGCCGTGCGGATCGGCCAGGACGGTGCGCACAGCTGGGTTCTGTTCCTTGAGGTAGCGCGCCACGCCTGCCAGCGTGCCGCCGGTGCCGGTGGAGCAGACGAAGGCATCGACCCTGCCGCCGGTGTCGCGCCAGATCTCTGGTCCGGTGGTTTCATAGTGGGCCTGCCGGTTGACGAGGTTGTCGAACTGGTTGGCCCAGATGGCGTTGTCGAGTTCCTGCGCCAGCCGCCCGGCGATCTTCTGATAGTTGTTGGGGTCTTTGTATGGCACCGCCGGCACGGGCCGCACCTCGGCGCCGAGCACCCGCAGCAGGTCCATCTTCTCCTGCGACTGCGTCTCGGGAATGACGATCACGCAGCGGTAGCCGCGCGCCGCGCAGATGTGCGCCAGGCCGATGCCGGTGTTGCCGGCGGTGCCCTCGACCACGGTGCCGCCGGGCTTGAGCGTGCCGCGTCGCTCAGCGTCCTGGATGATGTAGAGCGCAGCGCGGTCCTTGACCGAGCCGCCCGGGTTCAGGAACTCGGCCTTGCCAAGAATCTCGCAGCCGGTTTCCGCGCTCAGTTTCTCCAGCCGGACAAGCGGCGTGTTGCCGACGCTGCCGATAAACCCGTTCCGTATGGCCATGGCGCCTCCTGCGGTGCGATCGATGCATCTACAGGATAGGCCGGCAAACGGCGCTCAGCTGGCGCCATCCTCCCAGATGCTGATGACGTGGCGTGCCTCGAAAGCCACGGCCAGACCCGCTTTGATGGCGTCGGTGCAATAGGGGTCGTTGTCCAGCGTGCCCGTGTAGAGGGCGCCGTCGCGCCCGCCGATAATGACCCACATCCGCTCGACGTGGATCGCTTCCTCGCGGTGCGCGTCCACCGTCCGGATGCGGAACATCAGCTTGACGATCTGCCCGGGCTGCAGCATTTCGCGCTGGTCGCGCGGCGGCATCCAGAAGGTATCGGGATGGGCCGCCGCGATGGCTTCACCATCGTCGAGCTCCCAGCCATCCTCGTCGAGTCGTGACAACGGCATGTGCGCCCCGGTTTGTCGATTGCGGGATCGCACGTTCGCACAATCCGGAGCGGTTCCGCAAGGCGCCCGGCGACGGATCGGCGGGCACCTCGCGGTGACGGGAGTCTCTGCGGCTAGTCCTCCAACGAACGGCCCAGCGCGTCGAGCAGAAACTGCGTGCCACGTTCGCGCGAGCCGGCATCGTCGTAGCCGTCGAGGAACGCACCTTGCTCGGTCATGACCAGGCGCGTGCCGGTGCCGGCGGGCTTGAGTTCGAGCGTGGCCAGCGACACGGAGATCTTCCGCTCGTCCAGATGCATCGTGTAGGCATAGACGATGCGCTCGTTGGGCACGACGTCGTGATAGAGCGCGTCGAAGGTCGACACGACGCCACTCTCCCAGCGGCCCTGGACGTGCTCGCGGCCGCCGGGGCGGGCGTCCATTTCGCGCGCAAGCAGGGTGTAGCCGGCGCCGCCGCCAAACCACTTGGCCTTGGCGGCCGGATCGGTCAGCGCCTTGAATACGCGTGCGCGCGGGGCGTCGTACACGCGCTCAACGGTGAAGGTGGCATGCACCACCGAGCGCGCAGTCTGTTCCGTCGTGGCTTCGTGGGCGGCGTTGCGTGAGAGCCGGTCGAGCGTCTGCTTCCAGCCTTCCTCGGCGCCTCGCACCATCTGTTCGGCAGCGGGGTCGAGCACGGTGTAAGTCTGCGTGACTTCCATGCATGTGCCGCAGGTTGCGTCGGCGAAGGTCACGACAGTGTGGGCGTGGAACAGCGGCTGGTTGTCGTTGCCCACCACGCTCATCTCGATGACGAGACGGGTGTTGGGCACGATCTCCACGTAGTGCCCGCGCGACCAGTGGTCCTGGCCTTGCGGCGAGCGCATGCAGATGTTGAACACGCCGCCCGGCCGGAATTCGACTTCCGCCTCGGGCACGCTGAACCCGGCCGGGCAGAACCAGCGCTTGAGGTGCTCGGCTGAACTCCAGGCGCGGAACACCCATTCGCGCGAGACCGGAAACGTGCGGGATACCACCAAGGGGCGCGGTTCAACGCGCGTCGGATTGTCAGTCGTCATCGTCATGAGGGGCTCCTTCTTTGGGGAGGGTGGCGAGGTAGGCGCCGAGCCGGTCGAGATGGCCTTCCCACTCCATCCGCCGCTGGTTGATCCAGTGCTCGGCAAGGCTGAGTGCCTGGGGTTCGATCCGGCAGGTGCGCACGCGGCCGATTTTTTCCGAGCGCACGAGGCCCGAGTGTTCCAGCACGGCCAGGTGCTGCAGCACCGCCGGCAGCGACATGTCCAGCGGACGCGCCAGTTCGCTGACGGAGGCGGGGCCGGCGGTCAATTGCGCGAGCATGGCCCGCCGGGTGGAATCGGCCAGCGCCTGGAAGGCCAGATCGAGGGAAGTGTCTTGGTTAAGCATGTTCTTAACTATAGCGGTTCCGGATAGTTAAGCAAGTCCTTTATTGTTGTGGCGTCGGTAGAGCGGTGGCTCGGTTCCGTTGACATTGTCATTTAGTTCGCATACAAAGTAATTTATTTCGTACGCGAACCAAATTGCTGCAGCCCGCACCATGACCGCACCAGACCGCCGCCTCATCTATCTGCTCAGCGTCGGGCAGCGCCGCCTGCAACGCTGGATCCAAGCTCGCGCCGCCACCGATGGCGTGACGGCGGCGCAGTCGGGGCTGCTTTTCTTTCTCGGCCAGAACGACGGCGCCTTGATGCGCGACGCGGGTGCCGCGCTCGATCTGGGGGCCTCGGCCATGAGCGGTCTGGTCGACCGCATGACCGACGCCGGCCTGGTCGAGCGCCGCCCCGACGCGCAAGACGGCCGCGCATGGCAGCTCTGGCTCACGCCGGCCGGCCGCCACGCACTCACCCGCGCGCGCACCGGCCTCACTGAACTGAACAGCCGCCTGACCGAGGGCTTCTCCGATGCGGAGATCGACATCGTGGCGCGGTGGCTGCACAGCCTGCAAAGCAAATTCCCCACAGGAGACGAGCAATGACCGAACACATCCAGGTGACCAACGCGGCGGGCGTCCTGACGCTCACGCTGGCCCGCGCCGACAAGAAGAACGCCCTGACCGACGCCATGTACGGCGCGCTGGCCGATGCGCTGGAAGCCGCCGAGCACGATGCCTCCGTGCGCGTGGTGCTGCTGCGCGGCGAGGGCGACATGTTCTCGGCCGGCAACGACATCGGCGAGTTCGCGGCGGTGGCCATGTCCGGCACCGGCGGCGCGCGCAACGTGGTGCGCTTCCTGCACGCGCTGGCGCGCGCCACCCGCCCGCTGGTGGCGGCGGTGCAGGGGCGCGCGGTCGGCATCGGCACCACCATGCTGCTGCATTGCGACTTTGTGGTGCTGGCCGAGAACGCGCAGCTCTCGACGCCGTTCGTCAATCTGGCGCTGGTGCCGGAAGCGGCCTCCAGCCTGCTGATGCCCGCCCGCCTGGGCCACGTGCGCGCCTTCGAGATGTTTGCCCTGGGCGATGCCGTCGACGCGCAAGCCGCGTTGACCTGGGGGCTGGCCAATCGCGTGGTGCCGCTGGATCAGCTCGCGGCGCAAGCCCAGGCCGTGGCTGAGCGCCTGGCACGCCAGCCGCTCGGCGCCGTGAGCGCCACCAAGCGCCTGATGCGCAATGCCGAGTTGCTGACCACCCAGATGGACGCCGAGAGCGCCTGCTTCGCCGAGCGCCTGCGCACGGCAGAAGCGCACGAGGCCTTCCGCGCGTTCGTCGATCGCCGGCCACCGAACTTCAGCGCCGTGGCGTCGTAGGCGGCGCTGTCTCCGTTGGGCGGGCAGGGTTGCCCGCCGTTTTTTTTTTCGGGGCGGTCGGGGGCGTGGGGTCGGGCGCCTCGGCGCTTGCACTTCTGCGACCGGTTCGCGGCTACCATGCCGACGTGTCCGCCAACACCCCGATCCATGTCGCCCCTACGCTCCTATCTCAGCCAAGCCTTTCGCTGGCAGCGCGGTCGCCAGGGCACCGGCTACGACAAGATGCTGCTGGCCACCGCGTCGTGGCCCATTCCGTTCGATAGCTACCTCATCCGCTATCCGGATGGTTCGGAGATTCCGCCGCATACCGACCCGGTTTCAACCGGGCGGCACTACCGTCTGAACATCGTGCTCAAGTCGCCCAAGTCGGGCGGCGAGTTTGTGTGCGCGAATCCGATTTTCGCAACGCGTCGCATCAAGCTGTTCCGGCCCGATGCGTGCGAACACAGCGTGTCGCGGGTGCAGGGCGGCAGCCGTTATGTGTTTTCCGTGGGCTGGGTGCTTGGCAGGCACACGCAATGAAGCAGAACACCGGCCATCGCCAGGCTGGCGCTTCGATTTTTTTGCGATTCCAGCCAAGCTGCCGGCCGGCCCCGTTACCATCTCCACCTGGATGGTCCGGGTTGCCCGCAAGGCGCGTTTTCCACATGGAGCAAGGCTCGCGGTATCAGGGAATCCTTCGATACCCGCGGGCGTGTGCCATGTGACACGATCGCCGCACGGCGCATGAGAACGACGAGTGACACAGTCACCGCTGCAGGTGGAGCAAATCTTGGTATTGGAACGTATTGAAGCGCCGTTGGGCTTTCTGTCGACCCAGGTCCCGGGGCGCCGGACGTATCGGATGGCGCAGGCTGTTGCGCTGTTGTCGCTGCTGGTCTTCGTGGTGGCGGTGCCGTTTGCCAAGGTGCCGCTCGCGCAAGTGCCGGCATTTGTGCCGATCTACGAATCGGCGCTCATCGTCAATGACCTGATCACGGCGGTCCTGCTGTTTGGCCAGTTCGCCATCACGCGTTCGCGCGCGTTGCTGGTGCTGGCGGGCGGCTACCTGTTCACAGCCACCGCGGCGAGCGGGCACATGCTGTCGTTCCCCGGGCTCTTCGCGCCGGGCGGCCTGCTCGGCGCCGGGCCGCAGAGCACCGCCTGGATCTACATGTTCTGGCACGCGGGCTTCCCGCTCTTTGTGGTGGCGTATGCGCTGCTCAAGCGCCGGGCGCAGGACGCTGGACAGGCGTGCCCTCTTACGGTGCGCTCGATGGTCTGGATGGCCTCGGGCGTCCTGGGTGCGGCCGCCGCATGCATTGCCCTGGCCACGGCTGGCGCGGGCTGGTTGCCAGCCATCATGTCGGCCAATCACTACACGCCGGTCACGTCGGTGGTCACCGGGGTGACCTGGGGGACGAGCCTGGTGGCGCTGGTCATCCTCTGGCGCAGCCGGCCCCATTCGACCATCGACATCTGGCTGATGGTCGTGCTGTGCGTGTGGGCGTGCGACGTCGCGCTCAGCACCGTGTTCAACGCCGGCCGCTACGACCTCGGCTTCTATGCCGGGCGCATCTATGGCCTGTTGGCGGCGAGCTTCGTTTTGCTGCTGCTGCTGATCGAGAACAGCGTGCTGCATTCGCGCCTGGCCGCTGCGCTAGCCGAACTCAAGCGCCTGGCCAGCACCGATCCGCTCACCAGTGTGGCCAACCGGCGCGCCTTCGAGACCAGCCTGCACGATGAATGGCGGCGCTGCGCCCGTGCCGGCACGCCGTTGTCGCTGCTGATGATCGACGTGGATTTCTTCAAGGACTACAACGACCAGTACGGCCATCTGCAGGGTGATCAGTGCCTGACCTCGGTGGCGACCTGCCTGACGGTCAACGTGCTGCGGGGTGGCGATCTGGTGGCGCGCTACGGCGGGGAGGAGTTCTCGGTGCTGCTGCCGGACACCGATGTCGCGGCGGCGGCGCAGATCGGGCAGCGCCTGTGCGATGCGGTGGCCGCCCTCGTGATTCCACATGCGGCGTCGTCTGTGGCGCCGTGCGTGACGGTCAGTGTTGGGGTTGCCAGCGGCTGGGCATCGGATGGCGGGTCAGCGAGAGCCCTCACCGAGGCCGCGGACGGCGCCCTCTACGCGGCCAAGGTTGCCGGACGCAACCGGATGGCGGCGAGGCCTCTTGCGACCCCGGCGCAGCCGGCCGTGGTCGCGGCGTAGCCTGTCGCTAGCGGGCCCCGCTTGCCGGAGCCAACGGCAGCGGTGCCGCGGGTGCGCCAGCCGCGCTGGCTGCCCCCACCGCGCCGCTGCAGCTGGTCTCGGCAAACACGTCGTTGAGGTAGCCGGCCAGGTGCACCCCGGCCAGGGCGAGCTGCTGGTCGAGGACCGGCAGGACCGCGTTGTAGTAGCCATCGCCCAGCGTGCCATCGGCCGGCACGAGCTGGGCGTTCCACACCCGCGCCGCCATGGCGTGCGACTGCACCGCCCAGTCTGCCGGCGTGCCCGCGGCGCCTTGCTTGGCGGCGTCGGTGTTGAGCCAACCGTTTTCCAGGCGGTCGACATAGGCGCCCCAGTCCCACACGGTCCGGTGGATCAGGCCCGAATCCCACAGCGCATGCAGGTTGGCCGAGTCGGTTTCGATCGGGCACGAACCCGTGCACGTCTGCCCATGGATGGCGCCGTGGATGGGCACCGCGTTGCCGCCCTTCTTGTCGCCGATGGCATGCAGCGGCTGGTGGACGTCACCGACAAAATGCACCGCGAACTTGAGGGCTTCGCGCCGGATGGTGTCGGTGGCGCCGCAGCGCAGTTCCGTGCGCAGGCGCATCAGCTCGTTGACGATGCAGTCGCCGGCGCTGGTGGGCTGGCAGTCGCGGGCGGGCACGTAGTCGGTCTGGCTGCCGGGGATGTCGACGAAATGCCAGTTGTACGTCCCGGGCCGGGCGCCGCGCACGTCGTCGGCCCAGCTGGAGATGGAGGCGAGCGACACGTTCGGGCCGAGCAGCTGCGTGACCGCCTGGGTGGCGGCCGGGTTCAGTCGGTGCTGGGCGATCTCGGCGACGATGGAGTGGCCTTCCTGGCCCCAGCTGTAGGCGTTTTCCATCGGCAGCACGGCGGCTGCGCACACGGCAACAAGACTCGCGAGGGTGCGCACGGCGTTCTCCCGGTGGATGCGCGGATCGTGTCCGCCGGGCATCGGGGTGCTGGTGCCGGCGGGGTGCTTGCTTCGGGGCAAGCATAGCGAACGCATCGCGGTATTTCCGTGACCGGCCGTTGCGCTGCGTTGGGTTTGGGCGGCGACAGCCTTAGCGTGCGTGTGCGCTTGAAAGCGGCAGGACGCGATCGTCCTTGACTGCTTTCAATGAGAAGCTGGAATAAAGCTCCTTCACGCCGGGAACCGCCTGGAGCACATTCCGGGCGAACTCCCCGAATGACTTCAGGTCGATCGCGACCACCTCAAGCAGATAGTCATAGCGACCGGACACGTGGTGGCACGAGACCACCTCTGGGATTTCCGCCATGCGCTTCTCAAATTGCCAGAGCACATCCTGCGCGTGGTCGCCCATCATCACATTCACAAAGGCCGTCACCCCGTAGCCCAGTTTCTCCGCCGACAGGATCGCCCGATAGCCCTGCACCAGGCCGAGCTCCTCCAGCCGCTTGATCCGGCGCCAGCACGGCGACGATGTGAGGGACACGCGCTCACCCAACTCCGCCACGGTCAGGCGGGCGTTTTCTTGCAGGGCGTCCAGCAGCGCACAATCCACGCGGTCCAACACGACGGAATCGTTCATGGGTAAAAATTTCCATAGATGATCGTTTGTGTAGGTGAATCGTGCCGATGCCGGCTTGCTGCGTCAAGAACTTGCAAGCAATTTCCCGGCATCGAGGCATAGACTGGCTTGCATAAATCAAGGAGACGACATCATGTCCGACACGCGTGCCAACGCTGGCTTCAGCACCCGAGCCATTCACTACGGTTACGACCCAATCGAAAACCAAGGCGCGCTTGTCCCGCCGATCTACCTGTCGGCGACCTTCGCCTTCCCCTCGGTTGAATACGGCGGCCGCTGTTTCGCCGGCGAGGAGCAAGGCTACTTCTACACCCGCATCTCGAATCCCACGCTGTCGATTCTCGAAGCGCGCATGGCGACCCTCGAGGGCGGCGAAGCCGCGGTGGCCTTCTCGTCCGGCATGGGGGCCATCACGTCGACCCTGTGGACGCTGCTGCGCCCGGGCGATGAGATCCTGGCCGACCGCACCCTGTACGGCTGCACCTTCTCGTTCCTGAACCACGGCATGGCGCAGTTTGGTGTGAGCGTCCGGCATGTCGATACGTCCGACCTAGATGCAGTCGCCGCGGCCATCACGCCCCAGACGAAGGTGATCTATTTCGAGTCGCCGGCCAACCCCAACATGCGGCTCGCGGACATCGCCGCAATTGCGGAGATCAGCCATCGCCACGGCATCAAGGTGGTGGTGGACAACACGTACTGCACGCCCTACCTGCAGCGCCCGCTCGAGCTGGGCGCGGACGTGGTCGTGCATTCGGCAACCAAGTACCTGAGCGGGCATGGGGACGTCACCGCCGGCATTGCCATCGCCAGCAAGGAGATCATCGACCAGGTTCGCCTGTTCGGCCTGAAGGACATGACCGGTGCCGTCATGTCGCCGCAGGACGCCTTCCTGCTGCTGCGTGGCCTGAAGACGTTGGCCATCCGCATGGAGCGCCATTGCGACACGGCCGAGGCGCTGGCGTCGGTGCTGGCCAGCCACCCCGCCGTGGCCGACGTGCATTTCCCGGGGCTCGCCTCGTTCCCGCAGCACGCGCTGGCCTCGCGCCAGATGCGCCGATACGGCGGCATGATCGCCTTCGAACTCAAGGGCGGCGAGCCTGCCGGCAAGCGCTTCATGAATGCGCTGAAGGTGTTCATCCGCGCGGTGAGCCTGGGCGACTGCGAATCCCTCGCCCAGCATCCGGCCAGCATGACGCACTCGACCTACACACCCGAGCAGCGCGCGGCGCACGGCATTTCGGAAGGCCTGGTGCGCCTGTCGGTCGGGCTGGAGGACGAGGCCGACCTGATTCGCGACGTGTTGCAGGCGCTGGACGCCTGCGCCGGCTGAGTTTGGCGCACGCCTGACGACACCGTTCCGGGCCTGCCGGGCGGATCAAAAAGAGAACGTTGGAGGAGACGAACATGCGACAGCCCATCCATGCTGGCATCGGCCTGGACCCCGCCTGCGGACACGCCATTGACGAAGACGCGCAGGAAACCCGCGAGTGGCTGGATGCCCTGGAGGGCGTACTGCGTTCGGGCGGTGCCGATCGCGCCAAGTTCCTCCTCGAGACGCTTGAGCAGCATGCGAAGCATCTGAATATCCGCACCACGCCGCACCCGTACTCGGCCTATCAGAACACTATCCCGGTCGAAGAACAGCCGCGCTACCCCGGCGACTTGGCCGTGGAGCAGCGGCTGACCTCGATCATCCGGTGGAACGCGCTCGCAATGGTGGTGCGCGCGAACAAGTCCTATGGCGAACTCGGCGGACACATCGCCAGCTATGCATCGGCAGCCGAACTCTTTGAAGTGGGCTTCAACCACTTCTTCCGCGCGGACTCGGCGCAGGGGAAGGGCGACCTGGTCTACTTCCAACCGCACTCCGCGCCGGGCGTGTACGCACGCGCTTTTCTGGAGGGCCGGCTCTCCGAGGCCGAGCTGTCGAACTACCGGCAGGAGGTGGGCAAGAACGGGCTGTGCTCGTACCCCCACCCGTGGCTGATGCCGGATTTCTGGCAGTTCCCGACGGGGTCGATGGGCATCGGCCCGATCAGCGCCATCTACCAGGCGCGCTTCCTGCGCTACCTGGAGCATCGCGGTCTCGCCTCGACATCTTCACGGCGCGTGTGGGGCGTCTTCGGCGACGGCGAGATGGACGAGCCCGAGTCGATCGCGGCGCTGTCGCTGGCGGCGCGCGAACAGCTCGATAACCTGACCTTCGTCGTCAACTGCAACCTGCAGCGCCTGGATGGCCCGGTGCGTGGCAATGGGCAGGTCATCAACGAGCTCGAAGCGCTGTTCGCGGGCGCCGGGTGGAACGTCATCAAGGTGGTGTGGGGATCGGAGTGGGACGCGCTGTTCGCACGTGACAAGAACCACGCGCTGCTGCGCCGGTTCTCGTCGATGGTGGACGGTGAATACCAGACGCTCGGCGCGAAGGATGGCGAATACAACCTCGCGCATTTCTTCGACACGGACCCTGAACTCAAGGCCCTGGTGAGCGGGCTGACCACGGCCGAGATCGATGGGCTGCGCCGGGGCGGTCACGACTTCAAGAAGCTGCATGCGGCGTTCCAGGCGGCGCTGAACCACCGTGGCGCGCCCACCGTGATCCTGGCCAAGACCAAGAAGGGTTTCGGCATGGGCGCGGCCGGCGAGTCGAGGATGACTGCTCACCAGCAGAAGAAGCTGGACGTGGAGGCGCTGCGCGCGTTTCGCGATCGCTTTGCCCTGCCGCTGAGCGATGCCGCCGTCGAGCAGATGGCGTTCTACAAGCCGGACGCCAATTCTCCGGAGATGCAGTATCTGCACGCGCGGCGCGCCGCCCTGGGCGGCTTCCTGCCCCGACGCACTGGCCAGGCGGCGAGCGTGCCGGTTCCGCCGCTGGAAGACTTCGCGCAATTCGCGCTGCAGGGCGACGACCGCGAGGCGTCCACCACGACCGGCCTCGTGCGCCTCTTCACCAACCTGATCAAGGACAAGGCCGTCGGGCCGCGCGTCGTGCCGATCGTCGCGGATGAAGCACGCACCTTCGGCATGGCAAACCTCTTCCGGCAGATCGGCATCTACTCGCCCGTCGGGCAGCTGTACGAGCCGGAAGATGCCGGCTCCATGCTCTTCTACAAGGAGGCCGTCGACGGCCAGTTGCTGGAAGAGGGCATCACCGAGGCCGGCGCGCTGGCCTCCTGGACGGCCGCCGCCACGTCCTACAGCGTGAACGGCATCGCCATGCTGCCGTTCTACATCTACTACTCGATGTTCGGCTTCCAGCGCGTGGGCGACCTGATCTGGGCCGCTGCCGACCAGCGTGCGCGCGGGTTCCTGATCGGCGCCACCGCCGGGCGCACCACCCTCGCAGGCGAGGGCCTGCAGCACCAGGACGGCACCAGCCACCTGATCGCATCCACCGTGCCGAACTGCCGCGCGTACGACCCGGCCTTCGTCAGCGAAGCCGCGGTGATCGTGCATCACGGCGCCAAGCGCATGCTCGAGGCGCAGCACGACGAGTTCTACTACCTGACGGTCGGCAACGAGAACTACCGCCAAGCGGCGCTCCCGGCGGACCAGCACGAGGCGGTGATCAAGGGGATGTACCTGTTCGACGAGAAGACGGCCGAGCACAGCGCCCTGCGCGTGCGACTGCTGGGCTCTGGCGCCATTCTTCGCGAGGTCATTGCGGCGGCTGAGCTGCTGGCGAACGAGTGGGGCATCAGCGCGGAGATCTGGAGCGTGACCAGCTTCTCGGAGCTGGCCAGGGATGCACGCGAGTGCGAGCGCCGCCGCCTGTTTGGCGGTGACGCGACGGCCGAAAGCCATCTTGAAACGTGCTTGCCCGGATCGACGCCGATCGTCGCCGCCACCGACTACGTGCGGGCCTATCCGCAGCTGGTGGCCTCGTATCTCAAGGCCCCCTTTGTTGCCCTGGGTACGGACGGTTTCGGACGCAGCGACACGCGCGTCCAGCTGCGCCGCTTCTTTGAGATGGACCGCCACCACATCGTTGCCGCCGCGGTGCACGCGGTGGCGCCGGAGCAGCATGCGGAGGCGTTGCGCCGATACGGTGTTGCAGGCGATACCGACGCCCCCTGGGTTTGCTAGACGTGCGCAGCTACCCCACGTTCATCGGCAGCAGCACCATCTGCTTGCCTTGCTGGTGCAGGCGTGTCTGGATTTCCAGCGGGCTCTGGTTGTGCAGCCACGCGGTGAGGAAATTGACCTGCCGGAAGATCAGCTTGCTGGCAAAGCACACGCTGTTCGGGAACTCGTCCATGGTGGTCTCCGCCAGCTTGGTGAACTGCGCCACCGGGCTGGTGCCGAAGGCGATGCGGTAGTCGGCCGCGTCACCATGCCGGCGGCATTGCGCGACGTAGAAGTCGAGCGAGGCGGTGATGGTCTGGCGTACGCGCTCCAGGTGTTCGGCGCCGTCGTAGCTCTGGGCATCGACTTCGCCCACGGCCAGGAAGATGAAGTTCTTGAAGTGTCCGGGGAAGAGCCGGTTCACCCACAGCAGCGCGTGCATGCTGGCGCCGCGGTGCTTGCCGACCAGCAGGATGGCGGTCGGCTGCGCCGGGTCAGGCTTGGCCGGGGCGGTGGCCTCGCTCACCGGAGGGGCCTCGCCGGGGAACAGCGCGTCTTCCTTGGCGATCTGCGCGCGGGTCTCGTCGTAGTGGCGCTTGATCAGGAAGCACAGCGCAATCACCGCGCTGGTGACCAGCACCGTTAGCCAGCCGCCCTCCGTGAATTTCTCGATCAGGGTGATGACCAGCACCGTGCTCGTGACCGACAGGCCCCAGGCGGAGAGCGCAAAGTGCGTCCACCAGCGTTCACCGCTCTTGCGCCGGCGCCACCAATACGTGCACAGCCCCAGCAGCGATAGGCTGAAGGTCAGGAACACGTTGATGCTGTACAGCACCACCAGCACCGACACATCGCCGCGCGTCCAGAACAGGATCACCAGGCTGGCCACGCCCATCACGATGATGCCGTTCTGCCGCACCAGCCGGGCCGACAGATCGCGGAAGTGGCGCGGCACCCAGGAGTCGTGCGCCATGTTGGCCAGCACCGCAGGGCCGTCGAGGAAGCCGGTCTGCGCACCGACCATCAGCAGGCCCGCCTCGAAGGCCAGCACCGCCGCCAGCAACGCATCGCGCGCAAACGACGAGCCCAGCCCCATGTGGTCGATCACGCTGCCGAACACCACCGCGTTGAGTGTCTGGCCTTCCACCGGCTTGGCGTGCCACAGCATGTAGAGCAGGATGATGCCGCCCGCCGTGAAGGCCAGCGAGGTCGACATGTAGAGCATGGTTCGCTTGCCATGCGGCGTGCGCGGTTCGGCCAGCATGTTGACGTTGTTCGACACCGCCTCCAGGCCGGTGTAGGTCCCGCCGCCCAGCGAGAACGCGCGCATCAGGAGCCCCAGCATCACCAGCGGTCCGAGCGTCTGCGACATGGTGTGCGCCTCGCCCACGGCATCCGGCACCACGGCGGCGAGCCCGCTGCCATGGACCGCCACGCCATAGACGATCAGCACGAAGTGCAGCACCACAAAGCCAAGGAAGATCGGCAGCAGCACCAAGATCGATTCGCGCATGCCCCGGAAGTTGAGCCCGGTCATCAACACGATCAGCACCATCTCGGTGGCGAGCTTGAACGCCTGGGCACTGACCGGCAGCAGGCTGAAGAAGGCATCGACCCCGCTGGCCAGCGAGGTGGCCACGGTCAGCACATAGTCGACCAGCAGTGCCGCGCCAGACACCAATCCGGGCCGTGGCCCCAGCAGCGCCGTGGCCACGCGGTAGCCTCCGCCGCCGGTCGGGAAGAGCTCGATGACCTGGTTGTAGCCGATCGCGATGATGAAGACCGTTGCCGCCGTCGCCAGCGCCAGGAACAGCGCAAGCGGATGGTGCGCGCCGAGCGCCTTGAAGGCTTCCTCCGGGCCATAGCATGACGACGACAAACCGTCAGCCCCCAGCCCCACCCATGCCAGCAGCGGCGTGACCGCAATGGCGTGCCGCGTGCGCGGGTCCATCGGATCGAGCGGCTTGCCGACGATCACTTCCCACATCCTGCCCAGTGTGGCCATGGGTGTCTCCTTGTTCTCTGCCGCGTCAAGATCGCACTTGGTGAGCGGGCACGCCGGCAGCGTGTTCCATGATCTGAGTGGAATGTAGTGCAGATTGAAGTGACGTAACAGTCGGCGATACCCACAGGTAGCCATTTGGTTGAGAAACACAATGCGCAGCCGTGGCTCCGGGGTATTTGGCGCGAGCTGGTCCTGCTACGCACGCCGTCGTTTCCTTTGTGAAGCGGTACAGGCAAACCATACTCAAAGACAACCTGTGGTTCCTGAGCAAGACCCGGCGGATGGTTGAGCCGAAGAGGCAGATCAAGCGTTAATTAGTGATTTGTAGTGCTCTTTTATGTAGATCCAAAAAAACCTGTGTGGCGAGTGTCAGTTTCGGCGATGACGCTCGACTAACCGGTTCCACCCACCTTTTTCACCAAGGAGTCTGACCATGAAGAAAGCACTGATTGCCACCTGTGTTGCCGGCCTCGCCTTCGTTAGCGCCGGTGCGGCGTTCGCACAGACCGACACCACGCCCAAGAAGGAAGAAGCGCCCATGGCCAAAGATGCGATGGGGCACGACAAGATGGCAAAGGAAGGCATGAAGAACGACAAGATGAAGCACGATGGGATGAAGAAGGACGCGATGAAGCACGATGAGATGAAGAAGGACGGGATGAAGAAGGACGAGATGAAGCAGTAACAGTGAAGGGGCCGCGCCACTCGACCATCGAATGGCGCGGTGCCCCACCGCGAATCGACACCGCGATCCGGGCATGGCCGTAGGCGAGACCGGGCAGCGCGCAGCTGGCCGGCAAGCCAGCCTGTCATCTCTCTTTCTGGAGATTGCATCATGAGTGCGGTTTCTGCTGACCCCCGCGCGCAGGCTTCGCCGGTGCGGCCGATTCATCCGCTGTGGGTGCGCGTGAGCCATTGGCTGAACGCACTTGCGGCGATCACGATGGTGTTGTCCGGCTGGCGCATCTACAACGCCTCGCCGATCTACGCGTCGTTCGAGTTTCCACCCGGCCTCACGCTAGGCGGCTGGCTAGGCGGCGCCTTGCTGTGGCACTTTGCGGCGATGTGGCTGCTGTTCATCAACGGCATCGCCTACTTGACGCTCGCCGGCATCACCGGGCGGATCGCCCGCAAATTCTTTCCGGTCACGCCCGGCGCAGTCTTGCGCGATGCCTGGGCAGCGCTGCACGGCAAGTTGAGTCACAGCGATCTGAGTGTCTACAACGCGGTCCAGCGAGCAGCCTACCTGGCAGCGATCATTGACCTTGTTCTGCTTGTGCTGTCGGGCCTTGCGATCTGGAAATCGGTCCAGTTCCCGCTGCTTCGCACACTGCTGGGCGGCTATGACACGGCCCGTATCGTGCATTTCTGGGCGATGGCGTTCCTCGTCCTGTTCTTTGTGGTCCACGTCGCGATGGCGGCGCTTGTGCCTCGGTCGCTGCTGGCCATGATCCGCGGGCATTGAAAGGAGAATCCCCATGCCATTGAAGCCCAGCACTTCGAAGCCCGACAGCGATGTCACCCGTTACCGGCTGGACCGGCGCTCGCTCGAGATCGACGTGCGCCGCGAACTCGAGATGCCTTCGCGGCGCCTGTTCAACCGGCGCATTCTCACGCTTGGGGGGTTGACGATGCTCACCGGCTGCACGCTCGTCGATGATGCTTCGGTCAATGATTTCCTGGTGAAGGTCTCGCGCATGAATGACCGCGTGCAGGCCTGGCTGTTCGACCCCAAGCGCCTTGCACCCACCTACACTGAAGCTGACCTGACGCGGCCATTCCCCTTCAACGCGTTCTACTCGATGGCGGAGGTGCCGCATGTTGATGCGTCGACATACCGGTTGGCTATGTCGGGCCTGGTCACCGGCAAGCGGAGCTGGACGCTCGACGAACTGTATCTGCTGCCGCACGCCGAACAGATCACGCGCCACATCTGCGTTGAAGGATGGAGCGCGATCGGCCGCTGGGGCGGAACGCCGTTTGCCGAATTTCTGCGCCGGGTGGGGGCCGATACGAGCGCCAAGTACGTCGGCTTCAAGTGTGCGGACGATTACTACGAGAGCATCGACATGCCGACCGCCCTGCATCCGCAGACGCTGCTGACGTTCGAATACGACGGCGCGCGGCTGCCGCCTGAATTCGGTTTCCCGATGAAGCTGCGCATGCCGACCAAGCTGGGCTACAAGAACCCGAAGCACATCATGGAGATCTTCGTCACCAACACGTTTCCGGGTGGCTATTGGGTTGACCAGGGTTACAACTGGTTCGGTGGGTCGTGACGGCTTGCCGAACGTCCAGTCCAGGAGCGCGTGCCGATCGGGGCAGCCAAGAGATCGATCGGACGTCCCGCTGAAACCTCATGCACGGGCCCGGATGATGCAACGCCTGCTCGTACTCCTCGGTTGTTTGCTGATCGCTGTGGGCGCTGCCTGGCCTTGGCTGTCGAGCATTCCCTTTGGGCACTTGCCAGGCGACATCCATATCGTCAGGGACGGCTACTCGTTCCATTTCCCGATGACGACTTGCATCCTGGCCTCGCTGCTGCTGTCGTTCCTGATCTGGATCCTCCGACGCTGATCCGCAGCCTGCGTGCAAGCGTGCCAAACCTCGAGCGCGCTGCTTCCTCCATCCCCGATGCACGGTTGACGGCAAGGCATGCGAAGCCTGCGCGCGATTATCGGTGTACTTATCTCAGTGTTCAGGGCTACCCGCATTCGAGCGTGCGCACTAGGCGCCGGCAGTATGTCAGGCGTGAAATCCGATCCGGATTTTGTATAGTGACCTGAAGACCGGCAGCGCCTTTCCCGCCATGCCATTGCAATGATTCGCCTGCCAGAGCGGCGGGTTGAATGGTTGCGCATCGCATGGCATCTCCTCGTCCTGTATTTGGATGCACAGGGTGGCAATGCGGCGGGCCGGATTTTCGCGCGCATGTTGGCCGGTGCGCGAAAGCATTGGGAGACAACGCTCGCATGGTGGTTCGCACATGTTCCGCAGACAACCAGACGCCGTCATGGCGTGCCGCCTTGCTGCGCGAATTGCATGCCGCCGCCGATGCAGACGCAGCCTTCCGCACGCTACACGCCGCCGTGACCCTGCTGGGTTTCGACCATTACGCCTACGTGCTGCGCGTGGCGATCCCGATCACGCGCGGCAGCCTCGTCGCGTGGAACAACTTCCCCGACGCCTGGCGCGAGACCTATGCGGCGCGCGGCTACGCCGGCAACGATCCGATCCTGCAGTTCGGACAGCGCTGCGTGAGGCCGATGCTGTGGCCGGACGCCGGCGACATCGACGCACCATTCTGGGCGGACGCGCGCCGCTGCGGGTTGCACCACGGGTGGTCGCAAACGTTGCGCGACCACCGCGGCCTGCTCGGCACCTTCAGCCTCGCACGCGGCGCCGAGCCCATCACGCAGGACGAACTGGATGCGACCGAGCCGGAGATGATCTGGCTGGGCCAGCTCGCGCACACCACCATCAGTGACCTGACGGTGGGCCGGATGCTGCCCGATGGTCTTGCGCGCATCCGCCTGCCGGAGCAGCAGGTCCTGCACTGGACGGCCGAGGGCAAGACGGTGGCCGAGGTGGCCGCCATCCTGGAGATGACCGAGCGCAACGTCAGCTTCCACATCCAGAACGCCATCACCAAGCTGGACGCCGCCAACAAGACGCACGCGGTGGTCAAGGCGGCACTGCTGGGCGTGATTCCGGCCGCCAGCTAGGCGGCTTCAAACTGGCGGGTCTTGCCGGGCAGCATCGGCTCCAGATAGAACCCGCTCTCGCTCTGCTTGGCGCGCCGTTTGGCCAGCGCGGCAGCGGTGCCGATGTCGTCGCTGTTGCGCGCGGCGCCGGGGAGCACGTGCAGCGCGCCCACCGCCATCGTCACGAAGCGGAAGAAGGCGGGCAGTCCTTTGCGATCCTCCGCATGGATGCCGCCGGCGGCGCGGTCGGCCGGGGTGTACATGCCGAGCGCGTTGTCATTGAACGTTGCCATGGCCTGCTTGATGCGGGCCTCCCAATCGTCGCTCTGGAACAGGATCAGGAAGTCGTCGCCGCCCACGTGGCCGAGAAAATCGCGCGTCGGCTCGCAGGCGGACGCCAGCACGGCGGCGCCCATCTTGAGCATCTCGTCGCCCTGCCAGTAGCCGTACTGGTCGTTGAAGGGCTTGAAGTGGTTCAGGTCGACATAGCAGGCGAAGAATTCGGCCCGCGCCTCCAGCAGCCGCTCGATGTGCAGGTTGAGCGGGATGTTGCCGGGCAGGAAGGTGAGCGGGTTGGCGTAGCGCGCGGCCTCGATGCGGATCTCCGTGACGGTGCGCACCAGCTCCTCGCCGGTGCCCAGGCCCAGGTAGCGGCCGTTCTCGGTGATGATGAAGCCGTCAGTCAGGTAGCGCTGGTCATCGCTCATCAGCAGCGCCGACATGTCTTCGAGCGAGGCGGACTTTTCCACCAGCACCGGCTGGCGGTTGGCAAACGCCAGTGCCGCCTTCTTGCCGTACAGCTCGCGGTGATACGGCATCGCATAGCGGTCGATGAAGGCGCGGCGCGCGATCAGGGCGAGCGGGCGCTGCGCCTCGTCAAGCAGGGCGACGGCGTGCAGGTCCGGCTGCCGGTTGAACAGGTGCAGCACATCGTCGTTGCTGCTGCGGATCGATAACGTTGGCGCGACGCGCAGCAGCTTGCTGGCGGTGATGGCGCGCCAGCCCACCCGCACCGCCTGTGGAAACACGGCAATCTGCGTGGATTGCAGCACGTGCGCCGCCTGCGCCGAGATCTCGGTGGCAGGCTCGTCCTGCGGGCGGCCCAGGAAGAACCCCTGGCCGAAGCGGATGCCGAGGTCGCGCACCACGCCCAGCTCATCGTCGGTCTCCAGCCCTTCGGCAATGATGCTGGTGGCCGCGCCCTTGAGGATCTGCTGCAGCGAGCGCGCCACGTCCAGCTTGGCCGGATGCTTGGCAATGTCGCGCACGAAATACTTGTCCAGCTTGATGAAATCCGGCGTGAGTTCGATCAGCAGGTTCAGGTTGGCATTGCCGGTGCCGAAATCGTCCAGCGCGCATTGCAGGCCAAAGTCGCGTGCCACCGACAGCTCGTGCGCGAAGGTGGCGAGGTCGCTGATCGGCGTCTGCTCGGTCAGCTCGATGACGATGCGCGACGGGTGCAGGTCGTGGTCGGCAATCGTATGCAGCATGCTGGCGTGGTCTTCGAGCAGGCGGCGTACACCGGCCGCGCTGAAGTTCAGGAACAGCTTGCCCGGCAGCCGCATGGCGGAAAAGGCATGGATGGCAATCTGCGCCGCGGTCAGTTCCAGTGCAATGGCGCTGGCCGCATCCTGAGCAGTGGCAAACAGGGCCGCGGGCGACTCCATGGCCGTGCCCACCGGGCCGCGCAGCAGCGCTTCGTATCCCAGCACCTCGCTCGTGGCCAGGCGGAAGATCGGTTGGAACACCGCGCGCAGCATCTCGGGCGCGATGCCCGGTGGCAACGGTTGGGGAGGTCTGGGTGTGTTCATGGGCATGGACGTAAGCGCGGACATTCAGCATTACGGAACCATGAACACAGAGTTAAATGAATTTTTTGTGACGCTAGGCGCAGCGCGGGTTGGCGGGGGGCGCTCCCCACCACGGTGGGGCGTGGGTCAGAATGCTGCGTGCGCGTCACAAGCATGAGGCGGGCGCACGACGCCATCCATTCGCTGCGGGCTTGACCCTCACAGTGTGTGAGGTCCTAACCTGCCCACAGGCCTGAAGACCGGAGCATCCCATGTTGTTGAAAGTTGGCGATCTTGCCAAGCGTTGCGGACTGAGCGTCCGCATGCTGCACCACTACGACGCCATCGGCCTGCTCGCGCCTTCGGCCCGCTCCGACAGCGGCTATCGGCTCTACGACAAGACCGACATCGCCCGGCTGCACCAGATCCAGGCGCTGCGGCGCTTCGGGATGTCGCTGGCCGAGGTCGGAGCGTTCCTGGCAAGCCCGGAAGCCTCCATTGCGCGCGTGGTGGAGCGGCAGCTCCAGATGCTCGCGCAGCAGATCGAGCAGGCCAACGTGCTGCGCGACCGGCTGTTGCGGCTGCAGGGCCAGCTCGCGCGCGGGGAGGAGCCGGAACTTGCCGAATGGCTAACCACTTTGGAATGGATGACCATGTACGACAAATACCTCTCGCAGGACGAACAGGAACGCGTCGAACGCCTCGACGCCGATGCGCAGCGCACCGCCAAATGGACCGCGCTAGTGCAGAAGGTGCGCAGCGCGATGGACCACAAGGTGCCCGCGCGCAGCGCCGAAGCGCAGGCGCTGGCTGCGCGCTGGATGGCGCTGCTTGCCGAAGACACCGAGGTCGATCAGGTGCTGTCGGCCAAGCTGCACCGCATGCATGTGAGCGAACCCGCCATGCAGGAGCGCACCGGCATCAGCCTGGAGATGGTCGCCTACGTCATGGCCGCGGCCAACGAGCGCAAGCTGGCGATCTATGCGAAGTACCTGTCGCCGGAAGAGCTGGATTACCTGCGCGCGAACTTCGGCAAGCGCGCCAACGAGTGGCCGGGCCTGATCGGCGAGGTTCGCGCGCAGATGGAGCAGGGCACACCGCCCGATGCGCCGGCCATGCGGCAGCTCGCCCTGCGCTGGATCGACCTGTTCCAGTCCTACGCCGGCACCAATCCGCAGACGCACGCAAAGATGCGGCAGGCCATGGAGCGCGAACCGGCATTGCTATCGGGCCCCTGGGGCGGGCCCGACATGATCGCCTACATGCGCGAGGCCATGGCGCTACTGCAGGCGGCATAAAGAAAAAGCGCCCGGCCGTTTCAGGCGGGCGCTTTTTTCTTGCTCAGCGCAACTTACTCCGACCGGCTCTTGCGCTGCCGCCACTTGCGCCGCAGCTTCGCCACCCCCCAACCCAGCACCGACAGCACGAGCGCCCACGGCAGCAGATACGCCAGCGCCACGATCACCCCCGCAACAGCGTGCGCCAGCGATGGGAAGAACTCACGCAAGGCCGAGCCGATCGGTGCCCACAGGCTGCTCGCCGCGGTGCGGCGGGTCTCGAGATCGATCGTCAGCGCCTCTCGGTTGACGCGATCCATCAGGTGCGCGTTCTGGCCCTTGGCGGCTTCCAGTTCAGCCTGGGTCTCGGCCAGCTTCTCGGCAATGACCGTCAGGTCTTCCACCTTGGTGGCCTTTTGCTGCAGCTCCAGCAGCTTCGCGCGGTAGTCCTGCAGCATCGCCAGGCGCTTGTCGACTTCGGCAATCGGCTGGCCCAGGTCGTCGACGTGCGTGCCCTGGCTGACGATGCCGCCGCTCTGCGCCAGGCGCGTGCGCATGGCGCGCACGCCCTCGGTGCTGGCGCGCAGGTTCAGGTGGGCGGAGCCGCCGCGCTGGTCGCGGTCGAGCCGGATGCTGGCGTCCAGGACCGTGCAGTGCCAGGTGGCCTCCTTCAGACAGGCGTCCTGCAGCTCGCGGTACAGGCGTTCGAGCTGGTCGACCTCCACCTCCGCCTCCACACGATGCTCGTAGGCGAGAAAACGACGCTCGGGGTTGCCCGCGGCTTTGGCGCTGGCTTCCGGCGAGGGGGCGGCGGCCATGTTGGGCTGACCGCCGGCGGTGACGGCTTCTTCTTTCTTGCTGCAGGCGCTGATGGTAAGCGCGAGCACGAGGAGGAGGGCAATCCGTTTCATGGCAGTCGACCGCGCGCGTTGATTTTGTGGGAGGTGTCGGTCGCGTCGGAGACGCGTTGCGAGCGCAGTCTAGCGTATTGAAGCCCGCAGATGGATCAGGGTTGGCTAAGGTCGTGGATGGCATACCGGCCATCCTTCCCGCCCCGGGTAAATACCAAGACAAGACCGCCAATCCACGACAGTCTGCGCGCGGGCCGTTCTCAATAATCACTCCAGCCCGCGGCCCATTGCGGTCATGGGCTTCTGAAAATGCCTACAGGACTGGAGACGATGATGGACACCGTATCGATCAGCGCGGAGCTTCGAGCCCACCGCGAACGCCTCGTGCTGGATCACTTTGCCGACGAGATCAAGCAGGACTTTGACGCCGTGCTGGCAACGTTCCCGCATCCACACTACGAGATCATTCCCAATGGGGATGTCTACGACGGCAACGATGGCGTGCGCGCGTACTACACGCAGAGCCGCAAGGCCTTTCCCGACCAGCGCAGCGAGATCATCAAGCTGCGCCACACGGAAGATGCCGTCATCGTCGAGTTCTGGCTGCTGGGCACGCACCGGGGCGTGCTCAGGGGGCTGCCGCCCACCGGCAGCAGCTTCCGCTGCCGCATGATCGCGCTGTTCCTCTTTGATGGCGAGACGCTGATCTGCGAGCGGATCTACTTCGACAGCATGACGATGATGCGCCAGCTGCTCGCCGGGCTGCCGGCGCCAGCCCAGCTGCAGGCGCTGTCCGGCATGCTTGGTAAGGCGGAGGCGCAGTCCGCCGCCACGGCCTGATGCGGACGGACCAACAGCGATGGAATCCAACGCATGCGTTCGGGCGCCCAGTGCGGCTTCGTTGGGCGAATCGCCCGGCAGGGGGCGGCTGGCGGGGCGCCGCATCCTGGTGGTCGGCGGCGGGCAGCGCGTGTTCGACGCCGCCACCGATCCGATCGGCAATGGCAGGGCGGTGTCGATCCTCGCCGCGCGCGAAGGCGCGCATGTTGCAGTGGCGGACTATGACTTCGCCAGCGCGCGCGAGACGGTTCGGCGGATCACGGAGGATGGCAATCGCGCCTTCGCCATCCAGGCCGACATCACCAACGAGGGCGACGTGCGCCGGATGATCGGCGAGGCGGTGTCCGGTCTGGGTGGCCTCGACGGCATGGTGCTCAATGTCGGCATCACGTGCCAGACGGGGCTGCACAGCTTCGCGCTCGACGAATGGGACCGCGTGCTCAACACCAACCTGCGCGGCCCGATGCTGTGCTGCCGCCACGGTCTTGACCGCATGGAGGACGGTGCCTCGATCCTCTTCGTCTCATCCATTGCCGCCAAGCGGGCGGGCTCGCAGCTCGTTCCGTACGACGCCTCCAAGGCCGGGCTGGCGGGGCTTGCCCGGCATGTGGCAATGGAGGGCACGCGGCGCGGCATCCGCGTGAACACGGTGATGCCCGGCTTGATCGACACCCCGCTGGGGCGGCTGACCACCGCCGGCCGCCCGGAGCGCGGCGCCGTTGCGGGGCCCTTCGGCCGGCACGCCACTGCATGGGAAGTCGCCTACGCGATCCTCTTCTTTCTATCCGACGAGAGCGTCTACATCACCGCCCAGACGCTGGCGGTGGATGCCGGCATCACTGGCCTATAAACCAAGGGAGATTGGAATGGCTCTACCTGAAGTCACGACCCACCAGGACCGCCTGCTCACGGTCAACGTCAACGAGGTGGGCTGCCTGCCGACCGAAATGCCCGGCGTGACCATCACGCCGCTGTTTCTCGATCGCGAGAACGGCGTGTGGGTGCTGTACGGCAAGTTTGAGCCCGGCACCGTCCTGCCGACGCATTTCCATACCGGCACCGTCCATTTCTACACCACCAAGGGGGCGTGGAACTACCTAGAGTATCCGCAGGATCCGCAGACCGCAGGCAGTTATCTCTACGAGCCGGGCGGGTCCATCCACACCTTCTCGGTGCCGGCCGATGCCAAGGAAGCGGCCGAGGGCGTCATGGTGGTGTATGGCGCCAACATCAACTTCGTGAACGGCGAGTATCACAGCATCATGGATGCCGGCGCCATCGAAGCGGCCGTGCTTGGCGCGGTGAAGGCGGGCGCCATCCCCATGCCCAAGTACATTCGCCCCAAGGGCGGGGCAGAGTTTTCCACGCTGTAAGCCGCAACGTCAGATGCAGGACCAGGCCATCGCGCGATGGCCTTTCCCGCGCTGTCCTTCAACTGGCCAGCAGGCGCAGCGCCTCCTTGTCGAGCAGCGTTACGCGCCCATAGTCGAGGCGAAGGATGCCCTTGGCCTCCCATTCCTTGAGCTGGCGGTTCACGCTCTGCCGCGATACACCGAGCATCTGGCTCAGCTCTTCCTGCGACAGGCGCAGCCCCGCGCTCTCGTCATCGGGCACCGACCGCGCGTGAAGCTGCTGCGCGTCGAGCAGACGTCGCGCCAGCCGCATCGGAAACGGCAGCAGAATCGTCGCGTCGATCCACTCTAGCGCCCAGCGATAACGGTGGCCGATCAAGCGGACGAATTCCCGCAGGAACTTCGGCTGCTCATCGACGAGGGCGTGGAACGCGGTGGCCGGGACGACCAGCAGTTCGCTATCGATGACGGCGCGGGTGTCGTACACACGCGGCGCGTTCATCAGCAGCGATACCTCGCCAAACCACTGCCCCGGTTCGATCATGCCCAGCATGGCTTCGCGGCCGCTTGCCGCCGTTGTGCTGACGCGGATCCTGCCGCGCTCCAGGTAGAACAGCGCGTCCGGCGCCGAGCCGTAGGTAAAGAGCACGTCGCCCTTGGCCAGGCGCCGGCGTCCTGCATGGGCGCGCAGCAAGGACGCCAGCTCCTCCGATAGGGCGGGGACTGCGGGCTCAGGTGAACCGATGGGGGCTTCTCGCATGGGGTTGGTGTGTGCTGTCGGGGCCAGCACAAGAATAGGTTCCTGCCCGGTATTTCACAGGGTTTTGCGTGGCCGCTCCAAGCAGGGTTAGCCCTCATGGGAGAGTGCCAATCGGCGACAGTCTTGCCGGCGCGGCAACGTCAATATTTGACGGCCCCTATCGACTCCAGGCGCATCAGCGAGGCCCCACGATGACCGCAACCCGAGACGTTCCGCCCACCCGCAACCGCACTGCCACGGCGGATGATGCCCTGTTCCGCAAGATCGGCTGGCGCCTGCTGCCGCTGCTGTGCGTCTGCTACCTCTTCAACTACCTGGACCGGACCAACGTTGGGTTTGCGCAGTTGCAATTGCGCGAGCAGCTTGGCTTTGGCGACACCGTATTCGGGCTCGGGGCGAGCATCTTCTTTCTCGGGTACGCCGTCTTTGAAGTGCCGAGCAACATGCTGCTCGCTCGCATTGGCGTTCGTGCGACCTTGCTCCGCATCATGAGTCTGTGGGGGCTGGCGTCCGCTGCCATGGTGTTCGTGACCACGCCGACGCAGTTCTATGGGCTGCGTTTCCTGATCGGCGTGTTCGAGGCCGGTTTTGCGCCCGGCGTGCTGTACTACCTGACGCTGTGGTTCCCGAAGCAGCGCCTCGCACAGGCGACCGCCCTGTTCTTCATGGCCTATGGCATGGCTCCGATCGTGGCTGGCCCGGCGGCGGGGGCGATCATGACCTACCTGAATGGCGTTGGGCAACTGCAGGGGTGGCAATGGCTGTTCCTGCTCGAAGGGATTCCCTGCGTGTTGCTGGGTATCGTCGCCTTCCACGTGCTCCCCAACCGGCCCGCCGATGCGCCGTGGTTGAGCGCTAACGAGCGCGATCGCCTGCAGGCGCTTCTGCTGGATGGCAACGCCGGCCGGCCGGGCAGCCACGTGGGCGGGCTGGTCGATGCTTTGAGCGACCTGCGCGTGTGGGTGCTCGGCTTCGTCTCGTTCCTCGTGATCCTGGGTGTCTATGCGCTCGCGTTTTGGAGCCCCACCATGTTGAAAGGCATGGGGCTCACCGTCATGCAGGTCGGCCTGTATTCGGCGCTGCCTGCAGTCTGCGGCGTGGCGGGCGCCATCCTTGTTGGCAGGCATTCGGACCGCACGGGCGAGCGCCGCTGGCACTTCGGGCTTGCCGCGCTGGCGGGGGCGGCGGGATTGGTGCTCGCCAGTGCATTTCCGACCAACGCCGGCATGGCCGTTCTTTGCCTGGCGCTGGCTTCCGCCGGCATCTCCAGCGCGTTCACGGTGCTCTGGGCGATGCCGGGAAGCCTCCTTGGGGGCCAGAGCGCCGCGGCCGGCATCGCCATCATCAGTACGATTGGTGGCAGCGCGGGCATGGTCGCGCCGGTGGCGGTGGGCGCCATCAAGGCGGCAACCGGCGGGTTCACGCTGAGCCTGTATCTGCTGAGCTTCGCCTTGGTGATAGCGGCGGTGATTCTCATGGCGTTCTTCCGGCCGGGGCGCGCGTTTTCCGGTGCGCGGAATCTCTCTGAGGCGCGGTAGGCAGGGGCGGTATCGGCGTGCCAGCGCGGGGTGGACCCGCACAATAAAACGCCCGGCAGAACCGGGCGTTTGTACCATCAATCACGTCAGCGCAGTGCTCAGACACCTTGCGGCATACCACCCGCCGCCTGCTTGCCAGCGCGTGCCGGCGCGTCGTCATGCACGTGCTCGACCTCGTCCAGGTAGCGCGTATGCCAGCCGCTGGCCACGCCCCACTTGTAGAAGACCAGCGACACCGCGGCCACGATCACCATGTCCCAGCCGTACGGGAGCAGCCCCAGGCCGCCAAACTCCTTGCTGCCGATGTACGACAGCACGGCGATGGACGGCAGGTAGCCGATCATCCACCAGGCGCCCCCCAGCTCGCGCTTGAAGTCGGGCCAGCCGGCCTTGGCCTGGTAGTAGAAGTACACCGGCAGGGCCACCAGCATCAGCAGGATGATCTCGCCGGTCAGCGGCCACTTGGCCCAGTACAGGATGAGCGAGGCGCAGACGAAGGCGAACGGCGCGATGAGCGACAGGCCAGCCAGGCGCAGCGGGCGATGCAGGCCGGGCGAGCTCTTGCGCAGCGACATCACGCTGATCGGGCCCGTCAGGTATGAGATGACAGTGGCCACGCCAATGACGGCCGCCAGCGCACCCCAGCCGCGGAAGAAGAACAGGAAGACGAACGACACCGCCAGGTTGAACCACATGGCCGGACGCGACACGCCATAGAGCGGGTGCACGCGGCCGAAGATGGCCGGCAGGGTGTTGTTGCGCTCCATCGCGTAGATCATGCGCGTGGTGGTGGCCATGTAGGTGGCGCCGGTGCCCGACGGGCTCACGAACGCATCCAGGTACAGCACGATGGCCAGCCAGTTCAGGTTGAGCGCAATCGCCAGTTGGGCGAACGGCGAATGGAAGTCGATGCCGTGCCAGCCGTGGGCGGCCAGTGCCTCGGGCGGCACCGCGCCCAGGAAGGCCACCTGCAGGCCCACGTAGATCACGGCGGCGATCAGGATCGAGCCGATCACCGCCAGCGGCACGTTGCGGCCCGGGTTGCGCGCTTCACCGGCCAGATTGATCGGGCTCTGGAAGCCGTTGAAGCTGAACACGATGCCGCAGGTGGCGATGGCGGTCAGCACCGACGACCAGCCGTACGGCGCAAAGGCGGCCGATTCCGTGCCGCCAAAGTTGGACGGGTGGAAGCCGGCGGCGATCAGCGCCACGGCGGTCAGCCCCGGAATCACGAATTTGAACATCGTGATGGCCGTGTTGGCCTTGGCAAACGCCTTCACGCCCCAGTAGTTGATCAGGAAGTACACGATGACCAGCACGGCGGAGAGCACCAGCCCCAGCTGCGTCAGCTCGCCATGCTGGAACAGCGACTGCGCCCACGGCCAGGGCCACGTGCTCATGTACTGGATCGATGCCTCGGCCTCGACCGGGATCACGGTCACGATGGCGATCCAGTTGGCCCAGGCGGCCACGAAGCCCACCAGCGAGCCGTGCGAGTAGCGCGCATAGCGCACCATGCCGCCCGACTCGGGGAACATCGCGCCCAGCTCCGCATACGTTAGCGCGATCGCCAGGATGACGACCGCGCCGATGATCCATGTGAAGATGGCCGCGGGGCCCGCCACGTGGGCGGCGCGTCCGGCACCGAACAGCCAGCCCGAACCGATGATCGAGCCCAGGCCGGTCAGCATCAGGGGCCAGGCGCCCAGGTTGCGTTGTACGTGTTTTTCCAAGGGGAGTCTCCACCCCGGCGAGTTGGAGGCTCGTCAGGGCATGGCGGCTTGCTTACCAGTCCGCTTAGTTCTACCGAGGCAGTGCCGGTTTGGCCCTGCCCACCGCTTTGCCGGCGGATGTCGCCCGCAAAACATGCGCGTGCTTGGCCGACGTGGAGCGTCGGTTGCACCCGGCCCGGTCGCGCTGAAGACGGGGCAGGTGCCACCGTTTTCCAGGGGGATTCGCGATAGAGTGTGCAACGCAGTGCAGGGTTGAGCACAGCGCTGCACCATTTCCGTGCGCGCGCAATGGGGCGCAATGATAGCGAAATCGTTACGGGTTGCACCGCCTTTTCCGAACTTTCTTCACAATTTGTTCACAATGCAGCACACGGATGTCACATTGGTAGCACCTGAGTCACCGGCGCGGTGGCACCGGCGTGTCCTGCTGCTCGCTTTTCCCATCGTCCTGGCCAATTTGACGCAGCCGATCCTCTCCGCGGTGGATACGGCGGTGGCGGGGCATTTGCCCGGGCCGGAATACCTGGGCGGCGTGGCGCTCGGGGGCGTGTTCTTCAACTTCGTGTTCTGGGGCTTCGGCTTCTTGCGCATGGGCACCACGGGGCTGGTGTCGCAGGCGCACGGTGCAGGCGATGAGCGGGCGCTGCGGGCCAGCGTGGTGCGGGCGCTGGTCCTGGCGTTATGGATCGGCGCGGTGCTGCTGGTGCTGCAGGGGCCGGCCATCCGCATGACGCTGGCGCTGCTGGGGGCAAGCGAGGCGGTCACGCACATGGCCGATGCCTACTGCCACGCCCGCATCTGGTCGGCGCCGTTCGCGCTGGCCAACTACGTGGTGCTGGGCACGCTGCTGGGCCGTCAGCAGGTGCGGCGCGCGCTGCTGCTGCAGGTGCTGATCAACCTGGTCAACATGGGGGCGGTGCTGGGGCTTGTGCTGGGCGCCGGCCTGGGCGTGGGCGGCATCGGCGCGGCCACGGCCATTGCGGACATGGCAGGCTTCGCGCTGGGCATGACGCTGCTGTGGCTGCAACGGCCGCTGGGTTTGCCGCCGATGACGCGTGCGGAGCTGCTGGCGCGCGACGCATGGCGCCGCCTGATGGGCCTGAACACCGACATCTTCCTGCGCACGCTGTGCCTGCTGACCGCGTTCGGCTGGTTTGCCCACGCGGGCGCGCAGCAGGGCGATGTGATCCTGGCGGCCAATGCGCTGCTGCTCAACTTCCTGACCTTCATGGCCTATGGGCTCGATGGTTTTGCACACGCGGCGGAGGCGCTGGTGGGCGCGGCGCTGGGCGCGCGCGACCGCGAAGCGCTGCGCTCGGCCATTCGCGTGTCGACGCTGTGGTCGGTGATCGGGGCGGGGCTGTTCTCGCTGGCGTATGCCATGGGGGGCGCCGCCATCATTGGCGGGCTGACCGACCAGCCGGCGGTGCGGGAGGCTGCCCGCCACTACCTGGTGTGGGCGGCGTTGCTGCCGGTGGTGTCGGTGTGGGGCTTCCAGTTCGACGGCGTGTTCATCGGCGCCACGCGCACGCGTGAGCTGCTGCTGACGATGGCGGGTTCGGCGGTGGTGTTCTGGCTGCTGGCGGTCACGCTGCAGCCGCGCTGGGGCAACCACGGGCTGTGGTTTGCCATGCTGGCGTTCATGGCGTTGCGTGGGGTGTCGCTGGGGGCGCTGCTGCCGCGGGTGTGGCGGGCGCCACAGGTGCGGGCAACCTAGGGTCTGCTCGTATATGAAGCAGACCCTAGGCTTTCCGCTATTCCGGCAACAGCGCTTTTTACTGTGGAACCTTGTTCAGCAAGGCTTTGCGGATTGTTCAGGGCCGACCGGGTAGGGCGTGCCCTCCCCTGGCTTGGCGGGGTCGAGAGCAGCGGGTGTCAGGTCGGGGGGGGGGCAAGGACAGTGGGATCCGGCATTTCCGTAGCCCGTCGCATCAGCCACGCGCAGAACCTGTCCACCTTGCTGCTGCGCTGCAAACGCTGCTTAGCGACATAGCGATTGCCGCTATCGCCAAAACCCAGTGGCGCCACCAGCCGGCCGCTTTGCAGATCGTCGATCACCAAGTGCCAAGGCGCCACGCAAACGCCCAATCCACCTACGGCGGCCTGCAGCGTGAAATAGTAATGCTCGAATTCCTGCCCACTGGCTTTGGGGGGCTGACTTCCCATCCGCTGCGCCCAGAGCGGCCAGGCATCCTGCCTCGTGCGGGTGCGCAGCAGCAGCTTGCCGGGCAGGTCGGCGGGCGTGTCCAGGCGGAGCTTGGCGGCCAACCCGGGGGATAGCACCGGGCCAAGCCATTCAGGAAATAGCGTATGGGTCAAAACCCGCTCCGAGGGCTGGCCATCGTCCATGGTGATGACCACGTCATAACGCTCGCGCTCGACATCCACCGCGCGCTCGGCCGCACTCAGCCGCACATCGATGTCCGGATAGGCCGCGTTGAATTCATAAAGTCGCGGAATCAACCAGCGCATCGTAAAGGTGCTGAAGCACGACACATCGAGCGTGCTTCCTGGTTCGTCGGCCACCGCCCGTACCGCTGTCTCGATCTGGTCCAGCGCGACGGATATGGCCGGCAATAGCAGTCGGCCCGCGTCGGTGAGCGCGGGACTGTGTTTGGTCCCCTCGAACAACGCTACGCCGAGCGCGTCTTCGAGTTGCCGCACCTGCCGGCTGATGGCTCCTGGCGTCACCGCAAGTTCGTCGGCGGCGGCCGTCATGCGGCCGAGCCGGCCGGCGGCTTCGAAGGCGCGCAGAGCATTCAGAGGGGGTAGGCGACGTTTCACTATTTGATTTTATTGCACATAGATGCGGCAATTAAATCGCTTTTTGGCGCGAAGGGTGATCAGTATAAATGTTGCTTGATTGCTCGGCCTGATGGCTTTTGATTGAGGGGCGCAAGGATGGTCTGCGCCCGGGTGGCCGAGCATGTCCTTTGCCTATTTTTGAGGAAAAATCAAATGCCGTTTATCCATACCGTCGTCCCTCAGGGCACCGCCGCCGAACAGCGCGAGGCCATCGTCATGGGCGTTCACCGCGCCCTGGTCGATGCCATCGGCATGCCGGCGGATGAACTGTTCAACCTCGTGTCGGACTATGCCCCCGGACAATTCTTCTGCAGCCGCACTTTCAACGGTATCGCCCGCTCCGAGTGCGTCGTGGTGATCGAGGTCACCATGCGGCGGGGCCGCAGCGACGCAATGAAGAAGAATCTCTATGCCGCCATCACGAGCAATCTGGAGGGGGCCGGCGTATCGCCCAAAGACGTGTTCATCTTCACGCACGAGAACGACTACTCCGACTGGTCGGTCGGGAATGGCGTTTTTGCGATGGCGCTACAACAGCAACGCGGTACGGATTGCTGAATGAAGCCCGCATGCGTGGGCTTCATTCTTTGGAGTTGACCGCCCATCAAGCAATCAAAAGTGCCCGGCTCCGGGTCGGCGTCGACGCGCTTCGAGACCACGGCGGGCACCTCGTTGTCATCGTCTTCGGTATGTAGCGGTTGAATCTCTGCCGCTTGACTCCAATGCAACGGTGGCGGTTTAGGCCGCCGTATCACTGTGGCTACTGCGCGTACTCGACCACCAGCAACGCCGTCGCCACGCTCTTGCCGGGGTTCGAGATGGCGTGCTGCACATCCACCGGATAGCGCGCCGATTCCCCGTGCCGCACCTTCTTTTCGCTGTCCCCCGACTGCACGTTCACCGCGCCGCTGAGCACCGACAGGTGTTCCTTGGCGCCCATCTCGTGCGGCTCGGAGGCGAGCATGCCGCCCGGCTGGATCGACAGCTCATACCACTCGAAGCGCGCCGCCAGATCGACCGGCCCCAGGATCTTCAGCTCGCACTTGCCATCTGGGCTTTTGATGACTGGAATGGAATGCGCGGGGATGACGTTCACTGCAGGCGCTGCCGCCGCCGCACCCTCGGGCGACAGGAAATCGGCCAGGCCCACCCCCAGCGCCGTCGCCAGCCGCCACAGGACGGCGACGGTCGGGTTGGCGAGGTTGCGTTCGACCTGCGAGAGCATCGACTTGGACACGCCCGCGAGCTTCGACAACTCGTCGAGCGAGAGCTTCCGCGCTTGGCGCAGCGCCTGTAGCTTCGCGCCAACGGCCGGCGGACCCTCGGCGAGCACGTCCGTGGTGGGGGCTTGTGCCATTGGATGGTATCTAGTAAATTGAACGAATCATTCGATATATCGAATTTGTTCGATTTATCGATCAACGATCAGTCTACAGGAGGAGCACCATGCGGACAACGGACGCCTTCTACGCAGCCATCCGTCAGGAGTTGGAAGCCATTGAGCAAGCCGGGCTGTACAAGACCGAGCGCGTGATCACCTCGCCGCAGGGCAGCGTGATCCGCACGGCGGACGGCAAGGAGGTCATCAACCTCTGCGCGAACAACTACCTGGGCCTGTCGTCGCACCCCGAGGTGCTGAAGGCCGCGCATGAGGCGCTCGACACGCATGGCTTTGGCCTGTCCTCGGTCCGCTTCATCTGCGGCACGCAGGATCTGCACAAGACGCTGGAGGCACGCCTGGCGAGCTTCCTCGGCACGGAAGACACGATCCTCTACGGCTCGGCGTTCGACGCCAACGGCGGCCTGTTCGAGACGCTGCTCGGGCCCGAAGACGCCATCGTCAGCGATGAGCTGAACCACGCCTCCATCATCGACGGCATCCGCCTCTCCAAGGCCAAGCGTTTCCGCTACAAGCACAACGACCTCGACGACCTGCGCGCGCAACTGCAGGCCGCCAATGCCGAGGGCGCGCGCAACGTGCTGGTCTTCACCGACGGCGTGTTCTCGATGGATGGCACCATCGCGCGCCTGGACGAGATCCGCGCCATCTGCGACGAGTTCGGTGCGCTGCTGGGCATCGACGAGTGCCACGCCAGCGGCTTCCTGGGCAAGCGCGGGCGCGGCTCGCATGAATACCGCGGCGTGTTCGGCAAGATCGACATCATCACCGGCACGCTCGGCAAGGGCCTGGGCGGCGCGTCGGGCGGCTTCACCAGCGCGCGCAAGGAAGTGGTGGCCCTGCTGCGCCAGCGCTCGCGCCCGTATCTGTTCTCGAACACGGTGGCGCCGTCCATCGTCGGGGCCAGCATCAAGGTGCTCGATTTGCTCGAAGCTGATACCTCGCTGCGCGACAAGCTCGAGGACAGCGCGCTGTATTTCCGCCGCAAGATCGTCGAGCTTGGCTTTGACATCAAGCCGGGCGAGCACCCCATCATCCCGATCATGGTGTACGACGCACCCAAGGCGCAGGCGCTGTCCAAGCGTTTGCTTGAGCTGGGCGTGTACGTGATCGGCTTCTTCTATCCGGTGGTGCCCAAGGGGCAGGCACGCATCCGCGTGCAGATCAGCGCGGTGCACGAGCGTGCGCAGCTTGACGCGGCGCTCAAGGCGTTCGAGACCGCCGGCAAGGAGTTGGGGATCATCCAATGAGCACAGCGCCCAGAGTCCTCATCATCGGCGCCAACGGGCAGTTGGGCACGGAGCTGGCCGTGGCGCTGGCCGAGCGCTACGGCATGGGCAACGTTGTCACCAGCGACATGGTGCCGAGGGGCCGCCATGCGCAGATTCGTCATGAAACGCTCGACGTGACCGATCGCGGCCAGCTGCGCGAGATCATCGAGCGCCACGGCATCACGCAGATCTA
>CAJXMR010000036.1 GCA_913056305.1 uncultured Ralstonia sp.
CCACGCGGCACAGCGCGGCAAACTGCTTGTCTTCGTTGGCGGCGATGTTGATCAGCCCGTCGCCCGTGCGGAAGGTGCCCGACGGCGCGGCGGTGAAGTTCTGGTTGCCCATCGGGCGTGGGCTCACGCCGGCGTTCAGATAGTTGGACACCACCCAGCCCATGGTGGCGAGCGTCGCTTCCAGCATCGACACGTCCACCATGCGGCCCTCGCCCGTGCGCTGTGCGCCGAGCAGGCAGGCGGTCACCGCCAGCGCCGCCGTGATGCCACCCACCGTGTCGCTGATCGGGTAACCGACGCGCAGCGGGGCGGATTCGTCATCGCCCGTGACGCTCATCACGCCCGAGATGCCCTGGATGATCTGGTCGTACGCCGGGCGGTGTGCCAGCGGACCGTCCTTGCCGAAGCCGGAGATGGCGCAATAGACCAGGCGCGGATTGACCTCGCGCAGCACGTCGTAGCCGAGGTCCAGGCGCTCCATCACGCCAGGGCGGTAGTTCTCGATGAGCGCATCGGCCTGTGCCACCAGCTTGAGCAGGATGGCCCGCCCTTCCGGGTGCTTCAGGTTGACGGTGACGGACTGCTTGCCCGCGTTGACGGCGACAAACGAGGCGCCCATCTTGCGGCGCGCCTGTTCCGGATCAGCGCCCAGGCGGCGGGCGAGGTCCCCATTGCCGGGCACTTCGACCTTGATCACTTCGGCGCCCAGCAAGCCCAGCTGATAGCCGCAGAACGGCCCGGCCAGCACGTTCGACAAGTCGAGCACGCGCAAACCCGCGAGAGGCAAAGCCATGAACAACACTCCTACTACAGTCGGCTCCGCCCCACGCCGTCTGGGGCGTCGTTGGCGAAGCCTAGGTTTTTTGAATGAGCTGTGCGGCGTGGCGCAGCGGCGCCGGATCGCCCCCCAGCGTGGAGGTGATTTGCGCGGCGTGCTCCAGCACCGGACCGCGCCACGATTGCAGACGCGCCCCGTCGATGCGCGAAGCCGGGCCAGCCAGGCACAGTGCCCCGCGCAAGGCCTGCTGCGCACCGAACACCGGCACCGACAGGCCGACCGTTTCCCGATCGCGCTCACCGATCGAGACGTAGTAGTGGTCGCGCCGGATCGCGTCGTACGTTGCGCCCTGCATGCCCGAGAACGCGCACAGCACGCGTCCGCCCGAGCCGCGCTCCAGCGGCAGCACGTCGCCCTCGCGCACGTGATCGCGGATCGAGTGGCTCGAATCCACGCGGTGCAGGCACACGCGCACGTCGCGCTCGCGGATGTAGAACGACACCGCCTCGCCCGTGGCCTCGGCCAGCGCGCGCATGTGCGGCAGCACCACGTCGCCCAGGCGCATGCTGCGCTGGTAGAGCGCGCCGAGCATGAGCGGCGCGGCGCCGATCTGGTATCGGCCGTCTTCCAGGCGGAACAGCATGCGGTGCTGGATGAGCGAGCCGGCCAGCCGCAGGATCGTGCTCTTGTAGAGCCCGGTGCGCGCCGCCAGCTCGGCCAGCGTGAGCGCGTAATCGCCCGGGCGGAACGCGAACAGGATCGAGAACGCGCGGTCCAGCGCGGCCACGCCCGACGCGCCCGGCGTCTTGTCGCCTTCCGCGCCTTCGTTGGCGGCGGGCAGCGTGGTGTCGTTCTGAACGGTTTGGCGATCGGCTGTCATGACGGATGGGGCAAGACGGCTCACTTGAGCGTCTTCAGGGCTTGGTCGACGAAGCGGTTAGTGTACGTTTTACCGAGGTCGATCTTGGCATTGCGGATCTTCTCGTCGTAACTGGAGAGCACCGACAGGGCCACCTTGGCGTCGGCATCCGTCATCAGGCCGTCCTTGGAGAAGATCGGCTTGGAGTGGCGCAGCGCGTCGACAAACACCTCGCGCCCGCCCACCTGCTGCTCCTTTGGCATCTTGTCGGCGATCGCTTCCGGGGGGCTGGCGTCGATCCATTTGAGCGTGCGGATGAAGGCGTTGACCAGGCGCTGCACGGTCTCGGGGTTCTTCGTCATGAAGTCGCGCGTGACGTACAGCGTGGCGGTCGGGTAGCGGCCACCGAACACGGCGTCGGAGCCGGCCTCGGTGCGCGTATCGACCAGGAACTTGGCGGCGCGGCGCTTCTCCAGCAGGCTCGCCACCGGGTCGAAGTTGACCAGCGCGTCGATCTCCTTGCGATCGAGCGCCACCATGCCCGGCGCACCCGACCCCACCGCGATGTACGACACGTCGTTCACCTGCAGGCCGTTCTTGATGGCGTAGTAGCGCGCGAACAGGTCGGTAGACGAGCCCGGCGCGGTGATGCCGATCTTCTTGCCCTTCAAGTCACGGCCAGACTTGATGTCCAGATCCGGCCGCACCGCCAGCACGATGCCCGGCGTGGTGTTGAGCAGCGCCACCGACACGATGTCCTTGCCCTGCGCCTGAATGTGGATGGTGTGGTCATAGAAGCCGACCACCGCGTCGGTCGAACCGGCGATCAGCGCCTGCAGCGCCTTGCTGCCACCGGCCTGGAAATTCTCCACCTTGACGTTGAGCCCCTCCTTCTGGAAGTTGCCCAGCGACTGCGTGAGCGGCACCGGCATGTAGTTCAGGATCATCGAGCCGACCGACAGGCTCACGTCCTTCTTTTCCGGCTCGGCTGCATTTGCACCCGCCATCGTGCAGACGGCGGCGCACAGCAGGGTCGAAATCCATCGTTTCATGGTTGTCTCCATCATCGTTATATGAGGTCAGGCGCTGGTTTCCGGATCAGCCTTCGGGCGCCACACCAGCAACTTGCCTTCGAGCGCATCCACACTGCGGTCCAGCACGATCACGAAGGCGGACAGCACGACGATCCCCGAGAACACGCCGGTCGCATCGAACACGCCTTCGGCCTGCGCGATCAGGTGGCCCAGGCCCGCCGACGAGCCCAGGTACTCCGCCACGATCGCACCCATCACCGCCATGCCGACGGAGGCGCGCAGGCTGGAGAGGATCCAGCTCGTGGCGGACGGCACATACACATGGCGCAGCAGGCTGAGGCGGCTGGCCTTGAGCAGGCGTGCGTTGGCCAGGATGACCGGGTTCACCTCGCGCACGCCCTGGTAGGTATTGAAGAAGGTGATGAACAGCACCATGGTCGCGCCCAGCGCCACCTTGGAGGTCAGCCCCAGCCCGAACCACATCACGAAGATGGGCGCCAGCAGGATGCGCGGGATCGCGTTGACGATCTTGATGAACGGGTCCAGCACCTCGGCCGCCAGCCTGGACAGCCCCAGCCACAGCCCCAGGCTGATGCCGATCAGCGTGCCGATGCCGAACGAGAGAATGGTCTCGGCCAGCGTGATGCCCAGGTGCGTGTAGATGTCGCCGCCGGTGAACCACTCCCACACGCGCGCGACGATGGACGACGGCATCGAGAAGTAGAACGGATCGATCACGCCCGCGCGGCCGAAGCCCTCCCACGAGCCGAACAGCACCGCCACCACGGCGAGCTGGAACAGGCGGATCTTGGTCTTGTGCGCGAGGCCCGGGCGTTGCGTGTTCATGGCAGCGGGTATTGCGTTGGGGGCGTTAGTGCTGGACGGCATGGCTCTTCTCCACTTCAGCGCCGAGGATCGACCAGATCTCGCGATACAGGCGGATGAAGGCGTCGGACATGTTGATTTCGGACACGTTGCGCGGGCGCGGCAGCGTGATCTCCACCTCGCCGACCGGACGGCTGGCGGGCCCGGCGGACATCACCACCACACGGTCGGCCAGGGCGATGGCCTCTTCCAGGTCATGCGTGATGAACAGCAGCGATTTGCGATCTTCCTGCCACAGGCGCAGCAGCTCGCTCTGCATCAGGTGGCGGGTGTGGACGTCCAGCGCCGAGAACGGCTCGTCCATCAGCACGATCTTGGGCGAGAGGATCAGCGTCTGCGCCATGCTGATGCGCTTCTTCTGGCCACCCGAGAGCTGGTGCGGATAGCGCGCCTCGAAGCCGGCCAGGCCGACCTTCTTCATCCACGGGCGGGCGCGTTCGCGGGCCTCGTCCACCGACATGCCCTGGAACACCAGGCCCAGGGCGACGTTGTCGAGCGCCGTCTTCCAGGGCAGCAGCGAGTCCTGCTGCATCATGAAACCGGCATCGCCATTCAGGCCCGTGAGCGGCTCGCCGAACACGCTGACGGTGCCGCCGGCTGGCTTGAGCAAGCCGGTCACGGCATTGAGCAGCGTGCTCTTGCCGCACCCCGTGGGCCCGACCACGGCGACGAACTCGCCTTCACCGATCGACAGATCGACCCCTTGCACGGCAGTAAAGCTGCCGAACCGGACCGACACCTGATGGAGCTGCACAGCGGGCAGACCGACGTGCAACCGGCCGCTCGCGGCCTGGGGGGAGGGATGCATGGGCGTCTCCTTGAACGCCTCTATCAATTGGCGTTCTGTTTGCTGGAATATAGTTCTATTTTATATGGCCGTCTCGTCGGTGATAACAAGCGTAAACCCGAAAACATCCAACATGCCGACGAAGAATCTAGACTTTCACCGGAATAATTCCGCAAACTTGTTCCTTTTGAAGGAACATAGTTCTATCTATAAGAACATCATCGAGCATGATCGCACGGACCAGCGAATACCCCACTTCAAAATGCCCAGCGCACCCTAAAGATTTCGGCCTGCCATCCGATAAAGGGCGTACAGACCCGAGAGATGGCCATGCAACTTTCGTCCCCTTCCGTCACTACGACTGCGTCCGGCAGCGCCACGGGCGGTGGAACCAATCCGTCTTTTGAAATCGACCGACTGCAGCAGCAGATCAAGACCCTGCAGAAGTCGCTGTCGAACCTGCCCAACCTGAAGCTGGCACCCAACGCGGCCAAGACGCAAACGACGCTGCTGAACCAGCAGATCGAAATCGTACGGACGCAGATCACCCGGCTGCAGGCCAACCAGAACCTCGATCAGGCTGCGATCAAGCTGGTGGCGCAGTCCGCGACCGCCAAGACCACGGCCACAGCAGCCGCCAAGTCGCACGCCGCCAGCAAGGTCGCCGCGCCGAGCACGCTTGCCGAGCTGCGTCATCAGCAAACGCAGCAAGCCAAGCACCAGGCCAGCGCCGCCGCCATCGAACCGGCGCAAGCGCCGACGGTCTCGGTCAAGGCCTGAGCACGCGCGCTTGGCGCCTTTGCCCGGGCACGAACGCCGGCCACCCGCCCAATTTTCTGCCGACATCCCCTACCAACGAGGGGGATCAGGCCACGTTGCCAACAGCGACAATTCCCGGACCGCATGACGGTGTGCGGGCTCCAGACTCTGCATGACTTCCGCCGCCAGCAACGCCCGGCCCCCGACCCTTCCCGCCGATCCGCAACCGGTGCAACGCCCCTCGCGCAATTTCTTTGCGCGACACTGGCGTGGCGACTACAGCCTCGTCCGCTCCTACTGGCTGCACACCGCGTTGCTGCAGTTCTGCGTGGTGGCGCTCAGCGCCGGCGTCACGCATGCCCTGGCGCATAACGCGCCGGCACGTGCCGCGTCGTCGGCTTTGCTGGTGATCTACGCCTTCGGGTTGGTGCTGTGGATCTGGGCCATCGTGGGCACCTGGCGTGCGGCACAGCGCGAACAGACGGAAAAGACGCGCCACGGCCTCGCCAACATCTGGCCCGCGGCAGCCAAGCTGATGATCCTGCTGGGGGCCGTCGGCACCGGCTCGCGCATCGTCAATGACTTGCCCCGCCTGGCTGAGCACCTGCATACCGCACTGGGCCAGCAGGCTGCCTCCCCCTTTGTTGTCAGAGCGCAGCGTGACGGGCGCGCCGTGCTCTTCACCGGCGGCATGAACGATGGCGCCGCCGACGCGCTGGAAGACACGCTACGCAAAACGCCCGATGCCACCACCGTGGTCCTGCGCTCGGAAGGCGGCTGGCTGCGCGAAGGCGCGCTGGTGGCCGAGGTGATCCGCCGCCACCATCTGCGGACCTACGTGGAGCGCCGCTGTGCCTCGGCCTGCACGATTGCCTTCCTGGCGGGCGACGATCGCGCCGCCGCGCCCGGTGCCCGCATTGGCTTCCATCGCCCACGCGCGGTGGGTGCCGACCACGACCAGACACCCGGTGCCACCGACAGCGAACTCTGGCGCGCCTACGCCACCGCCGGCCTGCCCGACGCCTTCGTGCGCCGCGTGCAAGCCACGCCGTTTGACGAGATGTGGTTTCCGACCGACCAGGAGCTGCAGGACAACGGCATCGTCACGCGCGTCTCACCCGGGGGCGAATTCGCCACCATGGCCACGCTGCTGACCACGCGCGACGCACTGGCTGCCGAACTGCGGGCCACGCCGCTCTATGCCGCGCTCGAGCGCAAATTTCCCGCGCATTTCAACAGCCTGCTGGACACCGTGTGGCCGGCGCTGCAGCGCGGCGCGACCGACGCCGAAGTCTTCGCGCTGCTGCGCACGCAATCGGCCAAGCTGTATCGCGCGCTGATCCCGACGGCGCCGGACCCGCTGCTCTTTGCCAATGCGCAGTTGACGATCGACCAGGCCGAGACGTTGCAGCGGGTCAGCCCAGAAGCCTGCGTGGCGTACCTGGATGGCACTGCCGGCGCCAGCGCCGCCGGCGCGCGCCTGCCCCGCGCCCTGCTGACGCGCGAGCAGACCTTGTTCACCGACCTGGTGCTGGCCGCAGACCCCGAACACGTGCCCGTGGTCACGCGCGCGCAAAGCACGCCGGCATTGCAGCTGGCGCTTGCCGGTCTCCCGCCCGACGAGCAGCGCGTGCTGACGCTGCCGGGACTGCGCCACACCGCCCCGGCCGCCGCGCGCTGCCGGGCGCTGATCGGCTTTGCGCGGTCCATTCTCGCCCTGCCCCTGGCCGAGCGGGCTGTCGCCCTGCGCAGCATCTATACGTCGACCGCGCCGCCGGATGCCTGAGACCCCGCCTCCGGAGTGGGCGCACCGTCCCGGACACACGCTATATTCGGGACGCGCGGCTTGGCGACCGGCGATCGGCCTGTTACAAAGCCCTGAAATTTGTTGTTACGTTTGGAACAGTCTGTTCACTCGCAACTGTATTGTTCTTCCGCACTGCAACACCTAAACTGCTCAACAGCTGTCCGGACATCGATTGCCCAGACAGGCATCGCAAGTGTTGTAAGGAGAACAATCATGAAATGGTTGGATATTGGCGCCGTCATGGCCGCCTGGATCGCAAGTTGCGTCGCAGCAGGCTGGCTGATCAGCGCCGCTGCCTTCCTGGCCTAAAGCCCGCCCCCAAGAAGCAAAGCGGCCGAGCAGGATCCCCCCCGCCCGGCCTTGAATTCCCCCGCCGATCGGTTCGTCAGGCGTGTTTCTCACCCGCCCACTGGACGAACCGGTCGACAAACCCCTGCAGGAACTGGCGCGTACGCGCCTCTGTCACCCCGCCCTCGGCATCGAAGGGCTCCCCCGCGTAGTGGAAGAACACCTCCGGCAACGGCAGGATCGTCACGCCCACGGCCGACAGCACATTGCGCAACTGCGCCTGCGCGAGTGCCGTGCCGATCGCACCGGGTGACGCGCCGGCAAGCGCCGCCGGCTTGCCCGCCCACACGCCCTGGCCGTACGGCCGCGAACCCCAGTCGATCGCGTTCTTCAGCACGCCAGGAATGCCGCGGTTGTATTCGGGCGTAACGAACAGCACCGCATCCACGCCCGCCACCTCGGCCTTGAAGCGCTGCACGGCCTCAGGCAGGCTGCCGTCGAGGTCCTGGTTGTACAGCGGCAGATCGCCAATCTCGATGATCTTGGCGGCATTGCCGGCCGGCAGCAGGCCGACCAGCGCGTGTGCCAGCTGGCGGTTGTACGAGGCCTTGCGCAGACTGCCGACGATCACGCCAATGTTCAGATTGCTCATGCAGGCTCCTTATATGTAAGAAATCAATGCCCTGGCGAGTCGACGGAAACCGCCTCGGACGGCACCTCGCGCTTGACGCGGCCGATCAGGGCAAACATCAGTGGATTGAGCAGGATCGACAGGATCGCCGCCGCCAACAGCAACCCGCGCGCGCGGACGGGCAGTATCTCAAAGGTAATGCCCAACCCGATCAGGATGAACGAAAACTCGCCGATCTGCGCAAGACTGGCGGAAATAGTGAGCGCGGTCTTGCTCGGATGGCCGAATGCCCGCACCACCGCAAACGCCGCCAGCGACTTGCCCAGCACCACGATCAGCACCGTGCCGAGCACCGCCCAGGTGTCGTCGATCAGCACGCGCGGATCGAACAGCATCCCCACCGACACGAAGAACAGCACGGCAAACGCGTCGCGCAGCGGCAGCGATTCTTCCGCCGCGCGCTGGCTGAACGCCGACTCGGCCAGCACCATCCCGGCAAAGAACGCCCCCAGCGCGAACGACACGCCAAACAGCACGGTCGCGCCATAGGCCACGCCCAGCGCAGTCGCCAGCACAGCCAGGCGGAACAGCTCACGGCTGCCGGTCAGGACGATGCGCTCCAGCATCCACGGGATCACGCGGCGGCCCACCACCAACATCAGTGCCGCAAAGGCCACCACCTTGCCCAGCGTGACGGCCAGGATCTTGGCGATCTCCCAGCCGCCCACGGCCGTGCTGCCGGTACCGCCCAGCACACCGGAGAGCGCCGGCAGCAGCACCAGCGCCACCACCATTACCAAGTCTTCGACGATCAGCCAGCCGACGGCGATACGGCCCTCGTGCGAGCTCTCAATGCCGCGCTCCTCCATCGCCTTGAGCAGCACCACCGTGCTGGCCACCGACAGCGCCAGCCCGAACACCAGCCCCGGGCCCCAATCCCAGCCGAGCAGCCACGCCAGGCCCATGCCCATCAGGGTGGCCAGCACGATCTGGCCGAGCGCGCCGGGAATGGCGATGGACTTCACTGCCAGCAGCTCCTTCATCGAAAAGTGCAGGCCCACGCCGAACATCAGCAGGATCACGCCCAGTTCGGCCAACTGCGGCGCCAGGCTCTGGTCGGCCACGAAGCCCGGCGTGAACGGCCCCGCCACCACACCCGCGCACAGATAACCGACCAGCGGCGGCATACGCAGCCGTTGTGCAAGCGTGCCAAGCACAAAGGCCAGCACGATGCCGCCGATGATGGTCGAGATGAGCGGGGTATCCGGGTGCATGCGGTCCTGTCAGGTAAGGCGTGGGGAGGATGGTGGAGGCCGGGTGGCCGGCGCAGTGGTCCGACCGCGGTGACGCCGATTTGTTCAGCCAGCATCTTCAGCCAACCTCACGCAGCGACGCGCATCACTATAAGGGACACCCCCCGCCAAACGGCTTACGGCAAATGTCATGCAGAAGACATCCCGCCGCCAGGCCCGCTCCTACACTGCGCCGCAGACCCCGCCCCCTGGGCAACTCAAGACGACTGAAGGAGACTGCGATGCGCTATGCGAACAAAGTGATGTCCGTGGACGAAGCCATCGCCCACGTGCGCAGCGGCACCCGGCTGATGCTGGGCGAATTCGTCGGCGCGGGCGAGCCGGCGTGCTGCATCGAGGCGCTGCTCGCCAGCGGCACCGACCAGCTCACGCTGATCACCAACACGCCCGGCCTGCGCGGCGGGTTTCTCAAGGCGAAGCTCTTCGCCTCCGGCCAGTTGGCGGAATTCATCGGCACGCACGTCGGCACCACCGAAGAATCGACGCAGGCCTACCTGAGCGACAGCGTGCGCGTGGCCGAATTCTTCCCGATGGGCACCTGGGCCGAGAAGGTGCGCGCCGGCGCGATGGGCCTGGGCGGCGTGCTGGTGCCGGTGGGCGTGGGCATCCTCGACCAGCCCGGCATGTTCCCCGCGCTGGAGGCGCCCAAGCCGACGCTGACCGTCGACGGCCGCACCTGCTTTGTCGAGCCGCCCCTGCGCGCCGACGTGTCGATCATCAAGGGCTGGCGCGCGGATACCTTCGGCAACGTGGAGTTTCGCGGCACAGCGCTGCAGAACCAGCGCGACATCGCCATGGCGGGCGCGTACACCATCGTCGAGGTCAACGAGATCGTGGAGGTGGGCGCGATCCCGCCCGAGCGCATCGGCTGCCCGGGCGTGTTTGTGGATGCGGTGGTGCAGGGGCTGTCGCTGCAAGACCAGCACGCGCTCTACAAGCGGCACTGGACCAAGCTCGGCCGCCTGCCCGCCGAAGCCGAGGCTTGAGCACCAATCCCCACACACAGGAGACGATCATGACCGACCTGCCCCAAACCCCGAAGCAACGCATCGCCGCCCGCTGCGCGCAGGAATTGCGCGCGGGCGAAGTCGTCAACCTCGGCCTGGGCATCCCCACGCTCACGGCCAACTACCTGGGCCCGGATGCCGGCGTCATCTTCCACACCGAGAACGGCGCCTTCGGCTTTGGCGGCCGCCCGCCGCTCGATGCCATCGACAGCGACCTCACCAACGCCGGCTGCGAGCCAATCACGCTGCCGCCCGGAGCTGCGCTCATGGACCTCACCACGTCGTTCGGCGCGATGCGCAACGGCTATCTCGACGTGACCATCCTCGGTGCGCTGCAGGTCGATGCGCTGGGCAACCTCGCCAACTGGGCGTGCCAGCGCAACGGCAAGTGGTGGCCCGGCATCGGCGGCGCGATGGACCTGTGCTACGGCACGCCCAAGGTGATTGCCGCGCTGGCGCATACCGACAAGCACGGCCATTCGAAGATCGTGCCGCGCTGCACGCTGCCGCTCACGGGCAAGGGCTGCGTCAAGGTCATCGTCACGGAGCATGCGGTGTTCGACGTGACGGAAGCCGGGCTGGTGCTGCGCGAAATCCTCTCGCATGCGACACTCGCCGACATCCGCGCCATGACCGCGGCGCCGTTTACGCTGGCACCGGCCCTGCAGGCCGTGGCCGTCTGAGGAAACTCCATGCCTGCCAAGACCGTCGATTGGTTCTTCGATGTCATCTCGCCGTTTGCCTACCTGCAGCTTGAGCAGTTCGACACGCTGCAGGCGGACAACGACATCGTCATCCGCCCACGCCCGGTGGTGCTTGGGGCGATCCTGAACCACTGGGGTCAGAAGGGCCCGGCGGAGATCAGCGCCAAGCGTGTGTTCACCTACCGGTATGCGCTCTTCCGCGCGCAGCAGCTCGGCATTCCGTTCCGCATGCCGCCAGCGCATCCGTTCAACCCGATCAAGGCACTGCGCCTGGCGGTGGCGATGGGCGCATCGGTGGAAGCGGTGCGCGCGATCTTCCGCCATATCTGGCGCGATGGGCACGATGTCAGTACGCCGGAAGGCTTTGCCGCGCTGTGTGAGGCAGTCGGCTATCCGCAAAGCGTGACCGCCGTCGAACAGCAAGCCGTGAAAGACGCGCTGCGCCAGCACACCGATGCCGCGATCGCGATGGGCGTGTTCGGCGTACCCACGCTGGCGGGTGACGGCGAGCTGTTCTGGGGCGAAGACGCCACCGCCATGTTCCTGCAGTGCCTGCACGGCGACTGGCTCGCCACGCCCGAGGTGCAACGCGTGAGCAACCTGCTGGTGGGCATCCAGCGTGGCTGAGCACGACACGAACGCGCGCCCCGGCATCAGCCGTGCGCGGCTGGCGCATATCGCCGCGTGGTCGATCGACCTGCCCGGCGACGAGGCCGACCGCGCCTGCGCCGGCATCGTCGAGAAAGCCTACGCGCGCGGCGCCTGCATCTGCCCGAAGAACACGCTGCTGGAGAGCTGGACCGGCGTGGTCGCGGGCCTCATCAAGATCGGCACGGTCTCGCCCGAGGGGCGCAGCGTCACCTTCACGGGCGTGCCAGCCGGCGGCTGGTTTGGCGAAGGCACGGTGCTCAAGAACGAGCCGCGCCGCTATGACATCGTCGCGCTGCGCGACACGCGCATGGCCTTCATGGACCGCGCCACCTTCATGTGGCTGGTCGAAAACAGCGTGGCCTTCAACCGCTTCCTGGTGCAGCAACTCAACGAGCGGCTGGGGCACTTCATGGCGCTGCTCGAATACGACCGGCTGCTCGATGCCACGCCCCGGCTGGCGCGCTGCATCGCCTCGCTGTTCAACCCGGTGCTCTATCCCGGCGCGGGCGACCACCTGGAGATCACGCAGGAAGAACTCGGCCTGCTCTCGGGCATGACGCGGCAGGTGGCCAACCAGTCGCTCAAGGCGCTGGAGAAGGATGGCGTGGTGCGGCTGGAGTATGGCGGCGTGACGGTGGTCGACCTGGAGCGGCTGCGCGGCTACGGCGCGTAAGCCACCCATACCCGCCACTCCGCCACGCCTCTTCCCCTAGTTGCGCGCCTGCACCGCATGCACGGCATCCAGGATGACCTTCGCCACCTCCTGCGGCCGCGACTGCTGGGGCACGTGGCTGGTCGGCAGGCTCGTCACCTTGGCACCGATCTTCCTGGCCATGGCACGCTCCAGGTCGGGCTGGATCATGTGGTCCTGCTCGCTGACGATGTACCACGAGGGCCTGGACTGCCACGCAGCCACCGTGGTCCGCTCACCAAATGCCGTCGCCTTGATGGGCCCCTGCGTTGCCGCCATGACGCGGGCCTGCGCCGGCGGCACGTCCTGCGCAAAGTCCTGCGCCAGCGCGGCAGCGGGCAGTGACACGTAGCCCTCGGCATCGGCCACCAGCTTGCCGATGCCGGGTGCCGGCGCGTAGCCCTTGCCGACCTCCTCCGTCGACTGCCCCGCATCGGGCGCGAACGCCGCCACATAGACCAGCGCGGCGACCTTGTCATCCGCCCCCGCCTCGGAAATCACGGTACCGCCCCACGAGTGGCCCACCAGCACGACCTTGCCGGCCTGGTTGCCGATGGCGCGGCGCGTGGCGGCCACGTCGTCAGCCAGCGAGTTCAGCCCGTTTTGCACAGCCTGCACCTTCACGCCCTTGGCCTGCAGCAGCGGAATGACCTTCGCCCAATCCGAACCATCGGCAAAGGCGCCGTGCACGATCACCACGGAAGGCGGGTTGGCGTCTGCCGCAAAGAGCGGCGCACTGGCGGCCATGCCGAGTGCGAGCAAGGCGAGGGAGGCGGATTTGCGATTCAACATATCGGTTCCTGGGGTGCTGAGCAGTGTTTCGGTCGATGGGATAGACGGGGAGCCAGTCCAGCGTCAGGCATGGGCGCCGTCGTAATACGGATCGGCGCTGCGGGCACCGTCCGTATAGATGTCGGCCGAGCGTGCGCCCTCGGCATATGCGTCGCGTGCGTCCTGGACGCTGCGGGCGCCTTCGGTGTACGGATCGCGTGCACCGGCATACGAGGGAGCGGCCACCGCGCCCACGGCGGCAACGGCGAGGGCAACGGCAACAAGGGGCTTGATGAGATTGCGGGTCATGATCGATTTCCTCAGAAGGGTTGACTACGGATTGCGCGGCCCGGGTTCGCCTCACATCGCGCTTCACATCGATGCAGCGCCGGGCCACGGAGAGCATTGAAGCGGACCCACGTATCCCGCACGTAGCAGCGCGCAGCCTGTTTTGTCTGGGTGCGTATCACCGTCATGGCCGGATACACGCCGATACAAAACCCCGCGGGCAGCGGCCCGTTGCTACACAGCGATACAAATCGGCGAAACCGTGAAACATCCGGGATACACCGCGCTCGTCCAATGCAGGTCAAGGTCATCCAGTCACCCCGTTCACTTGAAGGAAGAGCCACCATGTCGAACCCCGTCAACACCCGTCGCCGCCGTCTGCTCGGCACCACCATCGCCAGCGTCGGCTTGCTCGATCTCGGGCTGGCCGAGCTGGTGCACGCGCAACCGTCGCCGTCCACTTCGAATGCATCGTCGGCCGGTCTGGCCAACCCGTTCGGGGCGCTGCATCAGATCGATGCCGGCGTGCTCAACATCGGCTACGCAGACCTCGGCCCCAAGGACGGCCCTGCTGTGATCCTGCTGCACGGCTGGCCGTACGACATCCATAGCTATGCGGAGGTGGCACCCGTGCTGGCGGCCGCCGGTTATCGCGTGCTGGTGCCCTACCTGCGGGGCTACGGCACCACGCGCATCCGCTCGGCAGACACGCTGCGCAACGGGCAGCAGGCCGCGCTCGCGGCCGACATCATCGCGTTCATGGACGCCCTGAAGATCGACCAGGCCATCTTTGGTGGCTATGACTGGGGCGCGCGCACGGCCGACATCATCGCGGCGCTGTGGCCGGAGCGCTGCAAGGCGCTGGTCTCGGTCAGCGGCTACCTGATTGGCAGCCAGGAAGCCAACCGCAAGCCCCTGCCGCCGGCCGCAGAGCTTGCCTGGTGGTACCAGTTCTACTTCGCAACGGAGCGCGGCGTGCAGGGCTATACCGCGAACACCCGCGACTTCAACCGCCTGATCTGGAAGCTCGCGTCGCCCACGTGGAAGTTCGACGACGCCACCTACGCGCGCAGCGCCACATCGTTCGACAACCCGGACCACGTGGCCATCGTTATCCACAACTACCGCTGGCGCCTGGGGCTCGCCCAGGGCGAGGCGCAGTACGACGCGCTGGAGCGCCACCTGGCCGCCGCCCCGGCGATCGTGGTGCCCACCATCACGATGGAAGGCGATGCCAACGGTGCCCCGCACCCGGAACCGGCCGCCTATGCGAAGAAGTTCACCGGCAAGTACCAGCACCGCAACATCGGCGGCGGCATCGGGCACAACCTGCCACAGGAGGCGCCCAAGGCGTTTGCGCAGGCGGTACTGGATGTGGTGCGACTTTGATTGGGCAAGGGCTTCGATAGGTTCAGCGTATGAATGTCTTCCGCAGGAAGTCATTTACATGGAACCGCCATGCTGTGAAAGTTGGGAATGCTCCGCATGCTGCGGAGCCAACCTTTTCTTTCTGGCGGGAGCAACGGGATATGGCTGTGCAAAATGGGTTCACCAACGACCACGTGCCGCTGGTGGTGGACGGCGTGAAGCTGGACATCGCTGCGATCCAGCGCCCGGGCACAAAAGCGCCGATCCTGTTCCTGCACGGTTTCGGCTCCACCAAGGAAGACTACGCCGACATCGTGCGCCATGCGGCGTTCGACGGGCGGCCCTTCATCGCCTACGACGCCCCGGGTTGCGGCGAGACCCAGTGCTCAGACCTGGCCCAGGTCTCGATCCCGCTGCTGGTCAAGACGGCCGACGCCATGCTCGCCCATTTCGGCATTGAGCGCTTCCACCTAGTCGGCCACTCCATGGGCGGGCTTACTGCGTTGATGCTGGCGCACCAGCACCCGGGCCGCGTGCTGAGCTTCACGGATATCGAAGGCAACATCGCGCCGGAAGACTGCTTCCTCAGTCGGCAGATCGCCGACTACCCGGAAGCGGATGCCGACGCGTTCTTTGCAGCCTTCATCGAGCGCACACGCCACGCCCCGGCCTACGCCAGCGCGCTGTATGCCGCGAGCCTGCGCCACAAGGTACGGGCAGGCGCCGTGCGCGGCATCTTCGAATCGATGGTCGAGCTGTCGGACCGCGATGATCTGATGGCCAAGTTCCTCGGTCTGCCCTGCCCCCGGATGTTCATGTACGGCGAGCAGAATGCGTCGCTCTCGTATCTGGCGCACATCCAGGCCAACGGCGTGGAGCTGGCGGAAATTCCCGCGTGCGGCCATTTCCCGATGTATTCCAACCCGGTGCTGATGTGGGAGCGGATTGCGAGGTTTCAGGCCCGTGCTGATTCCAGCCGACCGGCGTAGGGCTGCGCATCGTTGATTGCGCAAGGTGCTAACCTTGCCGGCTACTTCACTCCCCTACACGCATTGCATGGACGCGCTCACTACCCTGGACTTCACGGCACTCGAAACACTGGCGGCCCAGTCCGACGCCGTCCATGCGGCTTGCGCGTGTTGCTCGACGCCGCTGACCGGCTGGGCGAGCCTTCCCGTCTTCTTTCCGGAAGCGCAAGTGCGCCGCATCGGCACGCTGATCCTGGGCAACGTCGACGAGGCCACGGTCGCGGAGTTTCACCCCGAGGGTACCGACTACTGGGCCCCGCAAGCGCCCATTGCTCCTCGGTACTTCCCATTCAACCGCTGCGACGCTTGGGAATGCTCGGTATGCTCGCGTGTCTATCTGCGCTACACAGAGGGCGGCGGCTACTTCGTCGACCAGCGCATCCGTGCCCTGACGCACGCCGCGCTGGTGGATGCGCCACTGCCCTAGTCGGATGTTGCGGCCTAGACCAGGCCGTAGCGGTTCAACGTATCCTGCAGGCCAAGCAACTCGACCATGGTGGCACCCTGCTTCAAGCGCTCGCGCATTGTGGCCTCCTTGCGCTCTCGCTCCTCGCTGGCACGAATGACTTCGGCCACCTCGTTGCGCGCCACCACAACGAGGCCATCCCGATCACCGACGACGATGTCGCCCGGGTGGATATCCACCCCGCCGATCATCACCGGTACGTTGACCCTGCCCGGCTGATTCTTGTTGGTGCCCTTGATGCACAGGCCACGGCAGAAGACGGGAAAACCCAGCTCGATGATGCTGTCGGCATCGCGCACGGCGCCGTTGATGACGAGGCCCGCAATGCCGATTTCCTGGGCAGCAAGCGTCAGAATGTCGCCCCAGGGGCCGGCGTCGACAAAACCCTTGACATCGACCACCAGCACATCGCCGCGCCGCGCCTTGGTCAGCGCGTAGTGGATCATCAGGTTATCGCTCGGGCGCATGTCGACCGTTAACGCGGGGCCGATCAGGCGGCGCCTGGGGTCGAGCGCCGCCACACGCGGGTCAATGGCACCGCGCTGGCCCTGCGCTTCGTGGATGGTGGCGGTACCGAAGCGCTGCAGCGCGATAAGCCGGTCTTGCGAGATTTCGATGGCGGACATGGTGGTGTTCCGTTGAAATTGGCGCAGGGCGTCAGGACAATGAACGGGCGAAGGCCCAGATCGCCTCACACGCTGTGCGTAGGGATGCGTCGTCCAAGGCATAGGCAATGCGTAGGTACGGCCCCAAGCCGAACGCACTGCCCTGCACGACGCCAATCCCTTTCTCGTCCAGCAACGCGGCGGCGACATCCTCGTCAGTGCGCAGCAGCGTGCCACCCGCGCTCGTCTGGCCGATCAAGCCTTCACAGGAAGCGAAGGCATAGAAGGCTCCGGCAGGCTTCTCGCAGCGCATGCCAGGCACGGCATTGAGCATCTCGACCATCAGGTCGCGGCGGCGCTGGAAGGCTGCCTTGGATATCGCAATGAAGTCCTTCGGGCCACGCAACGCGGCGATGGCAGCGTGCTGGGAGATGCTGCACGCACCAGACGTCTGCTGCCCCTGCAGTTTCTCCATCGCATCCAACAGCCAGCGCGGCCCCGTGCCAAAGCCGATACGCCAGCCGGTCATCGCGTAGGCCTTGGAAACGCCGTTCATGGTCAGCACGCGCGCCTGCAACTGCGGCTCGACCTGCGCCAACGTTTGGAACGCGGCGCCATCGAAAATCAGATGCTCGTAGATGTCGTCGGAGAGCACCAGCACCTCAGGGTGTGCAAGCAGGACTTCTGCCAGCGCCTTAAGCTCTTCGCGTGTGTACACCGCGCCAGTCGGGTTCGATGGCGAGTTGAGGATGAGCCAGCGCGTCTTGGGGGTGAGCGCCTGCTCCAACGCTTGTGGCGTCAGCTTGAAACCGGCCTCCGCATCGCACGGCACGGCGACCGAGCGCGCACCACACAACTGCACGATCTCCGGATAGCTCACCCAATATGGCGCCGGGATGATCACCTCTTCGCCCTCGTTGAGCGTGGCCGCCAGCGCGTTGTAGATGACCTGCTTACCGCCGGAGCAGACGATGGTGTCCTGCCAGCCCACGTCCAGCCCGTTCTCTGCACGGAACTTCTCCGCCACAGCATCGCGCAAGGCGCGTACGCCCGCAACCTGGGTGTAGCGCGTCATGCCACCGTTGATGGCGGCAATGCCGGCCTCGCGGATGTGCGCTGGCGTGTCGAAATCCGGCTCACCGGCCGACAGCGAGATGACGGTCGCCCCACTTGCGCGCCTAGCGGCAACGCGATCGATCACCTTGTACGTAGCGGACGGCAGCGCCGCAGCCAGATGGCGGTTAAGTTCGGTTTGGCGCGGCATGGTCACCCCTTGCGCTGCAGCAGGTGATACCCCAGCGCTTCACGCGCCACACGCAGCGTCTTTCCTTCAGCAATGTGGGCACGGATAGCGCCCTCAACGCGCTCGATTTGCGCGGCAACCTCCGCCACCTCGGCTGCGCGGGCACGCGGCACGGCAACCACGCCGTTGGCATCGGCAATGACAAGGTCGCGCGATAGCACACGCGCCGCACCGATGGACACGGTGCCATTCACGGCCTCCACCTGCACGCGATCCTTGCCGGTACGCATGAAGCGGCCGCGCGTGAAGAGTGGATAGCCATCCTTCAATGCGCGGGAGACATCGCGGCACACGCCATCAATCACGGTGCCGGCGATGCGGTGCAGGCCCGCGTACTGGGTCATGATGTCACCCCACACGGTGCAGTCCGTGCGCCCATCGTTGTCGATTACCACGATGTCGCCATCGGCCACATCATCGATGAAATCGCCCACCGTGCCGGGCGGCGTACTGGCCGGCATGTACTTGACGGTGAAGGCCGGCCCGACGATGGGCGTGGCGTAGTTTTCGAGCGGCGCAATGCCTAGGCACTGGCCGGGCAGACCGAGCTTGTCCAGCGCATCCGACACGGCGGCCGTATCCAGCCCCCGGAACAAGGCCACGAGATCCTGATCTTCCTGTTTCATCTTCAACCCTGCTTGGCGATGGTTTCAAACTGCGTGTCGTGCATGACCTCCTCCACAGAGCGGCCGCTGCGCACGGCCTGCACCATGGCGTCCTGCCGGCGCTGGATGCGTCCGGCCAGGTCCAGCACTTCGTCGATGCGGGCAGCGGGCACGAACACGGTCCCGCACTGGTCGGCGATCACATAGTCGTCTTCGTGGACAGTCACGCCGGCCACGGTGATCGGACAACCCGAATCCACCTGCACGACACGATTGCGCGCGCTGACCATCGTCACGCCGCGCCCGTAGACCGGGTAGCCGATCGATGCGCTGCCATCGATGTCACGGCTCATGCCGTCAATGACCGTGCCGCGGATTTTCTTGACCTGCGCCGCATTGGCGAGGATGTCTCCCCAGCACGAAATGCCCTCCAGACCGCCTGCGATGACCAGCACCCGGTCTTCCGTTCTGATGCTGACGACCACGGGGGTGATCAGGTGCACCGCAGGTGCTGTGAAGGTTTTGCGCCCAAGCTGGACCGTGCTGGCACGCCCGACAATCTTGGGGCAATCCCACAGGGGGCGCAGGCCGACGGTGGCACCGGGCAGACCGAGAAAATCCAGCGCATCCGAAATCGTGTTCGAGTCGAACTGTTCAAAGCGCGCCAGGGCGGGGGATAGCGGAGTCATGGCTGTCATCCGTGTTGTGATGCTTGCCACTTTCGATGTTCATCAGCTATATGTAAATTCCGAATTCCGTACGGCATCCATACGCACAGACTATCGAAAATCATGATCAACTTTCGGCTTATCCGGCACCTGTGGCTGTTCAACGCGGTAGCGGAAGAACGCAACTTCAGCCGTGCCGCCAAACGACTCGGCATGTCGCAGCCTCCGCTGACCGACCAGATCAAGGTGCTGGAGCATGCGCTGAAGATCAAGCTCTTCGAGCGCTCGCGCCGTGGCGCGCAATTGACACCGGCAGGCGCCGCCATCCTTCCGGCCGTGCAGAAGTTCGTGCAGCAACTCGAGCAATTGGAGTTCGCGGTCAAGGAAGCCGCATCAGGCCAGAAGGGCACCTTGACGGTTGGGGCGATCAGCACGGCGCTGCTCAACGAATTGCCGCTGCTGCTGGATCGTCTGCGCGCGGCACATCCGGACCTGACGGTGGCCGTCAAGGAGATCGACAGCGTCGACGCCGTGCCGATGCTCAACGCGGGTGACATTGACATCGCCTTCGCGCGGTTGGAGGGCGAACTCGGCCCGCACATCCGTACCCTGGCTCTGGCGGACGACCGGCTGGCGGTGGCGCTACCGAACAGTCATCGGCTAGCGTCCGCCACACGCATCAAGCTCTCCACGCTGGCGGAAGAAGATTTCGTGATGTTCGCCCGACACGTCAGTCCGGTGTACTTCGATGCGCTGACCTCGGTGTGCTTGGCGCACGGGTTCTCGCCGCGAGTGCTGCATGAAGTCCGCTCGGTGGCTTCGCAGGTGGCGTTTGTCGGGTGCGGCCAGGGCATCGCGCTGGTGCCTGCCACGATGAAGAGCTTTGCCCCAGACAACGTGGTGGTGCGCTCGCTCACCGAGCGCATTCGCGTGGTGACCACGGCAATGGCCTGGAACGCCGCCCGCGACAACCCTTTGATCGAACAGGTGCTCACCTGCCTGCCACCGAAGCGGGTGAAGAACGCCGAAGGTTAACCAACGCCCGCGTGATCAGGTCGATCTGACGCCGATGTTCTGCTCGACTTCGCCCTCCCCGTCCAAGTCGCCATATCGTCAGGTCAGCGTGCCGCGTATCGGCCGTCAGCCAGCCTCCCGTATGGCCTCGGCGATTTCGTCTTCGCTGCGGCCACCGTTGATCGCAATGCGGCCGCTAAAGACGAAGTGGGGAACCGACCGGACACCCGCTGCGGCGGACACTGCCGCCGCTTCCTCGACGCGCTTGTGCTGGGCAGGATCAACGGCGATCGTAAGGGCCTCGTCCCGATCGAATCCGTGATCCACCGCGATGCCGGCGAGCACATCGGCGTCAGCAATGTTCTTGGCGTCCAGGAAATACGCCTCCGTGATCGCCACCGCGAGCCGATGCTGCGTACCGCGTTCGCGCGCGGCCAGAACCAACCCGTGGGCCGGCTGGGTCGGATACGCCCAGAGCTGCCGGCCAAGATCGAGGTCCAGCCCTGAGGCACGGGCCTCGGCTTCGGGCCGCGCAAACGCCACCTTCGGATCGGTCACGCCATACCGCGCGCGCAGCAGGTCGGGCACGTAGAGCCCCGTCGCCGGCACATCCGGCAGCAGCAAGACCGGGTGATGCTGGATCTCTGCCACCAGGCCGGGGAAGCGCTCAGCCACCACCTTGTCGAGACGGCGTTGCCCGATGAGGCACCACGGGCAGGTGATTTCCGTATACAGGTCAATCTGGAGCATGACATCGCACTCCTGTGTTCAAGGGTTCGAAAGAAACGCGACCGACTGCCTCAGCGATGGCCCAGCTTGCGGCGGGTTGCCGTCACGAAGAGGTCGCGCCCCTTGATGGTTGTGGTCAGGCGTGGGCCCACCAGCCAGCCCGCGTCACCGGAAGGACCCCAGCACCAGCCTGCGGGCCCAGCGGCGCAAATAGGACGGGTGCGACTGCGGGTGCGTATGCGCGCAGCCCGGCCAGATCGCGACCGGCCACGATTGCCTTGAGCGTCTTGCGCATCCAAGCAGCTTGACGGTACGCGTAGTAGATCGTCATCGGATCGCCCGTCTGCGCGGCGTCGCCCACGACGAAAACGCTTCGATGCCCCTCCGCCCGCAAATGCGCGTCGACGACGGCCCGGCCCGATGCACTCAGCGATAGACCGGGAATGGGAGGCGGTGCGGGTCGGGCGCCGATGACTGGAAACAGAATCTCGCGTCCGGATGTATCCAATCGCGGGGAGTCAAAACCGTCGAGTCCAGACACCGTCTCCCCCAGCGCGAGTTCCACACCCATCGCCTCGAGTTGGCGGGCAAGCGATGCGCCCAGTTTCTTGGGGTAGGTCGGCAGAAGCGTGCCCCCTCTGCTGACCAGACGCACCCGCTTGTCAGGGTAGGCAGCAGCAATTTCACCCGCAAGCTCGATGCCGATCGGGCCCGCTCCAGCGATGGTCACCGTCTCGGCGCCGAGCGCGTCGCGGTGGGCGGATCGACTCGCGTCCAGAAATTCGGCCACCGAGCGCCCGGCGGCGGGCTTGAAGGGCTGCGCGTAGGTCGAACCGGTGGCCGCCACGATCACGTCGGCTTCTAGAAGCGTCCCATTCGAGAGACGCACCATGCCGTCCTGGATCTCGACGGCACGCTCCTGAATAAGGGTTCCGCGCGTGAGCAACCGGTCGTACGGCATCGCCACACGATCCAGCCAAGAGGCATCCGCCAGCGCCCGAATAGCCGCGACGTTGTGCACGAACCGGTCTCGCGGTTCGATCAATCGCACGTCCGCAATGCCATCCAACTCCCGCGCCAGCGTCGTCCCCGCATAGCCGCCGCCAACAATCACGATCCGTTTCATTGCGCGCCCTTCCGTCATCACGCCGCACGCATCGGCGGCAGGACCGCCTCGACCCGGTCACGCTGGGTGACAAGGGTCCAGAGTTCCTGCGCAATGTCATCGGGGTTGATCACCGGGTACCGTGGATCGAGCGGCGCACCGTCGGCCGTCATCGCGCGATAGCCTGCAGAGCGCTCGATGACCGCGCCGATATTCAGCGTGCCGGCGTAGACGCCCTTGGCCTGCACCTCGGCATTGAGCGTGAAGATGTAGTTGCGCGCGGCCGCCATCAACGGGCCGACGCCGCTCAAACCCGGCATCGGAACCAAGGCCGTGAGCCCACCAACGATGACGATCGCGCCATCACCGCGCGCCAGCATGCCAGGCAGCGCCGCATGCGCCACCTCAACCGGCGCGAAGGTGAAGATGTTCGCCATCGCCTGGAGCTTTGCGGCATCGAGCTCCACGGCAGGCACGAAGCCGACGTGCCCGACCGGCTGGTAGACGGCGACGTCGATCGCACCGAATCGCGCCTCGATGGAACGGACCAGCGCGGGAATGCTGTCGAGATTGGTGAGATCGGCCGGGAACGCGGCCACCTCGATGCCTGCGCGAGTCAGTTCAGCAACGCGCTCCTCAAGCGGTGCGGCACGGCGCGCGACCAATGCAACGCGATAGCCCTCGCGCCCGAACCGCGTCGCAAGGGAGGCACCGAGCCCGGTACCGGCGCCAAAGATGGCGATGGTCTTCTTGTTTGCCATAGCAAACCTCATGATGGGATAAAATAGGAACCAGCTTCCGTTTTGTTAGTGGATTACCAAAACGTACGAAGCAATGTATTGTTCCTATTCCCGGGCCACAAGAAGGCACATGAATGTCACCCAGTCACACCGCCCCATCCACCAAGATGCCCAAACCCTCTGAGAGCGACTGCCGGGCCACGCGAGAAATCCTTGACCTCGTCGGAGACAAGTGGAGCCTCTACATCGTCGGCACGCTGCGCGACGGGCCGCTGCGCTTCAATGAACTGAAGCGGGAGATCGACGGCATCTCCCAACGCATGCTGACGCTGACCCTGCGCGGGCTGGAGCGCGACGGCCTTGTCACACGGACGATGTTCGCGACGATTCCCCCGCGCGTCGATTACGAACTCACGGCGCTGGGCCAGACACTGATGGAACCGGTGATGGCGCTGGTCGCCTGGGCGGACAGCAACCAGCTCGCCATTGCGCAGGCGCGCAAGCACTTTGACGAAAAGCCGGAGCCGGACCAGGTTTCGGTCCAGGGCGTGGTCTATCAGCGCCGGTGACGCATCAATCGGCCTTCGCCGGCTCCAGGCGCAGCAGGGTGATCTCCGAAGGCGCGCCGAATCGCTTGGGTGGGCCCCAATACCCGGTGCCACGGCTGGTGTAGATCCACAGCCGGCCCAGTTTGTGCAGGCCTGCCGTGAAAGGCTGCTGCAGCGGCACGAACAAGCTCCAGGGCCAGAATTGACCGCCGTGGGTATGTCCCGAGAGCTGCAGGTCAAAGCCCGCCTTTTCTGCCGCCGGGGCGCTGCGCGGCTGGTGCGCGAGCAGGATGGCTGGCACCACGCCGGCCGGCGCCCCGTCCAGGGCCCGGACCGGGTCGCTCGCCTGCGCCGGATCGAAGCTGCCCGCGCTGAAGTCCGTCACGCCCGCCACGACCAGTGCCGCGCCGTCGTGTTCGATCACCGCGTGCTCGTTCATCAGCACACGCATGCCCAGGCGCTCGAACTCGGCCACCCACTGCGCGACCCCCGAGTAGTACTCATGATTGCCAGTGACGGCAAAGACGCCATGACGCGCACGCATGTCGCCCAATGGTGCGATATGCGGCCCCAGGTGCGCGACGTCGCCGTCCACGAGATCGCCGGTCACGGCAATGAGATCCGGATGCAGGGCGTTGAGCCGCTCCACCACGCCGGCCACATAGTCGCGCTTGATCGTGGGCCCGACGTGGAGATCGGTGATCTGGGCGATGGTGAAGCCGTGCAGCGGCTTGGGCAGGCCTGCAATCGGCACGGCCACGTCGGCGACGCGGGGAATGCGCCGCGCGTTGACGTAACCGATCAGGGTCACCAGCAGGGCCAGGGCTGGCACCGCCAGAGCCGAGTCGTGACGCCAAGCCGCAGGCAGCAGGATCAGCGCGACATCACGCAGCACGGTCAGCACCAGCAGCGAGGAGAACAAGCCCATCAGCAAGGCGCCGAACCAGGTGACGCGGTCTGCCCGCTCGGCTGGCCGGATCAGGAAACGCGCCGCCATCCCAAGCGGAACCATCACCGAAGACAGGCACAGAAAAGCGATGCCCGCCGCCCAGCCCCGGGCGTTCAAGCCCAGATCCGGCAGCAGACGCCAGCCGATGTAGAGATGCAGCGCCGCCATCAGCGCCACGGTCGTCGCCAGGAAGCGGCGAATGCGCCGGGGCGGGGTTCCGCTGTCGTTGTCCTCGTGGCTCATGCTTGTGCTGCCTCCTTCTCGTCCTGGGATAGCACACCAGATTGGGCCGACCGGTGGCCAAACAAGTTGCGCACGCGGCGCTCCAGCCCGTCCACGAAGGTGAACGCCACCGGCACCACCAGCAGGCTCAGGCCCGTGGAGGTCACCAGCCCGCCGATCACGGCAATCGCCATGGGCTGGCGGAAGCTGGCGTCGGCGCCCAGGCCCAGGGCAATCGGCAACATGCCCGCGATCATGGCGACCGTTGTCATGACAATGGGCCGGGCCCGCTTGTGGCAGGCGTCGATCAGTGCCTCGTGTATCGACAGGCCACGTTCATGGATGCCCATCACCGCATACTCCACCAGCAGGATCGAGTTCTTGGTGACGATGCCCATCAGCATCACCAGGCCGATCATGGACGGAATGCTCAGCATGCCCTGGCTCAGCAGCAGCGCAACGAAGGCGCCGCCCAGGGAAAGGGGCACGGCCGAGAGGATGGTCACGGGCTGGAAGAAGTCGCGGAACAACAGCACCAGCACACAGAACACGCACAGCAGGCCGATGACGATGGCCATGCCAAAGCCGCCCAGCAATTCCATCATGATTTCCGCATCGCCGGTTTCGATCAGCTTGACGCTGGAGGGCATGGCCTGCGCCGCGGGCAATGCCTTGGCAGCCGCCAGCGCCTGCCCGAGGGGCGTGCCGCCCAGGTCTGCACTGACGGTCACATAGCGGCGCCGGTCATAGCGGTCGATCTGCGATGGGCCGCTTTCCACCGACAGGTCCGCCACGCTGGCGAGCGGCACCAAGCCGTTGCGGCCATGGACCCGCAGATTGGCCACCACATCCAGCTCCTGCCGCGCCGCATCGGGAATGCGCACCTGGATCGCCACCTGGCGGTTATCGAGGTTCAGCTTGGCGACCTGGGCATCGAAATCGCCGTTGGTGGCGATGCGCACCGTCTCGCCGATGGCGGCGGTGGTCACGCCCTGCTCCGCTGCCCGCTGGGCGTTGGGTCGCACGACGATCTCCGGCCGCTCCAGGCTGGCGGTGGACGTGATGTTGGCCAGCCCGGCCACGCCCCGCAACTGCCGCTCGAGGGCCTGCGCCGTGGCTTTCAGGGCTGCCGTGTCATCGCTGGCCAGGATCAGGGACATCTTTTCCCCCGGCCCGCCCACGCCCAGCGAAAACCGGGCGCCGGGCACATTGACCAGGGCGCGGCGCACCTGGGTTTCGATGGCCGCCTGATCCGGCCGCGCGCCGCGCGGTGCCAGCACCAGGGTCATGGTGGCCCGGCGCACTTCGCCGGCCTGGGTCTGGCCGCCGCCGATGGACTGCGCGTCGCCGACCATCGTCATCACGTGCTCAATGCCCTGGATGCCACTGATGGCCTCGCGCGCCGCTTCGGTCGTGGCCCGGGTGGCGGCCAGGCTGCTGCCCGGCGGCAACTCGACGCTGACGCTGCTGTAGCCCCGGTCCGAAGGCGGGATGAGGCCGGTCTTGAGCAGCGGGACAAGCGCCACCGAGCCGAAGAAGATCGCCACGGCGGCAACCAGCGTGAGCCAGCGGTGGGCCAGACACCAGCGCACCCAGCCCAGATAGCGCACCATCAGGCGCCCATCCTTGGCTTCGGTCTCGCCGGGGTGGGCTTTCAGCAGATAGGCCGCCAACATGGGCGTGAGCACCCGCGCCACCAGCAGCGAGGACAGCACCGCCACCACGGCGGTCCAGCCAAACTGCTTGAAGAAGAGCCCCGGAATGCCGCTCATCATGGCGGTGGGCATGAAGACCACGACCAGCGTCATGGTGGTGGCGATCACGGCCAGGGCGATCTCGGTCACCGCTTCGCCGGCCGCCTGCTTGATGGGCTTGCCCATGCGGCTGTGGCGCTCGATGTTCTCGATCTCGACGATGGCGTCATCCACCAGGATGCCCACGATCACCGCCAGCGCCAGCAGGGTCAGCGTATTGAGCGAGTAGCCGAGCCAGTACATGGCCGCGAAGGCCGGCAGGATGGACAGGGGCAACGCCGAGGCGGAGATCAGCGTGGCACGCCAATCACGCAGGAACCACCAGACCACCAGCACGGCCAGCAGCGCCCCTTCGTACAGCATGTGCATGGAGCCGTCGAACTGCTCCCGCGTGTAGTCGACGGTGCCGGAAATCTTGGTGAAGCGCAGGCTCGGATCGGCCGCCTGGAGCTTGCCCAGGGCTTCCGCCACGCCGGCGGCAATGCGGGTCTCGTCGAAACCCTTGGCGCGGTAGAGCTTGAAGCCCACCACGCGCTTGCCGTCGAGCAAGGCGATCTGGCTGCGCTCCGCAAAGCCGTCGCTGACCGTGGCGACCTGGTCCAGGTTGACACGGCGGCCGTCGCTGAGCACGAGCGGCAGGCGGTTCAGTTCCTCGGCCTGGCGCACGGTGGCGATGGTGCGCACCGCCTGCTCGGTGCCGCCCAACTGGCCACGGCCACCGGAGGATTCCTGCTCCACGGTCCTCAACGCGCGCGACACGTCGGCGGCCGTGGCACCCAGCGCCGCCAGGCGTACCGGATCGACTTCCACCCGCACCTGCCGCTGCACGCCGCCCACCCGTTCGAACTTGCCGACACCCGGTACGCCCAGCACCGTCTTGTTGACCGTGTCGTCCACGTACCAGGACAGCGCCTCTTCGTCCATGCGCGAGGAAGCGATGGCGTAGAGCAGCGTCGCCTCACCCCCCACCCGCACCGCGCTGATCGAGGGTTGCTGCAGGTCGACGGGCAGGTCGGAGCGGATCCGGTCCACCGCGTCCTTGGTTTCGATCAGCGCATCGGAGAGCTTCTTTTCGAGGATGAACTCCAGCGTGATGTTGACCTGCCCATCTGTGATGGACGTGCGCATGTGCTTGACGCCGGACAGCGTGGCCAGCGAGTTCTCCACCTTGCGCGCCACCTCGGTTTCCAGCTGGGCCGGCGCTGCGCCGGGCTGGGTCAGCGAGATGGTGACGGAGGGCAAGTCCAGGTCGGGCAAGTTGGCGATCGGCAATTCCCGAAAGCCATAGATGCCCGCCAAGGTCAGCAGGATGAAGAGCAGGATGGCCGGGACCGGATTGCGGATCGACCAGGTGGCGAAGTTCATACCTTGCTCCTTGCCGGCTGGGCAGCCGGCGCGGCGGTGGCTACGCGCACGACGTCGCCGTCGTTGAGAAAGGCGGCGCCCTGCACCACCACCCTGTCGCCCGGGGCAACGCCGGAGACGATCTCCACCGCGTCACCCTGGCGTCGGCCCACCGTGACGGCTTGCAACGTCACCCGATTGGCACCGACCAGTTTGGGCACGTAGCTGCGGCCATCACGGATGACCACGCTGACCGCCGGTACGATCACGGCCGCGCTCTGCGCCAACACGACGCTGCCCTTGGCGTACATGCCCGCGCGGGCCGCGCTGCCGGGCTCGAGGTCGGCATAGACGAGGCCGAGGCGGGTCTGGCCATCGAGGCTGGGCGCCGTCTGGCGCACCTTGGCTGTTGCCGCCGACCCATCGGGCAGCGCCAGGCCGATACGCTGGCCGGGCTTCACCTGGGCAAGCTGTGCGGCGGTCAGTTCGCCGCGCCATTCCAGACGGCTCTGCCGGATCATGCGGAACAGTTCCTGGCCACTGTTGGAGACGGTGCCCACCGTTGCACTGCGCGCGCTGATGACGCCATCGTCGGGCGCGGTCACTTCGGCATAGCGCAGTTGCAGTTGGGTGGTCCGCAACTGGGCCTTGGACACCTCCGCCTGGGTCTCGTACTGGAGCACATCTTGCTGACTGATGCCGCCCGAGCTCTTGAGCTGAAGCGCCCGCTGGCGGTTGGCCTCGGCTTGCTGCCAGGTGGCCTTGAGGCGCGCTTCATCCGCCCGCAGGAGGTCGGCGTCGAAGACAGCAAGCACCTGCCCGCGCTTGACCTCGTCACCCACGTTGACGCGGATCTCTGCCAGGCGCAGGCCCGCGACCTGCGCCCCGATCGCCGCTTCCTGCCAGGGCGCGATGGCGCCGCTGGCGTCCAGGGTGGCCGGCCATTGGGCTTGCGCGGCGGCGGCCACGGTGACGGTCAGGGCGGCAGCGGGCTGCTCAGGTGCTGCGGTCGCGGCCGAATGCGGCGCGAGAAACAGCAAGCCCGCCGCAGCCACGACAGCGGACAGGGCGATGGGGATCAGGACCTTGCGGCTGAAAATGGCCGAGGTATAGGGGGTGGGCTTATTCATGAGCAATGGGCTTCGGAGTCTGTGTGACGGCACCGCCGGTGGCTTTCACCAGGGCGACCCAGGCCTGGGCCCGATCGCGCCGGGCGGAAATCTCGGCGTCCTGGGCAGAGGCGTACTGACGGCGGCTGTCTTCGAGTTCAAACAGGCTGACGGCACCGGCCTTCCATTGACCCTCGGAGGCCTCGAGCGTGGTGTGTGCGGCGGCAGCGGCCTCGCCGGCGGATGCCGTCCGGTCTTGCGCGGAAGCCTGCGCGGCCAGCGCGTTTTCCACGTCCTCGACGGTGGTCCGCAGCGTCCCTTGCAGGCTCGCCACGGCCTGGCGATAGCGGGCCTGCGCCGCGCTGACGTTGGCCGCACCGGCGCCGCCGTCGAACAGCGTGCCAGTCAGGCTGGGCCCGACGGACCAGGTGGTGAAGTCAAGGGTGGAGCCGGCGGCCCGGATCCACTGCCCTGTCAGGAGCGCAGCGAGATTCAGGCGCGGCAGCCGGTTGGCTCGGGCGACGCCGATCTCGGCCCAGGCCGCCGCCGCTTCCCGGTCGGCAGAAATCACGGAGGGATGGGCTGCAAGCACGACGGCGGGCAACGCTGGCGCGGCGGCCGGCGGCTGCGGCATGAAGCCAGCCATGGCCCCCGCCCCCAACACCTGCTGCCGTACCGTCGCCGCATCCTTGCCGCTCAGCGCGACCAGGGCATTGACCTGACGCGCGCACTGTTCCTGCTGGGCAGCAAGGTTGGTGCGCACCGTGGCGATGCCGGAAATGGCCCGGGCGACGTCCGCAGGCGGGGCGAAACCGCTGGTGGCCCGCAGGCGCGTCAGGCCCAAGGTCTTCTCCCGCGAGGCGATGTCCTCAACCAGCACCACCCGCGAGTTTTCGCAGGCGCGCAGCGAGAGCACGTCGTTGACGACGTCGGCGGCAAGGGAAAGACGCGCTGCGGCAGCATCCGCCGTGCGGGCATCCAGCCGGTTGTTGGCGGCGTCCACCGAATTGCGGATCCGGCCGAACAGATCGATTTCCCAGTTCAAAGACGGGCCGACCGCCGCGGAGGTGCTGAGCGCGGTGGTGCTCGGCCCAACGGTGCTTTGCCCCTTGGCGCGAGTCGTGCTGGCGCTGGCGGTCAGGCTGGGCAACGCAGCGGCGGCGTTGATGCCAAGCGTCGCGCGGGCTTCGTCGATGCGTGCCGCGGCCTCGGCCAGGCTGGGATTGTCTACCAGCGCGGTCTCGGCCAGCGCATCGACAGCGGGATCGCCCAGCGCACGCCACCATGGGCCCATCTCGGCTTGGCTTGAAGCCGGCTGCTCGGTGGAGGGCACGGACCAGGCGGCAGGGCCCGCCATGTCCGGCGGTGTGTAGGCGGGCTGCAATGCGCAACCGTTCAGCGCCAGCGCTGCGGCGGCAATCAGCGGAGCCAGCGAGACAGCCCGGAAAGCAGCGCGGGGCGAACGGCCGCCGCCATCGATATTCACTTTCATAACGAAACGAAACGGTACAGTACCGTAAGGCTATGCTTGACCTTTCCCGCCTGTCAAGCAAAACTGTACCGATTGGTTTCGAAAAAGACGCTTAACGTGAAAGTAAGGACAGAGGCCCGCCGCGAGGCCATTCTGGCGGCCGCCAAAGACGTATTCGAGGAAGTCGGCTTCGAGCAGGCCACCATGTCGGAGATCACGGCGCGGGTCGGCGGCTCGAAAGCAACGCTCTATCGCTACTTCGAATCGAAGGAAGCGCTGTTCATCGAACTGGTGCGCCGGTCGGCCCAGGAACAACGCGGAGAACTGACGGAACTCTTCCAGAACTGCACCGGATCCCCAGGGATGGGGCTGCCGCCCGCAGCAACGGAGGCACTGGCCCTCTTGAATCCGGACGAAGACGTGAGGGCCACCCTCCTGAGCTTCAGCCAGCGGGTGACCAAGAGCTTCCATACGCCGCAGAAAATGGCGGTCAAGCGTATGGTGATTGCCGCCGCGGCAAACAATCCGGAGTTGGGCCGCCTGTTCTATGAGAACGGCCCCCGCAAGGGGATGGAACTCATGGAGCGCTACTTCGCGCGCGTCATGGAGGCCGGCAAGCTGCGCCAGGCAGACCCGAAAGTGGTGGCGGCCCATTTCCGCGGTCTGCTGGAATCGGAACTGGTGGAGCCGGGCTTGCTCAACTTGCAGCTCCAGCTTAGCGACGCGCAGATCGATGCCATCGTCGAACGGGCAGTGGATGCGTTCGTGCGCGCCTACGGGGTCGACCCGGCTTGATCAGGCGCACTCACACGCAACGCAGAGCCGGGGCCACACGAAACACGACGACTTCGGGCTGCGGGTTTTCCTGAACAGCCCACCCGAGTCAACCTCCCTACAATGGCTGGTCATCTAGATGAATAGTTGACCGCAATGCCCGCCGACCTCCGCCTGCCCCGCTACCAGCAATTGCGCGATGACCTGGCCGCGCAGATCGCCCAGCAGCACTGGCGCCCCGGCGACGCCATCCCCACCGAGGCCGAGCTTGCGAAGACGTACAACGTGGCCGTGGGCACGGTGCGCAAGGCGGTGGACGTGCTGGTGGCCGAAGGCATGCTGGAGCGCTTCCAGGGGCGCGGCACCTTCGTGCGCCGGGCCAGCTTTGCCAGCTCGCTGTTCCGCTTCTTCCGCTTCCAGAGCGAGAGCGGCGAGCGGCGGATCCCCGAGAGCCGCATCCTCAAGCGCGACGTGCTCGATGCGCCGTCCGCGCCCGCTGCCGGGCTGCAGATCGAGACCGGCGCACCGGTCATCCGCCTGACGCGTCTGCGCTTGCTCGACAGCGTCCCGATGCTGGCCGAAGAAATCTGGCTGCCACACGACCGCTTTGCCGATCTCGCCACGCTGGACCTCGGCGCCTTCGGCGACCTGCTCTATCCGCTGTACGAATCGCACTGCGGCCAGATCGTCGCGAGTGCCGAAGAAACGCTCACCGCCGAAGCCGTCAACGCCACCTACGCGCGCCTGCTGCGCATCCAGACCGGCGACCCAGTCATGGTGATCGAGCGCATCGCGCGCGGCTACGACCGCGTGCCGCTCGAGTGGCGGCGCTCACGCGGCGCGGCGGCGCATTTCCGGTATCACGTCGATATCCGATAGCGCCGCAAGCCTTGCCCACTCACACCAAAAAAAAGCACAAACAGGAGACAACCCCATGCAGGCGAACCCTCCGCCGTTGCTGGACGTACGCGGCGTGACGCTGCAGTACAAGACCCGCCAGCATCTGGTCACGGCCACCTACCGCGTCGACTTCGAGGTCTACCCCGGCGAGCGCTACATCCTGCTGGGGCCATCGGGCTGCGGCAAGTCGACCTTGCTCAAAGCCATCGGCGGCTACCTCACGCCCACCGAGGGTGAGATCCGCCTGAAGGGCCAGCCGGTGACCAAGCCGGGGCCGGACCGCATGATGGTGTTCCAGGAATTCGACCAGCTCCTGCCGTGGAAGACGGTGAAGGAGAACGTGCTGTTTCCGCTGCTCTCCACGGGCAAGCTGGGTGCGCGCGAGGCCGAGGAACGCGCGCTGCACTACATCCACAAGGTCAACCTCACCAAGTTTGCCGACCACCATCCGCACATGCTGTCGGGCGGGATGAAGCAACGCGTGGCGATCGCGCGCGGCATGGCGATGGAGCCCGATGTGCTGCTGATGGACGAGCCGTTTGCCGCGCTCGACGCGCTCACGCGCCGCAAGATGCAGGACGAGCTGCTGCAACTGTGGGACGAGACACGATTCACTGTTCTGTTCGTCACGCACTCGATTCCGGAGGCGATCCGCTGCGGCAGCCGCATCCTGA
>CAJXMR010000037.1 GCA_913056305.1 uncultured Ralstonia sp.
GTGCTCTTCCGATCTCCCCCCAGAATCAACCCCATCGCCCCCACCAGCGCAGCGCCAACCGACTCGCCAAGCGCCACCGCAGAACACACCATCCCAAACACCGGCACCCCCAACAGCCCAAGCGAGGTGGTCGTCGCGGGCAACGCCCGGTTGACCGTCGTCACCGCCCAGTACGCCAGCGCAATCCCAAACATGCCGCCATACAGGAGCAGTGCCATCAGCCGGGGCTGCCAGTCGATCGCAGGCACGCCATCGTGCACAACCGCCAGCGGCACCAGCAGACAGGTGGCCAGCAGCGCCTGCCAGAACACCAGCTCGAACGGCGGCGTCACCCACCTGTGCGAACGCACGTACAGGATGCTGGCCGCCCAGCACAACGCGGCCAGCATCACCAATCCGTTGCCGAAGACGGCGCGCCGGTCGTGCCAATCGAACGTCAGCGGATTGAAGATCAGCAGCAACCCCAACAGCCCCAGCCCGACCCCTAGCAGGCGCCGCCCGGTCAGTGGCTCGCCAAGCAGCAGCCACGCGCCGGGCACGACCCACAGTGGCGTGGTGTAGGCCAGCACCACCGAACGCCCGGCCGGTACGAACTGCAGGCCGAGGCTGACCAGCACCGAAAACGCCGTCATATGCAGCACGCCCACACTGAGGATGACGGGAATGTCACCGCGCTTGGGCACGACGAGCCGGCCGCGCAAGAGGCAGATCGCTAGCAGCGCGACGGTGCCGACCGCCGAGCGCAACGCGACCAGCCAGATCGGCGGCAGGTAGGCCAGCAGTGCCTTGCCCACCGGCCAGTTGATGCCCCACGCCAGCGCGACCACGCCGAGCAGCAGCCATGCAGCACGTGCGTCGCCGGTGGGGGCGGAGGTGCTGACGGCGGCGGTCATGACGTCATCGCCTGGTCGGCGGGTTCGTCCGCACGGGCCTGCCATTGCCGCACATAGGCAGGCATGCCGGAGGGCGCGGCCTCGACGATCGGCATCTGCGGCTGCAATGCCATCGGCAGCACGCCCGCCCAGACGGGGATGTCCATATCCTCCTCATCATCCTTCGGCCCGCCGGTGCGGATCTTGGATGCCGCCTCATCCAGCGCAATGCGCAGCACGGTCGTCGCCGCCAGCTCCTTGCTGTTGCCGGGGCGCACCTCGCCCGAGCGGCCGGGCGCGATGAACTCGACAAAGGTATCGAGCGCTGCCACCTTGGCCGCGCCTTCCACCACCTCGAACGCGCCGTAGACCACCGCCGAGCGGTAGTTCATCGAATGGTGGAATGCCGAGCGCGCCAGCACCAGCCCATCGAGGTGCGTGATGGTCGCGCACACCTGCGCGCCGCTGGCGGCCAGCTTGAGCATGCGGCTGCCGTTGGAGCCGTGGATATAGAGGTGATCTCCCTCGCGCCAGCAGGCGGTGGGGATGCAATGCACGCCGTGTTCGTCTGCAAAGGCGAGGTGGCACAGGTAGGCCGCGTCGATGATGGTGTACAGCGTGGTGCGGTCGTAGTGGCTGCGCTGGGCGACGCGGCGCACGCGCGTGCGTGCGGACGGTGGCGTGGCTTCGGTCGTCGTCATGGCAAGGCTCCTGAGCATTGGGAATGCGTCCACGATAAGAAAATCGTGGCACCATGCGTAGACCCACGTATCAGATGATTGATGGAGCCAAGATGGACTACGGTGTGCTGCTGTCGAGTTTCGAGCGCGAGACCGGCCGCGAGGCCCTGGTGCGGATGTCGCGGCAGCACCGTCTGTATGCCTGCCTGCGCGCGGCCATCCTGAGCGGCAAGAGCGAAGAGGGCACCCGCCTGCTGCCTTCGCGTGCCCTGGCCGATGAGTTGTCGATGGCGCGCAACTCGGTGCTGTATGCGTATGAGCGGCTGGCCTCCGAGGGCTTCGTGGTCGGGCGGCGGCAGGGGACGGTGGTGGCGCGCGTCGGCTTGCAGCAGGCGCCTGCGCAAACGCCGGCGCAGGCGCAGGCGCTCACATTATCCAAGCGTGTTGCCCACATCGAACGCCCCGGCAACGGCATGGACGACCCGCTGCCCTTCCTGCCCGGCTCGCCCGCGCTCGACGAATTCCCGCTCGCGCAATGGCGACGCTGCATGGAGCGCGCCTGGCGCAACGTCGGTCCCGCCCAGCTCGGCTACATGCCGGTCGAAGGCAACGTCGCGCTGCGCCAGGCGATTGCCGAGTACCTGCGCGTCTCGCGCGGCGTGCGCTGCGAGGCCGCGCAGGTGTTCATCACCGACGGCACCCAGAACGGGCTGGACCTGTGCGCCCGCACCCTGGCCGATGCCGGCGACAACGCCTGGGTCGAAAACCCCGGCTACAACGGCGCGCGCTGCGCGTTCCAGGCCGCCAACCTGCGGCTGGTGCCGATTCCCGTCGATGCCGATGGCCTCGCCCCGCGCCCAGAGCATTGGCGTGACACGCCGCCGCGCCTGATCTACATCACGCCGTCGCACCAGTACCCGCTGGGCGCGGTGATGAGCCTGGAGCGGCGGCTGGCGTTGGTGGCGCAGGCGCGCGCGGCCGGCGCGTGGATCATCGAAGACGACTACGACAGCGAATTCCGCCACCAGGGTGCGCCGCTCTCCGCCGTGCAGGGCTTGGCCGAAGACGCGCCCGTGATCTACCTCGGCACTTTCAGCAAGGTGATGTTTCCGGCGTTGCGGATCGGCTTCATGGTGGTGCCGCCCGCGCTGGCGCCGGTGCTGCGGCGCACCGCCGGGGCGCTGATGCTGCGCGGGCGGGTGGCCGAGCAACTGGCGCTGGCGGACTTCATTGAGGCGGGGCATTTCACGCGGCATCTGCGGCGCATGCGGCGGCTGTATGCCGAGCGGCGCGCGGCGCTGCAGGATGCGCTGGAGCGACATCTGGGTGGCGTGCTGACCGTGTCCGGCGGGGCCGGGGGGATGCATCTCTCGGTGCGGCTGGATGTGCCGATCGCCGATACGGAGGTCAGCCGCGTGGGGCGCACGCGGGGGCTGGTGCTGCGGCCGCTGTCGCGGTTTTGTTTGCCGGATACGCAGGGGGCGTACAACGGGCTGGTGCTGGGGTATGGCGGCGTGCCCGCTGCCCAGATGGAGGGGTTGGTGCGAACGCTTGGCGAGGTGATCGGTGAGCTGGTGTCTTGATCGCTCCAGGTGCGGCTTTCATCCCCGGCGGTTGTGGCGAATCGCCCGCGAAGGGCCAAGGTTCAGGGCACGCATTCGCCCAGGAGCATGCCTGTCACGCCGGCCAACCCTTCCACCGTCCACCCGCCCCCCAACAACATGCGCCGTGTCTCCAGGCTATCGAGCACCGCGCCCGAGACGCGCGCCCCCAGATAGGTTAGCCGCTTGCGCTCCACCCGCACATACCCAGACGGATACCGCCGCGCCAGCGATTCCCACAGCGCATGTGCCCCCGCTGACTGCCGCGCTCCGCTCATCAGGCACCAGCCGCTCTCCAGCGCCCGCCGATACACCGCAGAAGCCAGCCCTCGCCGCTGATACCCCGCGGCATACTTGGAGTGCGGCGCCCGCAGATAGCGATCCGCCCGCCGATCCAGTTCGATCAGCCGGTTGAACACCGTGTAGCCCGCCAGCCGCCGCTGCGCGATGTCCTCCACATAAATGTAGAGCTCGCCATCGGCCTCGCGCGTATGCAGGCGAAAGCCGGGGATGCCCGAGCCCGCCGTGTCCATGCCATGCAGCGGGGTGCTGGGCTGGTATATCCGTTCGTAAAGCGCATCCAGTTCGCGATCGACATCGGCCGGCGTCTGGTCCACGTCGATACGCAGCCCTAGCGGGCGCAACAGCCTGCGCACCGGCGCGGCCAGGTCGGGCACGATGGGCAAGTGCAGGCCGGGCAGGATCAGCGCGCTGTGCATGGCACCTCCCAATGGCCGCTGATCAGCTGTGGCGGCCGTGCGTGCGCCAGCACCCGTGCGCTGGCCGGCCAATCCGCCATGCGCACACCGAGGCCGGCATAGATGCCATAGCCCACGCCCGCCAGGATCGTGCCGTCCGCCTCGATGCCTTCTCCGGCGCGGATGGCGCCGTCGCATTCCACATCGCCGCCGGCCTTGATGCCCCAGCCGGCTTCCAGGTGGGTACCGGCCCGCAGCCAACCGCCCGCGAGAATGCCGCAGGCGGCGGCGACACCCGCGTGGCCGTGCAGATCACCCCCCGCGCGGATGCCCTTGCCGCTGCGCAGCGGACCGTGCACCAGCGCGTCTTCACCGATCACGATGTCGCTGGCGGTCTCGACGCCCGCGTCGCAGTGCAGATCGCGCCGCACGCGCAGCAGCCCGCCGCCGCGCAGCGCGCCGGCGGCGGTCACGCTCCAGTCTGCGCGGATATCGCCGCCAGCCTCGATGGTGCCGTCGCAATGCAGCGCACCGGCGGTCTCGAGGTCGCCGCCGGCCGTGATGGCCTCGCCCGCTCGGATGCCGCCGCCCGCGCGGATGGCACCGCCTGCACGCAGCACGGTGCCAATGTGCAGGCCGCCCCGTACGACGATGGTGCCCGCAAAGACGAGCGCATCGGCCTCGATGGCATCGGCTTCGAGGATGGCATCGGTGGCGCCGAATTGGTCGAGCAGCCAGCAGGCATCGGTGATGCGCCCATCGCGCACCAGGCCGTCGAGCAGGTGTTGATAATCGGTGCCGCCGTCACGATTGCGGACGTACCAGCGGTAGCCACTCGCGCACGGGCGCTTGGCCTTGATGAAGTTCTGGGTGAGTTCCATGGGGTCACTTCCTGCGGCGGCGTCCGGCGCATGGGCGCGCGGACGTGCCGTGGCACGACGCGGGCGGGCGTCATGCACGTGGTGTTGTCAGGGGAGGCTGAGGCGGCGGGCCGTGCGAAGCTGGAGGCCTGATGGCCGGCGCCCCGCACGGCTTACGAAAGCCGGGCGAGCAGGATGTGACGGATGGCCGCGTGGGCCGGGAGGGGATCATGCGCGACGCCGGCACGCGCGCACGCGTCGCCGGCAGGCAGGGCCTGCGCGGGCTGGGCGCGGTGGTACGACGGGCGAGGCATGATCGGTGGAATGGGTGTCAGCAAGAACAACCCGCCAGCATGACGGCGGTCACGCGGCATGTCCATGCGGCCGGGTGCTGCACCCGGGCGGCGACACCAATCGTTGCAATGGTGTCGCAGATGCCCGACAGATTCAGTGCACCAGCTGGTTGATCTCGATGATCGGCATCAGCACCGCCAGCACGATCAGCAGCACCACCACGCCCATCGTCAGAATCAGCGCGGGTTCGAGCAGGCCGGTGAGGAACAGCGTGCGGCGCTCCAGCTCCTGGGCTTCGCCCTGCGCAGCGCGTTCGAGCATGGCGGGCAGGTTGCCGGTGGCTTCGCCCGAGCGGATCAAATGCACCAGCACGGGCGGAAACTGGTTCTGCGCCGCCAGCGCGCGCGCCAGCGAGGTGCCTTCGCGCACGCGTGTGGAGGCATCCTCCACGTTGGTCTTGAGGGCGACGTTGTTGAGCGTCTCGCCGGCCGCCTGCAGGCCGCGCAGGATCGGCACGCCGGCGCTGGTAAGGATGGCCAGCGTGCTGGCAAAGCGCGCGGTGTTGTAGCCGCGCACGAGCTTGCCAAACAGCGGCGCCGTCAGCAGCCACTTATGCCACGACAGCCGCAGCGCCGGCTGCTTGAGCAGGTTGCGGATGATCAGCCCAATCACCACCAGCACGATCGCCGCCAGCCAGCCCCAGTTGCGCACGAAGTCCGACAGCCACAGCATGATGACGGTCAGCGTCGGCAGCTTCTGTTTGGTGTTGGCGAACACGCTCACCACCTGCGGCACCACGTACGACAGCAGGAAGATCACGATGGCAAACGCCACCACCGTCACGATGGCGGGGTAGGTGAAGGCCAGCTTGATCTTGGAGGTGAGCGCGTTGCGGCTTTCGATGTAATCGGCCAGGCGCGTGAGCACCAGACCCAGGTTGCCCGAGTGCTCGCCGGCCGAGACCAGCGCGCGGTAGATGTCCGGAAAGTCGCGCGGGTGCTGCGCCAGCGCCACCGACAGCGAGCTGCCGCCCACCACCTCTGAGCGGATGGCGGCCAGCAGTTCGCCCACGTAGGCGCGCTCGGCCTGGTCGGCCAGCGCGGCGAGCGCCTCATCCAGCGGCAGGCCGGCGACCAGCAGGCTGGCGAGCTGGCGCGTGACCAGCGCGTTCTCCTGCGCGGTGAGCCGCTTGCCGAAGCTCGATGCGGCGCGCTTGGTCGCCTGCGCGCCGAGCGCATCGACCACCAGCGGCGTGAGCCCGCGTGCGCGCAGCACGGTGCGCGCCTGGCGCGCGCTGTCGGCTTCGATGACGCCCTTGTCGGTGCGGCCGGAGGCGTCGGCGGCTTCGTAGCGGAAGGCTGGCATGGGTAGCTACTCGCTCAGTCGCGCCTTAGTCACGTGTTACGCGCAGCACTTCTTCGAGCGACGTGGCGCCCACGTCGATCCAGCGCTGCGCATCAGCGCGCATGGTCTGCATGCCCTGGCCGATGGCGAATGACTTGATCTCGGATTCAGCGGCCTGGCGGTGGATCATGGTCTGGATTTCGGGCGTGACGGTCAGCAGCTCGTAGACGCCGGTGCGGCCCTGATAGCCGGAGTTGCCGCAGCGCTCGCAGCCGACGTGGTGCCACACCGAGCGATGTGACGGCCCCGCCGGCGCCACGCCGTCGACGGCTGGCGTCCCGGCTACGGCCTCCACCTCGGCGGGCGTGAGTTCCAGCACTTCCTCGCGGCGGCAGTGCACGCACAGGCGGCGCACCAGCCGCTGCGCCAGCACGCCCAGCAGCGACGACGACAGCAGGAACGGCTCGATCCCCATGTCGATCAGTCGCGTGACGGCCGAAGCGGAGTCGTTGGTGTGCAGCGTCGCCAGCACTAGGTGACCGGTCAACGAGGCCTGCACGGCGATCTGTGCGGTCTCCAGGTCGCGGATTTCCCCGATCATCACCACGTCCGGGTCCTGGCGCAGGATGGCGCGCAGGGCCTTGGCGAAGGTCATGTCGATCTTCGGGTTGACCTGGGTCTGGCCGATGCCGTCCAGGTCGTACTCGATCGGGTCTTCCACCGTCATGATGTTGGTGGAGGCCGCGTCCAGGCGCGACAGCGCCGCGTACAGCGTGGTCGTCTTGCCGGAACCGGTCGGGCCGGTGACGAGCACGATGCCGTGCGGCTGGTTGACCAGGCGGTCGAAGCGCGCCAGCGTCTCGGCGCCCATGCCGAGCTTGCCGAGGTCCAGCCGGCCGGCTTCCTTGTCGAGCAGACGCAGCACCGCGCGCTCGCCGTGGCCGGTGGGCAGGGTGGAGACGCGCACGTCAACCGGGCGCCCGCCCACGCGCAGCGTGATGCGGCCGTCCTGCGGCAGGCGTTTCTCGGCGATGTCGAGCTGCGCCATGATCTTGATGCGCGAAATGAGCGCGCCGTGCAGCGCCTTCTTCGGGCGCACCACGTCGCGCAGCGTGCCGTCCACGCGGAAGCGCACCACCGAGGCGTTCTCGAACGGCTCGATATGGATATCGGACGCGCCTTCGCGCGCAGCCTGCGTGAGCAGCGCATTGATCATGCGGATGATCGGCGCGTCGTCTTCCGATTCGAGCAGGTCTTCCACGGCGGGAATGTCCTGCATCAGGCGCGACAGGTCGACTTCGCCTTCCACCTCGCCTACCACCTGGGCGGCGCTGCCGTCCTGGGCGTTGTAGGCGGTTTGCGTGGCGGTGGAGAGGGCGCCGGTGTCCAGGTTCACGATCCGCAGCGCGCCGTACACGCGGGCCAGTTCGGCCAATGCGGTGCGCGACGTCTCCGGGCACACCCACACTTCGAGCGTGTCAACGTCCTGCCGGGCGACCAGCAAGCGGGCGTCGCGTGCAAAGGCGTACGGCACCAGCCGCACGGCCGATTGCGAAGGTGGTTCGAGCGTGCGCGCGTCGGTGAGGGGGGCTTGCGTGGCCATGGTCGCGGTCCTTTTCGCTGCCTCAGCCACCATTGCGGGGCGCGTTGCTGTCGTAGCCGCCCGAGGTGGGCGCTGCGAAGTTCTGCAGGCGTGGCTCGCTGCGCGTGGTCGATTGCGGCATCGGCGCGCCGGGCGGCACCTGGATGCCGGCCGGGCCCTTGGGCACCACCGACACATCACCGAAATTCTGTGCCGGGCGCATCGACTCTGGCGACGGCAGCACCGGCGTGTCCTTGTCCGAGGTGGTCGGCAGCCAGTTGGGCGAGACAAAGCCTTGCTGCGTCTCGCGGATATAGTTGTAGCGGTTGTCCGACAGCGCACTGGTCGCCTCGGCGGTGCGCAGGATGTATGGGCGCAGGAACACCAGCAGGTTGGTCTTCTTGCGCTGCTTGCTCTCCGAGCGGAACAGCGCGCCCAGCACAGGGATGTCGCCCAGGCCCGGCACCTTCTGCTCGGCGTCCTGGTAGTTGTCTTCCAGCAGGCCGCCCAGCACGATCACCTGGCCGTCGTTGGCCAGCACATTGGTCTCGATCGAGCGCACGTTGGTGGTCGGGCCCTGCGGGAAATTCGCAACGTTCTGCGTGCCACCAACGATCGCGGAAGACTCCTGGAAGATCTGCATCTTCACCAGCCCGCCATCGGTGATCTGCGGCTTGACGCGCAGCGTGATGCCGACATCCTTGCGGTCGACCGTCTGGAACGGCGAGACCGAGGCCGCGCTGCCGGTCTGGGCATACGAGCCGGTGGTGATCGGCACGTTCTGTCCGATCAGGATCTTGGCCTCTTCATTGTCCAGCGTGATCAGGTTGGGCGTGGACAGCACGTTGACCGAACCGTCCGAGCCCAGCGCCGAGAGGATCGCGCCCAGGCCGGTGCTCTTGTTGAACACGCCGAAGTTGCCGCCGTTCACGCCCGAGACGTTGCTGCCGGTGAGGGCGGTCAGGGCGGTCTGCGCCGCGGTGCTGCCGATCCCGCCACTGCCCACCGTGGCGGCGATCACCCCCAGGTTCAGGATGTTGCCCACGCCGCTGCCGAAGTTCGTGCCGCCAAAGCCGTACGTGTTCGGCCCGCCTGCGCCCACCATCCACTGGATGCCCAGTTGCGAGGCCTTGTCTGAGGTCACCTCGACGATCATCGACTCGATGTAGACCTGTGCGCGGCGCGCGTCCAGGTCGTCGATCACGGCGCGCAGGTTGCGGTAGACCGGCTCGCTGGCGGTGATGATCAGCGCGTTGGTGGCGGGGTCGGCCTGGATGATGCCGCCGGTGGTCGGCAGGTTGCTCTGGCCGAACGAGGCGCGGAACGACGAGCTGCCGCTGCCCATGCCGCTGCCGCTGCCCGAGGTGCCGGAGGTGCTTTGCGTCCCCTGGTATTGGGTGCCCGTGCCGCCGGTGGTCGGCTGCTGCGCCTGCGCGCCTTGCGCCGCGCTCTGGCCGCCGGGGCCAGTCGACTGCGAAGCCGATAGCGTGGCATCCGCCGCCACAATGGCGCGCAGCGTGGCCGCCAGCTGCACCGCGTTGGCGTTCTTGAGCGGCACCACCCAGATATTGCCCGGGCGCGCGCTCGGCACATCCAGCTTGGCGATCAGTTGTTTGGCCTGCGACAGGCGTGCCGCGCTGGAGGCACGGATCATCACGCTGTTTGAACGCGGCTCGGCCACCACCGAAGTACGCAGGCTCGGGTCCGACAGCGCGGCGCCGGCGCCCGCGGCCGCGCCACCGCCGCCAGACGGGTCCAACAGCTTCTGCAGTGTGGCCGCCACGTCCAGCGCCACCGCGTTCTTGAGCGGAATCAGCTCGGTCTCGCCGGCGGCCGGATTGTCGATCGAGGCGATGATGCGGCCGATGCGGCGCAGGTTGTCCGCATAGTCGGTGATGACCAGCGTGTTGTTGGCCGGGTACGCAGTGATGGTGTTGTTGGGCGCGATCATCGGCCGCAGCACCGGCACCAGGTTGTTGGCCGATTCGTATTGCAGGCGGAACACCTGCGTCACCACCTGCTCGCCGCCGCCACGGCTGCCCGTGCCCACGCTGGTGGGCGAGCCCTGCAGCTTGGCATCGGCTTCGGGCACGACCTTGGTAAAGCCGTTGCCCTCGACGATGGCGTAGCCCTGCATGCGCAGGATCGAGCCCAGCGATTCGAGCGCCTGCGTGCGCGTCACCGGCTTCTCGGTGACGAGATTGACGGTGCCCTTCACGCGCGGGTCGACGATGAAGTTCTTGCCGGTGGCCTCGCCGATGGCCTTGACCACGGTTTCCAGGTCGGCATTGACGAAATTGAGCGAGACCTCGTTGCCGGGGTTACCGCTTGCCGCCGGTGCCGGGTTGGCAGGCGGGGCAGCATAGACGGGCATCGAGCCGGCCACCATCGTTGCGCAGCATGCCAGGACGATGGCGCGGACGGTGGGTCGGAGAGAGGCGTTGTGCATGGTCTCGTCGTTCGTAGTTGCAGGCGTGTGATTTGGGCGCCGGCTTGGATCAAAAGCGTAGGCGATAGTCCGTGCCGTCGCGCGGGCCCATCAGGCTCAGCAGCCCGATCAATTGCGGTTCCGACTCCGGCGTGGCGCGTGCCATGCCGTCAAAATGTGCGCCCCGGCCGACCGTGCCCTGGCCCTGCAGCGATAGCGGCCCGGCCAGCGTCGACAGCGTCAGCTGGGCCGCCGGTTGACCACTCGCGCCTGCCACGCCGGCAAACGCCAGCACCGCGCGGTAGCTGCCCAGCGGCCGCACGCGGCTGAGGCTGGATGATACCTGCTCGAGTGTGACGGTCAGCGCGCCCTGCGCGGTATCCGGCTGGCCCTTGCCGCCGCCGAACTGGCCCGACAGCGGGGTCCATTGCGCGCGCAGCTGGCCGTCCAGCTTGAGCGTGTTGAACGGCGCGCCGATGCCCTCCAGCAGCGAGGCCGGCAGCGACATCTCCCCGGCTTCGACCTGCCAGCCGCCCGGCGTGACCGCCAGCGTGACCGGCTGCCCCAGCGCGCGGTCGTGCGCCAGGTGCGCGCGCAGCGTGCCGGTCAGCAGCGGCAGCACGTCGACCGACCACGACAGCCGCCCTGGGAGCACCGTCGCATCGCGGGCGCCTGCCCCCGCAGTCAGTGCCAGCGTGGCGCTGCCATGCCAGATGCTGCCTTGCGCATCGGCCAGTACCACACGCTGGCCGGTGGCTTCGGCCACGCGCTCGGCCGCCCACGCAGCGGGGTATTGCGACACCACCGTCACTGCCACCGCCAGTACGGCCGCGACGCCCACGACGATGCGCCAGCCCAGGTGCGTGCGCTCGCCCTCGGCAGGCGTGCGCCGGCGCAGTCGCAGCGGGGGGAGGGATTCGATGGCCATCGGCGTCTGCCTCAGCGGCTGCCGGCGCCGGCAGCCGGGCCCTGCAGCGTGGCCGTGACATTGACCAGCGCGGTGGCGCCCACGTACTTGATGCCTGCGTCGATCACCTTCATGCGCTGGGCCTGCTTCACTTCCTGCAGCCACTCGGCCACGGCGCCGAACGGCACCTTGTCGAGCTGCACCTGCACGCTCTCGCCCGAGAACGCCATGCGCGTGGCCTTCAGCCCGTGGGCGGTGAGGCTCGCATTGAGTGCGTCCTGCAGGTCGTTGCCGTGCGGCACCGGCGTGGCGGTGATGGCCGACAGCCCGCGCGCCTCCTGGCCGAGCGTTTCCATCTCGGCGAGCTGGCTGCGCATCTCGGGCAGGGCCTTTTCGATCTTGCGGCGGCCTTCGAAGGCCGGCTCCCAGAACAGCAGATAGATCAGGACCAGCGCCAGGATCGCGCCGCCGCCGGCCAGGATGCGGCGCTCGCGCGGCTCGCGTTGCATCCAGAAGGCGGTGGCCGCGTCGCGCACGGCATCCGGCACGCCGATGCGGGGCAGCCGGCGTCGTGCGGCGGAGGCGTTGGAAGCGTTGGAGGAGGTAGCCATGTGAACTCGTTATTGCGCGAGGGAGACCGTCCAGCGCGAGCCGGGCACGACCGTCTCGCCGCTGCGCGGGGCTTCGGCGCTGTCCATCTTCAGGCCGACGGCGCGGGCGGCGGTGCGCAGCGTGGCGGTGTTGGTGCCTTCCTTGAGCGTGATCGTCAGCGCGCGGCCGTGGTAGTCCAGGGCCAGCAGGGCATCGGGCGCGAGGCTGGTGGCGGCCTGGGCAAAGCGGTCGGCCAGCGGCAGGAAGTCTTCCGGCGCCGACTTGCCGGCGGCCAGCCGCAGTTGCTCGACCTGGCGGCGCATCTGCGCGGGCGGGTCGAGGATCACGGGGGTATTCGGGAAGGCGGTCTGCAGCTGCGCGCGCATGGCCGTGTCCAGGCGCTTCTGCTCGGCGCGCAGCGTCAGCCACTGCACGTTCATGCCGATCAGCTGGACCAGCACGAGCACCACGGCCAGGGCTACCGGCAGCCGCCACACGCTCCAGTCCACGCCGGTCATGCCGCCGTGGGCGAAGTCGAACTGGCACAGGTCGGCGTTGCCCGAGGCCAGCGCGGCGCGCGCGCCGGCAGCCCAGGCGGACCAATCGAGCTTGGCCGCAGCCGGATCGGCGGACAGCCCCGGCGCCAACTCGCGCAGCGCCGGCGACACCATCAACCGAGCCGGCGCGGGTGCGATCGCCAGCCAGTCGGCCACGTGGGCGGGCAGCACGCGCAGGCCGTAGCCTTCGGCGGCGCCGATGCGCACCGTGATGTCGACGGCGGGTGGCGCGTCGGGGTCGGTCGCCGTGGCGGCGTCGAGCGCGATGGTGGCGGGTGCGGTGACCAGTGCTTCGGCAGGGCTGCCTTCAGCCGCGTCGAGCGAGGGCTCGGCACGCGCTTCGGCAGCCTGGACGGCTTCGGCAGACGATGCGGCCACGCTGGGTGTTTCAAACGGCAGGCACAGCTGCGCCGGCAGCAGATGGCAAGTGCGGTGCTTGTGCCCGGCCACGCTGTCGAGCAGGAAGCGGATCCAGGCGCGGTCGGCAATCATCAGCGCGCGCGATTGTGGCTCGCGCGGCGCGCGCCAGCCTTGCGCGGGCGCGCCACCCAGGCGTGGACCCAGCGCGATATGGCATTGCTGGGCGTCCTGCACCAACCGGTCTTCCACCAGGTTGGGCAGTGCCAGGCGCAGCTTGGAGGGCGCCAGCGGCGGCACCGTGGCCGGCACCAGCAGCACGTCGGCGGCGGGCAGCAGCAGGACCAGCCGATCAGCGGCGGGCAGTTCGTCGATGCGCGCGGTGCCTTCGCGCAGGACGCGCTGCGAACTTTCCAAATTGCGCTGCGCGCCTTCCTCGCGCACCAGCGCAAACGGCACGGACGCGAGCGCGCCCAGCGACCAGCGTTCGGGCGATTGGATGGGCCGGTGCGGCAGGCGCACGTACAGGGAGGTCGTCAAACCGCTCCTCGATTCGGGTAAAGACGCGAGCTACAAACGGGGAGGCCGCCGTACTGCGCAAAGTCCGCGATGCTGAACGATGCGGATGACAATACGGCGAAGGCCAAGGTCACGCAACGTTCATACGGAGGGTGTTGTGCCGCCATCATTGCGGAATGTTGTCGATGCGGCGGACCCAGACGATGCGGGTGGCGTTATTGTTGACCGGATCGCCACGTGAAACAAGCGCCACTTCCCCTACCTGCGCACGCTCGTGGCGCGCCATGCCGTAGACCAGGAAGTAGTGGGTTTGCACGTCGAGCAGGTTGTTGGCGCTGCCCGTGTCCACCCCGGGCGCGATGCCGCGCAGCTGATTGGTGATATCGGCGAGGTTGCGGAAGTAGGCGCGGTCGCGGGCCTGCACCAAGGCGCGGGCGCGGTCGATGGTCAGGTTGGGGATGACCGCGCCCAGCACCTCGGCCGGTGCGGTGTTGGCGTTGACCAGGGTGCGCGTGGGCAGCACGATCACGAACGGGCGCAGCGCGCGCACCGTGTCCGCCGTGTAGCCGGGGATGGCGAGCAGGCTGTCAACGTCGTCGAGCGGGCGCGGGCCGTTGCCGCCGCTGGTGTCACCACCGCTATCACCGCTGCTGCCGCCTTGTCCGCCCTGGCTGCTGCCCTCGAGCGACTGGATACCGCCCAGCATGCGCGCCAGATATGTCGCGGTGACGTCCGCCAGGTTCGGGTCCTGGCCGAGCGATTGCAGCAGCTGCCCATAGGCCCTGATGCCGCCCTTGTCGCGTCCGGTGACCACGGTGCGCGTGCCCAGCGTCTGCATGGTCAGCAGGTTCATCAGGTTGAAGCGTGCCTGGGCATCGAAGATGCGGCCGGACAGGTACGAGTCTTCGCCTGCCGTGTCGGTGCGCAGCGAGCTGCCGAGGAAGTCCGACAGCTTGGTCTCCTGGATGGGCACCGCCCAGATCTCGCCCAGGTGATCGACGGCGCCGGTGCGGCGCTGGTCGTCGCGCAGGATCAGCCGCGCCCAGTCGATGCCGGCACGCGCGATCCAGATGGCCTGCGCTTTCAGGCGCTGGTTTTCCACCGCGCGGATCTCCACCTGCTGGCGCCACAGCATGCCCGAGACGATCACCACCGCCAGCGTCACCACCAGCAGCGCCATGACGACGGCGGCGCCGCGCGGGCGGTGGGACAGGTTCGGTCGGTGATGGCGCGGGCGTTGTTTCATCCTAGAGCCCCGTCATGCAGATGCGCGTAAATCGCTGCGGTGCGCCCTGCGGCGTCATGCGCACCAGCAGCGCCAGCTCCACCGCACGCACAGACGCCACCGGCACCACCACACCGCTGGCGGCCGGCACCGAGGCGGCGGGTGCCGATGCCGTGGGCAGGCCCGTCTGCGTGGTGGTGTTGCTGCCACCCGGGAACAGCGTGGCGGACAGCGCACCGGTGCTGTCCATCCAGCCGCCCGGTTCGATCCAGGCGCGCGCGGCGATGCTGTCGACGTTTTCCGCCAGCCGGTAGCGCGCCGCGTTGGCGCCGCCCTGGCGCAGGCTGTCGAACGCGCCGCGCAGGTCGCCACGGTTGGTGATGGGCTGGCTTTGCAGGCGCTCCAGGCGGCCGTCGACGATGCGGTACAGCACCACCTGCCAGGCCGGCGCCTGGCCGTCGTCGCGGCGGTCGCGCACCATCAGCACGCCGTTGGCGTCCATCTCCACCGGTGGGCGCGACAGCGTGTTCGGGTCGGCCAGCTGCGTGCAGTCGTCGTCGAATTGGGCGTAGGCGGTCTTGAGCGCTTCGATGCGCTCGTCGCGCTGGGCCAGCGCCTCGTGCGTGCGCGTCATGCTGTCCAGCCCGCGCCAAGCCAGCACGGCCAGGATCGCCAGCAGCGTGATCGCCACCAGCAGCTCGAGCAGGGTGAAGCCGCGTGCGCGCGATCGGTTAGAAGACATTGCGCGCATCGTTGGGGAGCAGGGTCACGAGCCACGCCAGGCGCACGGACTTGCTGGCGTCGGGGTAGACGGCAATCTCGACGCGGCGGAAGACCGGGTTGGGCGTGGTGGCGACGGTCTCTTCGCACCACAGCTGGGTGTCGCCCTGCGAGCAGGTGTAGGCGCGCGCGCCCGGGTCGGGATAGCTGCGCAGCAGGCGCAGGTTGGCCAGGGCGTTCTCGGCGCTCCAGGTGGCGAGCATGCGCGTCTGCAGCGATTCGCTGGCGTTGGTCATGGTGCCCATGGCGCGCATGGCGGCGGTCAGCGCCACCGCCACGATGGTCAGCGCGACCAGCACCTCGAGGAGCGTGAAGCCACACGAGCGTGTGGCGCGGGGCTGCCGTGTCATTGCCGGTGTCATTGCCGGTGTCATTGCGGCTCAGCCGACACGCGCGGGCCGCCGTCGGAGACCATGTCCACGCGCGCGCCCTGCGCGGTGAGCGTCACGCGCCACGGCAGGCCGATGGCCTCGCGGCCAAACACCAGACGCTGCGGCGTGCCGGGGATGCCGGTGCCGCCGGAGACGATCTGCACGTTGTCCATCGGCTGGCGCCAGCGCCCGGGGGCCAGCACGTCGCGTGTCATGACGCGCCAGCCGCTGGGGGTCGATTCCAGGAAGCGCCAGCCCTGAGTGTCGCCCTCCCACGCCACCGGGCGCGCGGTCAACTGGGCTTCTTCCTGGGCGAGTTCGATCAGGCGCGCCATCTTCTGCGTATCGTCGATGATCTGCGAACGTGGGTTGGGCGTGGCGTTGACGGCCACCACCCCGAGCACGATGCCGATGATGACCACCACCACCAGCAGCTCCAGCAGCGTGAAGCCGCGTGCAAGCCGTCTGCGGCCGAGCTGGATGGGGCGGTGGCGCATGGCGGCCAGGACCGGGACTTAGTTATCCCAGTTGCCGATGTCGGCGTCGTTGCCGGTGCCGCCAGGCTGGCCGTCGGCGCCAAAGCTGAAGATGTCAATCTCGCCGCGCACGCCCGGGTTCAGGTATTGGTAAGGGTGGCCCCACGGATCTTTCGGCAGGCGCTCCAGGTAGCCGCCCGCCTTCCAATTGTTGGGGACCGGCTCCGCGGTCGGCTTGGCGACCAGCGCGGCGATGCCCTGCTCGGTGGTCGGGTAGCGGCCATTGTCCAGGCGGTACAGCTTGAGCGCCTGCGAGATGGAAGCAATGTCCTGCTTGGCGGCGATGATGCGCGCCTCATCGGGCCGGCTCATGATCTTTGGCACCACCAGCGCGGCCAGGATGCCGAGGATCACCACCACCACCATGATTTCGATCAGGGTGAAGCCGCGTGCCGTGCGGCGAGCCAGCGCGCGCGCACGGGTGGAGGTCTGAAGTTGGCCTTGCATCATGGCGAGAGAGAGTGGCGTAAAAAGTGGGAACACAGTATAGCTGCGAGACTATGACCATAGACGCAGCCGCACGGTCCTGCCGCGCTGTGGATTAGAGGTCGCCTTCCATTCACCGTTCTGGCATGAAGGGCGGCTAGAATCGAAAGATTCCAAGGGTGCCACTCTGTCATGACCGCTCAACAGTCGTCCCGCCTGCTAACGCTTGTGCTTTTTGCTGCCGTGTGTGCGTTGTTGACGCATTGGGTGCTGACGCTCTCGTCATTGCGCTCCATGGGTGTGCCGCGTGAGGCGCGCGTGGCGCAGACCGACGCACTGGATACTGGCGCTGCCGTCACGCTGTTCGGCGGCGGCCCGCAGAACGGTCCGCGCGATGTGCAGATTGCGGGTGTGGTGGCTGACCTGGCCGACGGCAGCGGTGCGGCCATCGTCTCCATCGACGGCGGCCCGCCGCAGGCGGTGCGCGCGGGCAAGGCCCTGTCGCCGAGCCTGAAGCTGGTGGAGATCAAGGCGCGCTCGGTGGTGATCGAGCGCAATGGCGCGCGCCAGGAGATTGCCCTGCCGGCCAGCAGCGTGGCTGGCGTTTCACTGGGCGCGCGCAATATGCCGCCACTGCCGCCGTCTGGCGCGGCTGCCCCGCTGGCCACCCCGGCCATGCCGGCGCCGCCGCCCAGCGCGCTGGCCAACAACCCGGCCAACACGATGCTGCCGGGCGCGATGCCGCCGGCCTCGAACACCACCGCCGACATCCTTGCCTCGCCCCAGATGGGCCTGACCGGGCCGCGCCACCATGCGGCGGCGGCCGCTCGCGGCAAGGGCGGCGACAACCCCGCCGACCACTGAGCGCGCGCCGAGGTGCACGTATTACAGCCCATGTCATGCCGGTAACAGCGTGTAAAACCCGGCAACGCGCGCGCATCGTCGGGTTCTAATCGTCTACACAGTCCATGTGAAAGGAGCTGAACATGACGAACAAACGCGTTGTCCAAACCTTCCTGGCCACCTCGGCCCTGTTCCTGGCCATGTCGGGCATGAATGCCCGCGCGCAGGAGGCCAGTGCCCCGGCCGCTGCGGCCCCAGCACCGTCGGCCACCGCGCCGGCAGGCAAGCCGATGCGCCACCATGGCGGCGGCTTCAAGACACTGGACACCAACGGCGACGGCATGATCTCCCGCGACGAGGCCAAGGGGCACGCCTGGCTGGAAAAGCACTTCGACGAGATTGACACCAACCACGACGGCCAGATCAGCAAGGACGAGCTGGCTGCCTGGCGCCGCGCTCACCAGGGTGAGGCGCGCGCCAAGATGGAAGCGCGTTTCGACGCCAAGTTCAAGGCTGCCGACAAGGACAACGACGGCACTCTGACCAAGGACGAAATGCAAGCCGCCATGCCTAAACTTGCCAAGCACTTCGACGAAATCGATGTGAACCACGACGCCAAGGTCACGGAAGACGAGATCCGCGCGTTCGTGAAGGCACGCCACGATGCGCGCAAGGGGCAACGCGGTGCTGCAGCCACCGCCCCGGCGGCTCCGGCCACGCAAACGCAATAAGCCGGCCGGCTTCCGGCTTGCCCACGACGGCGCCTTCGGGCGCCGTTTTGCATGGCGCGGCCTGCGTCTGATCCACTGCATCAGCGGCGGCGCATACCGTGCGCGTCGCGCTTGGCTAGAGTGGAAGGCGAACGTCTTGATGGACCAGGATGGGCCAGGAGGAACCAACATGAAAACCAGCGCACGCAATCACTTTGCCGGTGTCGTCAGCCATATCCAATCGGGCGCCGTCAACGACGAGGTGACGCTCAAGGTCGGCAACACCGCTGTCGTGGCAATCGTCACGCGGGAGAGCACGCAGGCGCTCGGGCTCGCCGTCGGCAGCCCGGCCTCGGCGCTGATCAAGGCCTCGTCCGTGATCGTGATGGTGGATGCGGACCCGGCCAAGGTGTCGGCGCGCAACGTGTTCTCGGGCACCGTCACCAGCGTCAAGGCGGGCGCGGTCAATTCAGACGTGACCATCTCGGCGGATGGCTTGAGCGTCGCGGCCATCATCACCAATGACAGCGTGGCGCGGCTGGGGCTGGCGCCGGGCAAGGCGGCCGCTGCCGTGGTGAAGGCGTCGAGCGTGATCCTCGCGGTGGATTGAGCCGCCATGCAGGCACTGCTGGAGAGGTTGCTTGCCGGGGCGCGCGATGCGCAGGTGGCCGACACGGTACTGTTTGCGCGCCTGATTGCCGCGCGCCTAGCGAGTGGCGACCTCGCTGCGCTCGGCCTGGGGCGCGAAGCATTCGCCGCGCTCATGGCGCGGCACTTTCCCGGCGCGATTGTTGAGGCGGCGCTGCCGGAACAGCCGTTGGAAGGCGCGCCGCCTTTTGCGGGTGAGTTGATCGCCTTGCTGCTGCGGTTCGACCACCCGGCAACCCCGGCGGAGGCGGCCGACGCACAGTGCCTCGCCACCCTCCTCGCCGCCGCCTGCTTGCGGCCGGATCACCTCTGGCGCGACCTCGGCCTCTCCGGCCGCGACGATGTGAGCGACCTGCTCACGCGCCATTACCCCGAGCTGGTCGTACGCAACACCGCCAACCTGCGCTGGAAAGCCTTCCTCGCCCAGGAAGTGGCGTTGGCGCATGGCCGCCTGCCGGGCCCCGCGCCGGGTTGCCCAGGCTGCGAAGACTTCGGCCACTGCTTCCCCGCACTCGCCGCGCGCCGCGCATAAAAGAACACCCCGATGGCGAACCACCGGGGTGTGGGGAGCAGACCTGAAGTTTGAGGGTCTTCAGGCCGGCTGATCGTCAGCCTTGAGCACACCGCGGCGCATCTGGTCGAGCTCGATCGACTCGAACAGCGCCTTGAAGTTGCCCTCGCCAAAGCCTTGGTTGCCCTTGCGCTGGATGAACTCGAAGAAGATCGGGCCCAACTGGTTCTCGGAGAAGATCTGCAGCAGCAGGTCGCCCGGGGCACCGTCGATCAGGATCTTGCGCTTCTTCAGCTCCGCCACGTTTTCGCCATGGCCGGGGATGCGCTTGTCGACCAGCTCGTAGTACGTGTCGATGGTGTTCAGCAGGTTGATGCCGTTGGCACGCAGCGCGTCCACCGTCTGGCCCAGGTCGGTCGAGCCCAGCGCGATGTGCTGGATGCCCTCGCCGTGGTACATGTCCAGGTATTCCTGGATCTGGCCGGCCTTCTCCGTCCCTTCTTCATTGATGGGGATGCGGATGTTGCCGCACGGGCTCGTCATCGCCTTGCTCTTCACGCCCGTGACCTGGCCTTCGATGTCGAAGTAGCGCACTTCACGGAAGTTGAAGAAGCGTTCGTAAAACTCGGCCCATTCCTTCATGCGGCCACGGTAGACGTTGTGCGTCAGGTGGTCGATATAGGTCAGGCCGTGCCCGGTGGGGTTCGGGTTGGCGCCGGCGATGGGCACGAAATCGACGTCATAGATGCTGATGTTGCCGATGTCGCCAGCCTTGGCGTCGTTCTTGCCGGTCCAGCGGTCCACCAGGTAGATCAGCGAATCGCCGATGCCCTTGATGGCCGGGATGTTCAGTTCCATCGGGCCGCTGTGGGTGTCGAAGCCCCAGGCGCCCAGTTCCAGCGCGCGCTTGTAGGCGAACGCGGCGTCTTGCACGCGGAAGGCGATGGCGCAGATCGACGGGCCGTGCAGGCGCGCAAAGCGCTGCGCGAACGAATCCGGCTCGGCGTTGATGATGAAGTTGATGCCGCCCTGGCGGTACAGCGTCACGTTCTTGTGACGGTGCTTGGCAATGGCGGTAAAGCCCATGTTCTCGAACAGCTTGCCCATGGCAACGGGGTCCGGCGCGGCGTATTCGATGAACTCGAAGCCGGCGGTGCCCATCGGGTTTTCCCAAGGCGTGAATTGCATGGTGGTCTCCTGCGAGGGGGCGGGCGCTGTTGGGGCGCTCAGGACTTTGACGATCCTCGCAGTGTAGAAGTGTCAACCAAAGCAAAAATTGCGAACTTGTGCCCGTCTTGCTAAATTTGCGCAAGAAAATTGCCGAATAAATTGTTGCGGAGCAACAAAATGAGCAAGGTAGAACTCGACAAGATCGACCGCAAGATCCTGGAAGTCCTGCAGAACAACGGCCGCCTGACCAACCTGGAAGTCGCCGAGCGGGTGAACCTGTCGCCCAGCCCGTGCTTGCGGCGCATCCGGCGCCTGGAGGAGAGCGGCGTGATCCGCCAGTACGCCGCGCTGCTCGACCCGGGCAAGATCGGGCTGGGGTTGTCGGCGTATATCAACGTGCGGCTGGAGAAGCAGGGCGGGGCGCCCAAGGGCAAGGCGCCGGGGGATATCTTCCGCGCCGCCGTCGCCACCTGGCCCGAGGTGGTCACGTGCTACGCCATGACCGGCGAGATGGATTACCTGCTCAAGGTGTTCGTGGAGGACATGGACCACTTTGCGCGTTTCATCCGCGACCAACTGCTGGCGCACCCGGCGGTGATCGACGTGAAGAGCAGCTTTGCGCTGGAGCGGATCAAGGATACGACGGCGTTGCCGGTGGTGGTTTGAGGGTTATGGTCTAAAACCAATATCCAATTGTGGTGCAATTGGGAGGTGCAATCATGGCCCAGTATCGTCCGGACATCGGGAAGAAGATAAAAAATAAGCTTCGCGGTGAGGTCGGGAATAAATGCGCAAACCCTGGATGTCCGAATACTAGAACTCACATCCATCACATAAAAGAGTGGGCTGTCTATGCAACGCACGACGCCAAAGACATGGTTGCTGTATGTCCGACCTGCCACGATGCCATACATCACGGACGCCTCACAATTCCCGATGAGACACTCTACGAATGGAAAAAAACTCGCAATGCTGATCACTCTCGTGCAGGGCACCTATTTGTCGAGCCAGGAGGAGAGCAAAAGCTTCTACTTGGTTCCATAACGGTTGCTGCGGAGAAGCGAGTGATGGTGTTCAATCTCTCGTCGACTAGCTATATCAATCTTAGTTTCGAAGACGACAGCATTACGCTGCTTGATTTGGCTCTGTCATCTGTGCGAGGCGTTGAGTTGGTCAAGATCGCCAGATCAGGGCACTTCAAGACTGTTGAAAGTAAAGATGTAACCATGGATGCCCGGCCGGGTGCCCTAAGCGTTTCTGTTCCTTGCTCTCCGGAATTTGTGCCAAATTGGCTTATATGGGCAATTAATTCAGAAAATCGAGATTTCATTCATCAGCCGGTGAAGATTTTTGCGGTCGAGGTGCTTGCGCCAGGGCTCGTGCGTTTAGAAGGTATATGGGCAAATGGAAATTCGGCTGTGGTGGTGACCAAGGATAAGCTTCAATTCTATTCCGTCGGCCGATTGGGGCCGTTGACCATTGTTGGAGACGGGAAGGACAGCGTGTTGTATTTCACGGGTAAATTCGCTGTTCAAGGCCTACCGCTGTTCGGGTTCAAGTAGTGATTGCCGGGAGCCTACAGCGACGACAGCGGCGCTACCTTGCCTCTAAGGCGAGGTAGCTCATGCTTCTTCTTGCACCGCTTCTTTGCGTTGTTGAACGTGCTGGGGTGAAGCATCGCCCGCTATAATTTACCCGCTATCGCGCAGGCGATGGCACGGGTCTGGCGATCCACAAAAAGCAGTTTCTACGGAGTGGCATTTCGCGCAAGCGGCTTGCCCGTGCACTCGCACGCCCTTATGGCGGGCCGAGTGGGGAGACCTCCGGGTCTGCCGGTTCTCCGTAGACCGGTTCGCCAGCCCCACTGTCGGGCCCGCCACCTCCGTCTGGCGATGAAGGTGCGGGCCTCCAACGCTGTAGAACTACGGAGGTTCTATGTTGTTCGCACCGAGCGGGCACCGCCCCGCATCCTACCCATCCCCACCTCGCACCCCCGCGCACACCGCTCACGGAGGTGCCCAATGACCCCACTGCAGAAACGCGACTACCTGACCGGCGCGCTGGCCGCGCGGGAGTTCTTGCGTCGCATGCAATCCGAATTGCGCGTGCACCGGCAATTCCTGCCCCAGACACTGCGCTGGGAGTTTGCGTGCGCGGTCGGGCTGCATGTGCCCGAATACCGCGCCGGGTTTCTCGACGCGATCGGGGCGTATCTGCTGACCACGCTGGAGGGCGTGCTGGTCGATCCGAACCGGTGGGAAGTGTTGGACCTGCTTGAGTGGGAAGAGAACTAGAACAGCTTGACGGCCTCCCCGAAGTGACGGGCGGGGAAGCCCATGCGCGAACTGCGCGATCAAGGGTTGGCTAGGGCTCTTTGCCAACGAACGCGCTCAATCCTTCACTGAATGTCAGGTACTCGAAGCGCGCGGCCTCCAGCAACGCCTTCAGCGCCGGGCTCGCAAAGTAATACTGGTTGTTCATTACGAGCAGCCTGGGCCCAGTCAGATCGAGGTCCCGGATGTGATCGGGCGCAAAGAACTGCCCGATACGCAGCGAGACATGCGTGCGCCGCTCGGCGCCTGTGGCGCGGTTAAACATTACAGCGGGCGAATGCTTGATCCGTTCAACGCCAACCTCCTGCAGAAAGGCGGCCAGACGCTCCTCGACCAACAAGTACTCGTATCCCGCCACGAATGGCCCGATCGCGTGATCCGTCTGCAATTGGAAACGGCCGTCGCTCAGCTCGTACAGAGAGGGTGCGGGCGTCGTGCAGTCGACGTGGAATGGGAGGACCATGGGTGTGATTGTGTGCGGAGAGTGGTGGCCTTCTCAGTGCAAGCAGGGATGTTGGTGGGGGATCAGGTGATTTCCGCCGAGCAATCCCCAAATACTAGCGGCGCGTGTTCCGTCGGCTCCCAGGATTTCAACGCGGCGCCTAGGCGGTTGATTGCTGCTGCTTCAACCGGCACCGCAAAGCGAACTGCTTTGCGATGCAGCCGGTCACCGGGCTTCTCATATTCCACTTCGAGCGCCGTGTTGCCCGCGCCGTTCGTTACGAACGCGCGGATTGCCAGCCAAAGATAGGCGTTTCCATCCTTGGAGCCCTTCTCGAAGACCACCTCGTCACGAATGTTGGCCGGAAAGGCCATCAATTGCTCGCCCCACGCCTTGAGGCTGGGCGCGTCGTCGTAGAAGTCAACGCAGGCGGACAGGCGTGTACCACGCACGCACAGCCGCAGTTCGAGCATGCCGTCGTCCTCGTCCGGGTCGTGCCAGAGCTGTTGCAGGGAGAGGTTCATGGGGTTGTCGCTCACTCCGGCTGATGAAATGGCTTGAGCGCGCTGCTAACCGCATGCGCGACTGTGGGCTCCGAGCTTGCGTACGTCGTGTTCTGCCGATACCGCGCCACTTGGGCGAGCGTGTCCCGCAGTTTCCGCGGCTCCGCCGAGCTATCGAGGCTTGTGGACATTCCGATGATGTCTCCATCCAGAAGCTGTTCCAGCAAGCTGATCGCGCGTTCGTCGTTCGATGATCGAATCGCCTTGAGCGCAGCGACCCGCGTTCTTGCGTCCGATACCAAGCGCAATTCATACGCAGCTTCGATGAAGCCTGCGTTGACGTGCTGCCAGAGCTTGAAGCCGATCCAGCCCCCGATCGCCAAACCAACGACAAGGGTCGACAGGGCAAGGAGGGTCGCTCGCAGCTTGGTCATGGATGTGTCTCGGATGGTGTGAGTAGACCGACTCCATCCATTTTGGCACGCGCGCATTGCCTCACGTATGCCGGCGGGGCTGGCGCTGCGTGCCGTTCAGGCAGCACGCAGCCCAGCCATCCCCTCATCCACTTTGAAGACCGCGATAGCCGCACGCAGCTCGCTGGCCTGCTCTTCCAGCGACCGCGACGCCGCCGCCGACTCCTCAACAAGCGCCGCATTCTGCTGCGTCACCAGATCAATCTGGCTGACAGCCGAGTGCACCTGCTCGATGCCTTCCGTCTGCTGCTGCGACGCAATCGAGATCTCGGCCACGATCTCCAGCACCTGACGCACCGCCTGCTTGACCTCATTGACGCTGTTGCCGACCTTGCCGGCCTGGCGCGAGCTGTCCTGGATCATGCCGACCGCCGTCTCGATGATCTGCTTGATTTCCTTGGCCGCCGTCGCCGATCGCTGCGCCAGCGAGCGCACCTCGCCCGCCACCACGGCAAAGCCGCGTCCCTGCTCACCGGCGCGCGCGGCCTCGACCGCGGCGTTCAGCGCCAGGATGTTGGTCTGGAACGCAATGCCTTCGATCAGGCTGGTGATCTCCGAGATCTGGGTGGCGCTGTCATTCACGCGGTCGATCATGTCCAGCATGTCCTGCACCGCCACGTGACCGGTGTCAGCGATGTCGCTCGCGTTGGCGGCGAGCGTCTTGGCCTGCTGCGCGTTGTCGGTGTTCTGCTTCACCGTTTCGGTCAGCTGCGTCATGCTCGCGGCGGTCTGCTCCAATGAGGCGGCCTGCTCTTCGGTGCGGCTGGCTAGGGCGGCGTTTTCCGAGGCGATCTGCTGGGCCGCCGAGTTGATGGTCTCGACGCTCGTGCGCACGCCGCCGATGATCTGCGCGAGGCTTGCGTTCATCTTCTGCAGCGCGCGCATCAACTGCCCCATCTCATCGTTCGTGCGCGCCTCGATGCGCCCGGTCAGGTCACCGCCCGCCACGCGATTGGCGGATGCGACCGCCGCCTGCACCGGCGCGGCCACTGAGCGCGTAATCGCCCAGCCGCACAAGACGGCAAGCGCCGTGGCGACGACCGCGAGGATCGTGATCGTGACCGTCGCGTTGCTGGCTGCGGCGGCGGTTTCGTTGCCGCTTTGTATCATCCGCTCGGCCTGGTGTTTCACCACGCCGTCGAGCGCGCCGAAAAACGCTTGCTGCTCCTTGCGCAGGTCACCGAACAGGAGGTCGCGGGCGGCATCCTTCTGACCCTGTTTGACCAGATCGATGGCCTTGGCGCGCACGTCGCGGTAGCGCGACTGCGCGGCCTTCATCTGGTCGAAGAGCCGTCGTCCCTCCGCGCTGCGCACGAGCGCGTCGAGCTGTTGCGACAGTGGCGCGGTTTTCACGCGCACCTGCTCGACCTCCTCCAGATATCGCGCGACTTCATCGGCGTTGCCTGCGAGCAGCGCGTTGCGCAGCTGGCGCGCAGCAAAGTTGGCGTTGTCCTTGATCTGGTGCGCGAGCTCTACCTTGGCATAGGTTTCGCCCACCAGCTCCTGGGAGCGCTGGCTTGCGGCTTTGAGCTGGGCTGCCGCCAGGATCGAGATGCCGACCAGCAACATAATCAGCAGACCAAAGGCCGAGGCAAGACGAACGCCAATCTTGAGGTTGTTCATGGCTGACAGAGGAGACCAAAGGCGGATTTCTGCTGTTGTTGGAATCTCGCCCCTCCACCGTTAGGGGCCGCCGCGTGCTGCACTGCGTCTTACCAGCGACAAACGGCCTTGCTGTGGGCTTCTTGAGTGAAAATATTCAAATACCCTCATTCGGACGATGCATATCAGTGCAGTCAAAAAAGGCCGCGCCCGATTAATGCGGGTGCGGCCTTTTTTTCTTGCGCTTGGTGCTGATTGGGTGATGTCACTAACCGAACTGCGCTGAAATGAGCGGGATTAATCAAGGGATTAATCCATTGGGGGGCTGTCGTGGCATTTCGAGGAAACGTCGCGAGTTGCCGGTGCCGCGCTCAATACGGCCGCCCATCCTTATGCATCATCCGCCACAACCCATCCGCCCCCAGCACGGCAGCGAGGTCGTCCTCCGGATACGCCACCGCATCCCCCTCCACCCGGTTGCCGACTTCCAGAATCACCACGTCCTCGTCCGACGTGTTCTCCAGATGGTGCACCTCGCCCCCGGCCGGAAAGCCGGTGCACATGCCGGCCGTCATCACATACGACGCATCGCCCCGGTGCAGCGTGACGGTGCCCTTGAGCACGTACACCCATTCGTCCTGCTTGCTGTGCTGGTGGTGCAGCGCCGACATCGCCCCCGGCGGCAGGGTGGTCAGGTTGACGCCAAAGGCCGTGAGCCCGAACGGGTCGCCCAGCGGGCGCTTGGTCCGCCCGGCCACGCGCGTGGCGAGGTGCTCGGGGTAGTTGGTGGCTGTGGTGCGGGCGGCGGCGTCGGCCGCGACGATGCAGGCGGGTAGGCGGCTCATGGTCGTCCCTTGCGAGGGTGGAGGGTCGGGCCATTCTCGTGACGGCAGGCCGAGGGTGTCAACGTAGACCGAGGGTATCAACCTTCCGCCGAGCTCGTGGGCGGCTCGGGCACCACCAGGTTGGCGTCGCGCGCCAGCCGCCATTGGCCGTCAGCCTCTTTGCGCAGGACCGACAGCGTCTGACCGGAGCGATGCATGACCGGGCCGCCGTCGGGCGGCGTGATGGTGATGCGCAGGTGGTTGCGCAGGTAGGCCACGTTGCCGAAGACCTGCACTTCCTGGATGTCGCTGGTGCCCTCAAAGCGGACATCTTTCATGCCTTCGGACATGGCAGCGAACGCCTGCTTGCCGAACGGCGCCTGGCCGGGCACCAGGAACAGCACGTCGTCGGTCATCAGGTCTAGCACGGCCTGCAGATCGCCGGCCTGGCTGGCGGCGAGCCAGTCGCTGACGAGGGCGCGGATGGCGCGTTCATCGTCGGTCATGGTGGGCTCCATCGAGGCGGGGAGGCCACCACTCTACAACGCTGCCGGGGGCGGGCAGAACCATGGCGCAGCCGCCCCGCTGGCCACCGTACTATTTCTTCGACGGATCGTCCTGCGGATTGACGTAGGTGACGTCGAGCGGCCCCATGCCGTGGATCTGCACCACCGTCGCCGTCTTGGTGAAGGCGTAGTGGTGCGCGCCGCCGGGCACGGAGTGGAAGCCGCCGGTCTTGAGCGCGTGCGCGGCGCCCATGTCCATCATGTCGCCGCCGCCCAGGTAGAGCGTGCCGGAGATGACGGTCAGGTTTTCGGCTTGCGTGTGCCAGTGCGGCGGCACCTTGTAGCCGCCCGGCGTCTTGATGCGGATGACGTACGGGCCCTCCTTGCCCGGGTCGCCGTAGAGCACCGCCAGCTTGGCTCCCTTGGGGAGTGACGGCGGCGCGTCGACCCACTTCATGCCGGCCGGGTTGGTCATGGCCATCCCGGCCATGGCAGTGTCCTGGGCATGGGCCGGCAGGGCGGCGCCCAGGCTCACGAGCAGTGCCGTCGTCAGCAGCGGCAGCCGTGCGGAATGCGTGTTCATCTTCGTCTCCTTCTTGCCTCGGCATCGGCTCGAAGCGGGCGACAACCGGCCGCCGCGTGCATGCGAGGGTGCCTTGCAAGTCATCGTAGTGAGGCGTGCGCGAGGCTGACAAGCACGCAATCGTGCTAGGGCGGGAACGGCGCGCCGAAGGCTCAGGCCGGGTTGAAGCGGTACAGGCGGTAGGCGTGCGGCGCCAGGATCGACAGGTAGCCGTGCACCGCATTGCCGACCAGGCGCCGCAGGGCCACCGCGTCGACGGTGCGAGGGGATGTGAGCAAGGCCTGGGAGACCAGGCTGTACGTCATGGCATTGGCGGCAAAGGCGGCCTCTTCGGTGCGCGCGTCGGCAGGCCAGTCCGCACAGGTGGACAGCATTTCCACCCACAGCTGCACGAACTCGCCATACATGCCGCGGAACGCCTCGATGCCCGACACCTTGCGCTCGACCAGGAACAGCGCCGCCCACGGTTCGGGTTCGGCCAGCGGCGCGGCGGATTGCGCGTCGATCAGGGCATCGACGCGGGCCGGCAGCGGCTCGGCGTGGCTGGCGTCGAGGCTGGCGCGCATGGCGGCGGCAATGGCCTTGATGCGCAGGTGGATGCAGACGGCGGCCAGCGCCTCCTTGCTGGAGAAATATTCGTAGAAGCTGCCGATGCCCACGCCTGCCAATCCGATCACCTGGCGGATCGACACCTTGTCGTAGCCGCGCTCGACCAGCAGCTGAACGAAGGCCTCGCGGATGGCGTCTGCCGTGGCGCGCGCGCGTGATTGCGCGGGCCGGCGGCGATGTGTCTTCTGCGCTGCGGGGGCAGAAGCGGCGGTGGAAGCGGGGGCGTTCTTCATGTCTCCGAAACCCGAACACCTGCGGGCGGGCGCGTTCTTATACTCGTTTCCGACCATGACGCCGCGGGCTTTGCCGTCCGTAGTCGCGTCCAGAACGCCACCCCGGAGACACCCCATGAACTGGAGCACGCACGACGTCACCAACGTGGTGAGGGAACTGCAAGACTATAACCTCTACGCCACCGACCTCGCGCTGCAGGAAGGCGTGCGGCGCGCAGGCGGTGGGGCGCATGAGGCCGAGCTGTCGGCGTACGGTGCCGCGCTCGGCAGCGCCGAGACCATCCGCCTGGCGGAGGAGGCCAACCACTTCAAGCCCGAACTGCACACCTTCGACCGCCAGGGACGGCGCATCGATCGCGTCGAGTTCCACCCGAGCTGGCACGCCATCATGCGCATGGCGCGCGAGCAGAACCTGGTGGCGCAGCCGTTTGCCGACCCACGCCCCGGCGCCTGGGCGGCGTACGCGGCGGGCTTCTCCATGCATGGCCAGATCGAGGCCGGCTCGCAGTGTCCGAACTCGATGACGTTCGCCTGCATCCCGGTGCTGCAGCGCGAGCCTGAGTTGTTCGCGGCGCTGCAGCCCAAGCTGTATTCGCGCACCTATGACGCGCGCGACATTCCGCTCGAACAGAAGGACTCCATCCTGGTCGGCATGGGCATGACCGAGAAGCAGGGCGGCTCCGACGTGCGCGCCAACACCACGCGCGCTGAGCCCCTGCGTGGCGAAGGCCGTGGCGGCGAGTACCTCATCACCGGCCACAAGTGGTTCTTCTCCGCGCCGATGTGCGACGCGCACCTGGTGGTGGCCCGCACCGAGAGCGGCCCGGCATGCTTCTTCGTGCCGCGCTACCGCCCCGACGGCAGCAAGAACGCCGTGCACATCCAGCGCCTGAAAGAGAAGGTCGGCAACCGCTCCAACTCAAGCAGCGAAGTCGAGTTCCAGGGCGCTTGGGGCCGCATGATCGGCGAGGAGGGGCGCGGCATCCCAACCATCATCGAGATGGCGACCTTCACGCGCCTGAACTGCGTGATGGGCAGTACCGGGTTGATCCGCCAGTGTCTGGTGCAGGCCATGCACCACACGCGCCACCGCCACGCCTTCGGCAAGGCCCTGGCCGAGCAGCCGCTGATGCGCAACGTGCTGACTGATATGGCGCTGGAGAGCGAAGCCGCCACGCAGTTGATGATGCGCCTGACCGACGCCTTCGCCCTGGCCAGTGAAGCCCCGCTGCAACGCGCCTACAAGCGCATCGTCACGCCGGCGGCCAAGTTCTGGCTGGCCAAGCGCAGCATCGAGCTGTCGGGCGAGGCGATGGAGGTGTTCGGCGGCAACGGCTACATGGACGAAGGCCCGATGGGCCGCCTGTACCGCGAGACGCCCGTGATCTCCATCTGGGAGGGCTCGGGCAACGTGATGGCGCTCGACATGATGCGCGCCATCAGCCGGGAGCCGCAGGCCATGCAGGCGCTGATGGATGACCTGGCGCCGTTCTGCCACAGCGATGCACGCCTGCGCGAGGCAGCTGCCGCGCTGGTCGCCGGCCTGCGCGCGCAGGGCGAGGCGTCGGAATGGCTGGCGCGGCGGCACGCGCAGTTGCTGGTGCTGCTGGTGCAGGCACGCCTGCTGCGCGAACACGCGCCGGCCGAGGTGGCGGACGGCTTCATCGCCAGCCGTTTCGACGGCCAGTGGGGCGGTGTGTTCGGGCTGCTGCCGGGCGGCATCGCCCACGCCGCCATCCTGGAGCGCGCCTGGCCGGTGTGACGGCCGGCGCGAGCCAACCCGCGCGGGGCCTCGATGCTCCGCGCGCGACAACAGAAGATTCGGAGACGCCCCACCATGAACATCGTTGCGCTGCTGGACGGCAACGTCCGCAAATACCCAGACAAGCCGTTCCTGCGCTACGCCGGCCAGTCCATCACCTACTCGGAAGTCGATGCGCTGTCGCGCCGTGCCGCCAGCGTGTTGGCCGCGCATGATGTGCAGGCCGGCGACCGCGTGGCCGCCATGTGCTTCAACACGCCCGGCTTTGTCGTGTCGATGCTGGGGGCGTGGCGCCTGGGCGCGGTGGTGGTGCCCATCAACCACAAGATGCAGGCGCCGGAGGTTGACTACATCCTTGGCCATGCCCGTGTAAAGCTATGCGTGTTCGACGGGGATCTGGCGCCGGTCATCGCGCGCCTGCAGACGCCGGTGACGCTGTTGAGCACCGGCGCCACGCCCACGGGGTTTGCGTCGCTCGATGCCTTGCAGCAGCAGGCTGCGCCTTTCGATGCGCCGGCGCCGGCTGACGACGCGCTGGCCCAGATCCTCTACACCTCCGGCACCACGGGCCGCCCCAAGGGGTGCATGCTCAGCCACCGCAGCGTCTGCACAACCGCCATGACCTCGGCACTCGCGCTGTCCATGCACCGCGATGAGCGCACGCTGATGGCGATGCCGCTGTGGCACTCGTCGCCGCTCAACAACTGGATGCTCGGCACGCTGTACGTGGGTGGCACCGTGATCCTGCTGCGTGAATACCATCCGCTGCACTTCCTGCAGGCCGCGCAGGACGAGCGCGCCACGCTGTACTTCGGCGCGCCGGTGTCGTATCTGCTGCCGCTGCAGATGCAGATCGACGTGGGCGCATTCGATCTGAGCTCCGTGCGCGCGTGGATCTACGGCGGCGGTCCCATCGGCGCGGAGACCGCCTGCCAACTCGCCACCCTGTACCGCAGCGACCGCTTCTACCAGGTCTTCGGCATGACCGAAACCGGCCCCTGCGGCACCGTGCTGTACCCCGAGGAGCAGATCGCCAAGGCGGGCTCGATCGGCCGCGTGGCCACGCCGGGGGTGGACCTGCGCGTGGTCCGTGAGGATGGCGCGGAGGCCGGCCCGGACGAGATCGGCGAGATCTGGCTCAAGGCCGATTCCACCATGCAGGGCTATCTCGACAACGAGGCCGCCACGCGCGAGGTGCTGCGCGATGGCTGGTACCGCAGCGGCGACCTCGCCCGGCGCGATGCCGATGGCTTCCTGTTCGTGGTCGACCGCAGCAAGGACATGATCATCACCGGCGGCGAGAACGTGTACTCCAAGGAGGTGGAGGACGTGCTGGTGGCGCACCCGGACATCCAGGACGCGGCGGTGATCGGCCGCCCGCATGCGCAATGGGGCGAGACCGTGGTGGCGGTGCTGGTATCCAAGCCTGGCACGCAGCCGGACCCGGAAGCGATCAAGGCCTTCGCCGCCGAGCGCCTGGCGCGCTACAAGGTGCCGCGCGAGTTCGTGATGCGCGATGCGCTGCCGCGCACGCCCACGGGCAAGCTGATGAAGCACGTGCTGCGCGCGGACGTGGTGTAGCGTGGCAGCGGGTCCTCAGTCGGTGACTTCGAACGCCGTGTTGAGCGCGTCCAGCTTGTACGGTGTGCCACGCGGGTGTGCGGTCGCCAGCGCAGTCTGGTCCATCAGCCGCTCACGCAGCGCCGCTAGGTAGTTCGCCCGGTGCTTGCGCAGTACGTAGTCGCGGAAGTTGCTCTGCTCCAGTTCCTGCCAGGCCGCCTGCCGCGCGGCTTCGGAGTGCTCGCGTGCCGCCTGCCGTGCTGCAGTGTCGATGACGGCATTCGCATCGGTCATCCGTTCATAGCCGTAGCGGGCCATGTCGTCTCGCGCGAGCGTCTCAATGATCTCGATCTCGGACAGCGACAGCTGCTGCTTGAATTTGTCGATATTGGCGGCAATCGGCGGAAAGCAGTTCGACGTCCACAGCGCGGAGAGCTGCGAAATCTGCTTCGCCTCGGTCGAGCCCGACACGT
>CAJXMR010000038.1 GCA_913056305.1 uncultured Ralstonia sp.
TGGCCGACGCGCTGGCCGAGCAGGCCGACCTGCCGCGCGTGAGCCTGACCAACGTGGTGCTGGGCGCGCTGGCCGATTGCCTGCCGCGCGACATGGCGGTGCGCCATCACGTGGTGCCGTTCTCCATCGGCGAGGATGGCTCGCTCAACATTGCCGTGTCGGAGCTGCCTGACGGCGCGGTGCTGCAGGAACTGGCGCAGGCCGCCGGGCGCAAGGTCTCCTGCTTCATGGCGTGCGAGCACGAGATGCACGCCGAGCTGGCGCTGATGGCCGACCCGACCCGCCGTGCCACGGTGGTGTTCGGCCCGGCGGCGTATTCCGCCACGCTGGCGGTGGAGTCGCTCGCAAGCATGAGCCAGAACCCCGGCCAGAAACCGGCGGAGCCGGTATCGCCGGCAAACCCTGCTACCGCGCCGCTCACGCCGGCGCCGGAGCCAGGCAAGCCCCCATCCAAATCCACTGTTGCCGGAGGTGTCGCATGAGCTCCGCTCGCGCTACTCGCCGCCAGATCCTGAAGCGGTTGCGCTGGCCGATTGCGGCAGCGGTCTGGGCACTGTGCCAGGGTGTCCTGGCACAGCCCGCTGCAATGCTGCCGCTATCGCCCGAGGCGTACCACTATGCTGATCGCGCCTACCAGTCGATCGCCGCCAACCAGCTGGACGTGGCCGAGCAATCGGCGCGGGCCGCGCTCGGCAAGCAGCCCGACAGCCTGCAGCTCAACCTGCTGCTGCTGGATGTGCTGACGCGCAAGGGCCAACTGGATGCCGCGCGCGAATTGGCGGATACGCTCCGCACGCGCTTTCCAGACCAGCCGCGCGTGTATGCGCAGCACGGCTTCCTGGCGCAGAAGGCTCAGCAGCCAGAGGTGGCGGAACAGGACTTTGCCAAGGCGCTGGAAGGCACCGACTGGACCCCGCAGGAGCAACGCAACCTGCGCCTGGCATGGTCGGACAGCGCGTACGCGGCCAAGCATGTCGACGCTGCGCTGCAGGCCCTCGCCCCGCTGCAGGAGCAGCCCGCGCCGGACATCCAGATCCGCCTCGCGCAGGCGCGTCTCATGGTGGGTGACCGCGAAGGTGCCGCGCATGCCGCAGCGCTGGCCGGCGCCCAGGCCGACGACCCTGTCCGTCAGCGTTACGCGCGCGCGCTGTATGCCCAGGCGACCGAGCCCGATCAAGGGCCCGCCACGTCGCCCAACGATCCGCGCGTGATCGGGCAGCGCGCACTGAACGAGGCCTACGACCACTTGCGCGCGCACGACGATCGCGCCGCATTGGAGGCCTTCCAGCGTGGCTTCGCAACCGGTGAGGGCAACTGGGGCCACTACGCCGATGCCGCCTACGCCGCCAAGCGCCTGGGCGACAACCCGACTGCCATCTCGCTGTTCCACGCGAGCCTTGACCACGCCGACAGTGACGGTGCCAACGGCGACGGTGACCAGCATCTCTCGGCCGACAGGCGCTTTGGCTATCGGCGCGAGGTCGAGCAAATGCAGCGCACGTGGGGGGCGGTGCTGTCTACCGCGTATCAAGCCTCGGCATTCGGCCTGCCCACCAACAACAGCATCCTGCAGGGCGGCGCCGAGGTGTATTGGCAGCCTCCAGGCATCGGCTACCAGGACGGCCGCATCCTGCAGTTCTTCGTGCGCGGTTACGACAACCTCTACGACGGCTCGAGCGCGCCGGCAGGCCTGCCGACCGCGCAGGGTTCGGTGGGCGCGCGCTACAAGCCGATCAAGGACACCAACCTCGTGTTCACCGCCGAGCGGCTGATCAAGGTCGGCTCGCAGTCGATGAACGACACGCTGCTGCGCATTGGCTATTCCACCGACCAGGGCATCGACCTGCAGGTTGCCAAGCCCCGCTGGCAGACCTGGCAGGCCTATGGCGAGGGCGCGTACTTCGTCAATGCCGGACGGTTGATCGTGAGCGGGGAGGCGCGCTATGGCCACACCTGGCGCCTCGACACCGTCAGCGACCGCCTGACCGTCTACCCGCACATTGTGCTGGCGGGCGATCACGACAACAAGGCCGTCAACCAGATGGCGCTGGGCGTGGGGCCGGGCCTCAACTTTCGCTACTGGTTTCGCGAATCGAAGTACGCCGCACCGGCCAGCTGGCTGGATTTCACAGTGCAGTTTCGCGCGCCGCTGACGCATGCGGACCGTGCAAAGGGTTTGGTGGTACGCGCCATCTTGTGGTTCTAGCGAGATTGCGTGTCACGCATGAAACGATTTTGAATCGACTGGCGGGCCGCGCACCGAGAGGTGTCGCGGCACCTGTCCGGCAAAGGCGTCGCGACACCGTGGGATGCGGCGCCGGGGTACATGGCATGGCCTTCGCTCAACAGCGAGGCCTGCCTTTGACATCGGGACAGGTGCGTCTGCCGCGGCACTTCCATGAGGGGCCAGCGCGCAGGCAGCAGGGGGAGTCGATGATGAGGAAGATCTTGACTGTGTTCGGCACGCGCCCGGAGGCCATCAAGATGGCGCCGCTGGTGCAGGCCTTGCAGGCCGAGGCGGGCATCGCGTCCGCTGTGTGCGTGAGCGCGCAGCACCGCGAGATGCTGGACCAGGTGTTGCGGCTGTTTGACATCGTGCCGGCGTTCGACCTGAACGTGATGCGCAAGGGGCAGACCTTGTCGGAGGTCACGTCGGCGGTGCTGGTGGGCATCAACCGCGTGCTGGATACGTATGCGCCCGATGCCGTGCTGGTCCACGGCGATACCACCACCACGCTCGCCACCAGCCTGGCGGCGTTCTACCGGCGCATCCCGCTGGGGCATGTGGAGGCGGGGCTGCGCACTCGCAACATCTGGTCGCCATGGCCGGAGGAGCTGAACCGCCGGCTGACCGATGCGGTCGCCACCTGGCACTTCGCCCCCACCGCGCAGTCCCGCCAGAACCTGCTGGACGAGGGCATCGAACCAGAGCGGATCACCATGACGGGCAACACCGTCATCGACGCGCTGCTGGCCGTCAAGTACCGGCTCGATTCGGATCCGGCGCTGGCCGGCGAGATGGCTGCGCTCTATCCGTTCCTGCAGGCAAGCCGCAGGCTGATCCTGGTGACGGGGCACCGACGCGAGAACTTCGGCGAGCCGTTCGAGCGCTTCTGCGTGGCGCTGCGGCTGTTGGCGGCGCGCCATCCGGACGTGCAGATCGTCTATCCGGTGCACCTGAACCCGAACGTGCAGAAGCCCGTGCGGGCCATCCTCGGCGGGCACGACAACATCCACCTGATCGCCCCGCAGGGCTACCTGCCATTTGTCTACCTGATGGACCGCGCCTACCTGATCGTGACCGATTCGGGCGGCATCCAGGAAGAGGCGCCCGCGCTGGGCAAGCCCGTGCTGGTCACGCGCGACACCACCGAGCGGCCCGAGGCCATCGCGGCCGGCACCGCGCGGCTGGTGGGCACCGATACCGGCTGCATCGTGCGCGAAGCCGAGCTACTGCTCACCAACACATCCGAATATCTGCGCATGGCGCATGCGCACAACCCTTACGGCGATGGGCAGGCCTGCCGGCGCATCGTCGATGCGCTGAAGGCGGCGCTCACCGCGCCCGAGCAGGACACGCAACGCGGCCCCCGGCATCTCCATGCCGATTCAGCGGCTGCGGATGCACAAGTCATCAAACTGGAAGCGGCACGCGCCACGGCGCCAGGGCCGTCCATTCATCGCCTGAACGGCTAGGAGGCTCTGATGAAAGCGCAACGAATCGTCGGCGGATGGCTGCTCGCCTCCGCCCTGGCAGCGGGCTGGATGTTCTCGGTGCCCGCCCAGGCAGCGGGCTCGGACACCACGATCACCGTCAAAGGCAAAGCGGAGCACGGGCCCAAGAAGCCCGGGCCGGGTGTGATGGACGTGGACGGCCGCGTGTTGCCGCCTGAGCGTCCGACGGCGGGCCAGGTCGAGATCCATCCTGGCATGCCGCAAGAGGACCTGAGGGAAGCGGACCACGAGCGGGGTCCGAACTTTAACGCTGGGCAGTTCCGCAAGGCGGATGGCTCGGTGCATCGCGATTGAGCCGGAGAGCCATCATGAAGACATTGCTGCGCAAATTTGCTTTGGCGCTGACGCTCGGGATCGGGCTGTTCTGCACCTCGCTGACGCTGACGGCGCCTGCGCAGGCGCAAACCTGCACGGTCGGCCTTGGGCCCGTGTGCGTGTCGCTGGGCCTGGGCACACCCGCCTCGGCGCAGACCACGCCGGCCAAGATGCTGATCCTGTATGACGCGCCACCCAACGACCAGTACACCAACCTGGGCATGTCGTACGCGATCATGCTCGACAACCTGCTCGGCCACTTCAATACGGCCGTCACGCTGCTGCCGGTGCAGAACTACACCGCCGGCATGACCGAGCAGTACACCGCCACGTTCTACATGGGGAGCTACTACAACAACCCCATTCCGGCGGCGTTCCTGGCCGACGTGATGAGCACCAAAACGACCATCGTCTGGTTCAAGTACAACCTGTGGGAGCTGGCCTGGAACACGGCCTACACGTTCACCGCCCGCTATGGCATCAACTATGTCAGCCTGGCCGGCATGAATGCGCCACCGTCGTCGACCAATCCCAACCCCGGGTTCTACGATACGGTCTCGTACAAGAACCAGTCGATGGTCAAGTACTACGCCTTCAATGCCACCACCGGCGTGATCAGCGCCGACCCCGACATCGGCGTGACCTCGGTGGCCGATGCGACCAAGGCCACCAGCCTGGTGACCATCACCAACTCGGTGAGCAAGGCAACCGCGCCGTACGTGATCCGTTCGGGCAACTTCTGGTACTTCGCCGACATGCCGTTCTCGTACATCGGGCCGCGTGACCGCTACCTGGTCATCTGCGACATGCTGCACGACATCCTGGGCACCAACGCGCCGACGCAGCACCGCGCGCTGATCCGGCTGGAAGACGTGGATGCGCTGGTGTCGGTGCAGACCATGACCACGCTGACGGACTGGATGTACAGCAAGAACATCCCGTTCTCGATCGCGGCCATTCCGCTGTACAAGGACCCGAACGGCGTCTACAACGGCGGCGTGTCGCAGACCATCCACCTTGTCCATGCCAGCGGGCTCAAGCAGTCGTTGAACTATGCGCGAGCGCGCGGCGGCAAGGTCCTGATGCACGGCTACACGCACCAGTACAGCAACATCCCGAACCTGGTCAACGCCGTCAGCGCCAACGACTTCGAGTTCTGGCTCGCCACGCAGAACCGTCCGGTGAATGAAGACTCGACGCAGTGGGCGTCGCAGCGGCTGTCGTCGGGCCTGCTGGAGCTGGAGCTCAATGGTTACGTGCCGTTTGCATTCGAGGCGCCGCACTACCAGTCGTCGCCGCTGTCGATCAAGGCGGTGCCGAAGTATTTCGGCTCGGCATACCAGCGGGTGGTGTACTACACGTCCGATAACCCGCAGACGCTGAACTCGACGGCAGCCGGGCATGACTTCTCGGTCGGCCAGTTCTTCCCGTACATCATCAACAAGGACTACTACGGCCAGCGTGTCATTCCGGAGAACCTGGGCAACATCGAATACAACATCTGCAACATCGACCCGTCGTCATGCCTGACGTACACCGCGCAGGACATCCTGACCAACGCGCAGTACGCGGTGGCGGTGCGCGATGGCTTTGCGTCGTGGTTCTTCCACCCGTTCTGGCTGGAGCCGAGCATCAACGAGCCGGGCTTTACCGACTTCCAGGCGGTCATGAACGGCATCAGCGCGCTGGGCTTCACCTGGGTGGATCCCAGCACGGCGCAGTAGCCATCGCGGTGGCTATGAAAGGGGCACGTTTGATACTGGCGATGGCGGCGCTGGTGTCGAGCGTGTCCACCCAGGCGGCCGAGCCGGCCGGCGCCTTGCCCGCCGGCTTTGCGCCGTTGTATGGGGTGACGGTCGATGCGGTGGACGACGTCGATGGCGTGGTCGACGCACTGCGCCACCTGTCGCGCACGCCCACGGCGCGCATCGTGTTCGACGAAGGGATGGGCGCGCAATACTATGCCGCCCCGGTGGAGGCCATCCGCCGTGTCGCCTACGTGATGGGCGAGCTGGTCGATTCGTCCACGCTCACGGAGTACTCCGCCCCGCAGGTTGGTGCCCGTGCCACGGCTTACCTCGACGTGCTTGGCGAGCACGTCGATCTCTGGGAAATCGGCAACGAGATCAACGGAGACTGGACCGGCCGCACGCGAGACGTCGTCGACAAGACGCTGGCGGCCTACGACGCCGTCAGGCAGCGCGGCGCCCGCACCGCGCTCACGCTCTACTACAACGAAGGCTGCGCCGAGTCCCCGTCGCGTGCGATGTTCGCTTGGGTCGAGCACAACCTGCCGCCGCGCCTGCGCAACGGTGTCGACTACGTGTTCATCAGCTTCTATGAAGACGACTGCAAGATCGCCGCGCCCGACTGGGATACGGTGTTCCAGCGGCTCGGCCATCTGTTCCCGCAGGCCGCGCTCGGCTTTGGCGAGGTCGGCACCCGGCACGCGTCACGCAAGCGCGCCTTGATCGCCCGCTACTACGGGCTGACAGTGCATCACCCGCGCTATGTCGGCGGCTACTTCTGGTGGACGTTCCGGCAAGACATGGTGCCGCGCTCGCGGCCGCTGTGGCGCGACATCGAGGCGGCCTTCCAGGCCATGCCGACGCGGCCGCCTCAGTTGCCCGATTCGGTCACGCGTTAGCGCGGGGTGTCATGCCGTGCGCCGTGCCAGTACCCGGCCGCGGTGGTGGCGTGTCGGACAGTACCGCTTCGTCTTCCTGGCGCGTCACGCGGATGGTGCGCGTGGGCAGCGCAAAGGCCGTGCCCAGCGCCTCCAGCCCCTCCAGGATGGCCAGGTTGATGCGCTGCTGGATGTCCATGTAGAGATTGAAATCCGGGCTGGTGACGAAATACACCACTTCGAAGTTGAGCGCGTTCTCGCCAAACTCCTTGAAGTGCGCGCGATCGAAGCGCGTGTTGCCGGTAGCCTCCACCGCGGCGCGCACGATGCCGGGAATCTTCTGCAGCTGCGCCGCGTGCGCGTCGTACGTCACGCCGAAGGTAAAGACGATACGTCGTTCCGACATCCGTTTGTAATTGTGGATCGTGCTCTTGAGCAGCGCCGTGTTGGAGGTCACGATCTCCTCGCCCGACAGGCTGCGGATGCGCGTGGTCTTGAGCCCCACATGCTGCACCGTCCCCGCGATGCTGTCGAAGACGATGAAATCGCCGATCTCGAACGGCTTGTCCAGCCCGATCGCCAGCGAGGCGAACAGGTCGCTCAGGATGCTCTGCACCGCCAGTGCCACGGCCACGCCGCCCACCCCCAGGCTGGCGATGAAGGCGGTAATGTTGACGCCTACGTTGGCCAGGATGGCCAGCAGCAGCATCGACCACAGCACAAAGCGCAGCACCCACGCCAGCATCGAGGTGATGACCGGATTGCGCGCCGCCGGCCCCTGCGCCGCAAGCTTCTCGCGCATCCACAGCGTGACGCCGCGGTTGAGCCACAGCGCAATCTGGAAGCCGATGATGACGAACCAGATGTGGTCGAGCCTGCCGGCAACGCGCGCCGGCAGGTCGATGAAATACGACCCGGCCAGCAATGCCGCGAGCCCGATGAACAGCGGGTGCGTATCGTGCAGGACCGCCGCAGCCGTGGTGTCGAAACGAAGGCCGGTGCGCCGGGCGCGCGCCTCGAGCCGGTTGCCGATCAAGCGCAGCACGTTCGAGAGCAGCGCATAGACGATCACGACGGTCAGCGCCGCCGCCGCCCAGTCGCGCGCCGGCACGCGCAGGAAGGTGTGGGTATTGAGCCACTCCATGAGCATCCCCTGACAGCAGTCACGGGAGGTGGCGCCGCACAAAACGTGCCCGACCCGGGGCGTGGCCGGGGTCGGCTAGTTTGCGGACGCGGCGGTGTTGGCCGCTTCGTCATCGTTGGCGCTGATCTTGCTGGAGGGCACGCACACCCGATTGCGGCCCTGGCGCTTGGCCTCGATCAGCGCCAGGTCGGCGTCGGCCAGCAGGTGGGCGAGATCCTGCCCAGGCTGCAATGGCGCGGCGCCCACGCTGATCGTCAGCGGACCCGCCGGGTGGCGGTGCGGGGCCACGGCCACCTTCAGTCGCTCGACCACGGCCAGGGTGGCGCCCAGGCTGCAGCCCGGCAGCAGCACCGCAAATTCGTCGCCACCCAGGCGCCCGAAGATGTCGTTCGGACGCAGCGCGCCGGCCAGCGCTTCGGACAGCGCCACCAGCGCTTCGTCGCCGGCGGCGTGGCCCCAGGCATCGTTGATGGACTTGAAATGGTCGACGTCCAGATACAGCGCGCACAACGGCTCGCCGTGGTGCTGGGCGCGCTCCACCGCGAAGCCGCCCAGCTCGAAGAAGCGCTGGCGTGCCAGCTGGCCGGTCAGGTGATCGGTATTGGCGCGGTCGGTCAGGTGGAGCTCGGCAGCAAAGTGGCGCGCCATGGCCCGCAGCAGGTAGCGGTGGATGACCGCGCTGGCAGCGATGCAGATGGGCAGGTACAGCGCCAGCCCAAGCCAGGCATGGCGCATCACGGTTGCGGGCTCGTTGGCGGTTAGCAGGGCCACGACCGGCCCAGCCGCGCAGAGCGACATGGCGATGGCGAAATCGCGCCGCGTGAGCCACGCCGGGGCGGTCGCCAGCGGCATCAGGTAGAAGGCGGGCAGCACCCACTCGATCCCGGCCTGATGCCCGAACGCGATGATGGCGACTTCCTCCGCCAGCAGGTGCGCCAGCGCCAGCGTGGGCCAGGCACCGGTATGCCGGTTGCGCTGCGCCACCAGCACGATGGTCGTCAGCAGCGCGAGCATGGCCAGCAGCGGTGCCAGTGCATGCAACAGCCCCGCCGCCCAGCCCAGCGCCACCGCAAAGCCGTACGCCAGCACCCCGCACTTGCTGAGCGCAAGGATCATCGGCACGAAGTGGCGCGCCTGGTAGTCGCGCGAAGGCGCGCGTGCGTCAGGCAGGACGGAGAGGAGGGGAGGATTCGCGCTCAAGACAGTTTTAAAAAGCGTCCTGGCGCGTATGAGTGATGCGGGCGCTGGAGGCTTGTGGCCGGGGTAGTGCGCTACCGAAGCGCGCATTCTAACGGCGGGTTGGGCCGCCGTGCGGCCTTTTTCGTGGGGTCCCGCCCAGCGTGGGGTGCGGCAATGTTGCACGGCGCGGACGCCCGCGGTAGATCAGCCCGCCAGCACCTGCCGCACCAGCCACACATTGGCGACGCTGATGATGCCGAACAGGCACCACGCCAGCATCGACGTTAAACGGGTGTTAACAAATGCGCCCATCAAGGTTTGGTCGTTTGTCATGCGGATCAGCGGAAACATCGCGAAGGGCAGCTGCAAGCCGAGCACCACCTGACTGATCACCAGCAACTTGCCCACGGCATGGTCGCCCAGCATCGCCACGCCGATGAAGGCCGGGATCAGCGCCAGCGCCCGCGTGATGAGACGCCGCTGCCAGCAGGGGATGCGCAGGTCGAGAAAGCCTTCCATCAGGATCTGGCCGGCGATGGTGCCGGTAAAGGTGGAGCTTTGCCCGGACGCCAGCAGCGCAATGCCGAACAGCAGTCCGGCCGCGGCGGTGCCCACGATGGGTTCCAGCAGGCGGTAGGTGTCCTGGATGTCGGCCACGTCCTGGTGGCCGTTGGCGTGGAAGGCCGCCGCCGCCAGCACCAGGATGGCGCCGTTGATCACCAGCGCCAGCGCCAGCGAAAAAATCGTATCCAGCCGCGACAGCCCGACCGCCTCGCGGCGTGCGGCCTCGGTGTCGGCCACCACGCGGGTCTGCACCACGGATGAATGCAGATACAGGTTGTGCGGCATCACCGTCGCGCCGAGGATGCCGATGGCGAGGTACAGCGGCTCGCGTGTGCTGATGGCCTGCCAAGAGGGCATCAGCCCGGCCGCCACCGACGGCCAGTGTGGGCGGATCAGCGCCAGCTCGACGAAGTAGCACAGCCCGATGGTCAGGATCAGCCCCAGCACGATGGCTTCGAGCTGGCGGAAGTTCTTGCCCTTGAGGCCCAGCACGATCAGCGTGTCCAGCGCGGTCAGGGCCACGCCGGCCAGGATGGGCACCCCCAGCAGCAGGTGGAAGGCCAGCGCGCAGCCGAGTACCTCGGCCAGGTCGCAGGCGACGATCGACAACTCCGCCAGCAGCCATTGCACGCGCACGGCGCCGGGGCGGTAGCGATCGCGCGAAAGCCGCGCCAGGTCCTTGCCTGTCACGATGCCCAGTCGCGCTGACAAACACTGCAGCACCATCGCCGCCAAGCCGGAGAGCAGCACCACGAACAGCAGCGCGTAGCCGTAGCGCGAGCCGGCCTCGATGTCGGTGGCCCAGTTGCCGGGGTCCATGTAGCCGACTGACACCAGCAGGCCCGGACCGGCAAAACGCAGCAGCTTTTTCCACAACGGCGCGTCCACCGGCATGGCGACGGTGCCGCGTACCTCGGACGGGCAGAACGGCGCGGTGGCGGTGGTGGGCAGGGCGGGTAGGCGGAACATGGCGCAAAGGCAATCGGAACTGCGCCATGATAGCCAAGCGTGGCGATTGGCATGGCACGCGTGCGGGCCGAAGCATCTCGGGCGACGTTATGCTCAGAGAAGTCTGACGGACCGGCCATCCTTGCCTTGGCTGGCAAGCACCGGCGAACCCAGTACTGTGGCGAGGGGGGCGGCGCGGGCAGGCATCGGGCACCTCCGACTTGTGTCTGACTGTGCCTATTTTTGTTACGCAACTTTAAGGAAATGCTCAGACCGTTGCGGTAGATTGCGCTGTCTGCCGGCGCGTGTCGCCGGCGTTTTTGTTGCCTCGAGCGCACACAACGTGCTCAGGAGTTGCCGCACATGAATGCCATCCTGCTGATCGAAGATGACCTGCCTCTCGGAACCGCGCTGGCGCGAGCACTGCGGCAGGCGGGCTACAACACGACCTGGGTGCGCCGCCTGATGGACGCCCAGAAGTGGATGTCCACCAACAGCTTCGAGGCCATCGTGCTCGACCTGGGCCTGCCCGATGGTGAGGGCCATACCTTCCTCGAAGAACTGCGCGCGGCGCACAGCGACGTCCCGGTCATCATCGCCAGTGCGCGCGATGCGCTGTCCGAGCGCCTGCAAAGCCTGGATGCCGGCGCGGACGATTTCCTCGTCAAGCCCTTCCCCGTGGATGAGCTGATCGCCCGCCTGCGCGCCGTGCTGCGCCGCCATGCGGGGCAGAGCACCAACCGCTGGAGCGTTGGCTCTCTGGTGGTGGAGCCCACGCAGAAGCGCGTCACGCAAGACGGCAACGTGGTCGAGCTCACGCCGCGCGAATACCAGCTGCTGTTCGAGCTGGTGCGCCGCGCCCACCGCTGGGTCACGCGCGAGACGCTGATGGACGCGCTCTACCGCGAAGGCAACCGCGTCAGCGCCAACGCGCTCGAAGTGGTGATCCACCACCTGCGCAGCAAGCTGGGCGAGGGCGTGATCCAGACCATCCGCGGCGTCGGCTACATGATCGGGGGCAACCGGTGAGGTTGACGGTTCCCGCCATCCTGCGGGTCCGCTCGCTCTCCTTCCGTCTTTATGTATTGATCCTGCTGGCGCTGATCCTGATGCTGCTGGTGCAGCTGGTCATCGCTTATCTGGAAATCTCGCGCAGCAACAGCCGGCAGGTCGTCAGCGAGCTGCGCATGTCGGCCCAGGCCTATGCTGACCTGACCTCGTTCAACCTGGACGACGTGCCGCGCCGCGAAGAATTCCTGCGCCGCCTCACTGACATCAAACTGGGCCTGTCGCAGCCCGACATCCTTCCCGGCGAGTTCCGCTACGTGCTGTGCGATCGCGCCGGCAACGTCGTCACGGCGTTTCCTGGTGCACCAACCATGCAATGCGGCAAGGCGCACGGCAAGGTGGTCGAGATCATGCTTGAGGGCGCGCCGTGGCGTGCCTATACCGTCGACAGTGTGGACGGCAAGCTGACCGCCACCGTCGCCCAGCCGATGTCGGCGTACGACCGCGCCATCCGCGACCTGTTCCACGAAGTCGCGCTGACCATGGCCGTGCTGGCCGCGGTGCTGATGGTGATGGTGGGCTGGGCCGCGCATCAGGGCTTGAAACCGTTGCGCATACTGACCCGCCAGGTCGAGTCGCGTGACAGCACTGACCTGGAACCCGTGCAGCGCGTCGAGCATGCCGAGCTCAAGCCGCTGGTGGAGGCGCTCAACGGCCTGTTTGCGCGCGTGCGGCGCGGTATCGACGCCGACCGCCGCTTCTTCGCCGATGCCGCGCACGAGCTGCGTACGCCGCTGGCGGCCATCCAGGCGCAGGCCTACGTGGTCTCGCATTCCGACAGCGAGGAAGACCGCGCTACCGCCCTGCGCGAATTCGATCGTGGCATCTCACGCGCAACGCAATCGCTGTCCAAGCTCCTGGCGCTCGCGCGGCTGGATGCGCGCCGCACCGAAGCGCAGCTGACACAGGGGGCGCTGTCCGATCTGGCCGGTTGCGCGCGTAGTGGCGTGATCCAGCAGGCGTCGCGCGCGGAGCGCCGCAACATCACCTTGTCGTACGACGGCGAGAGCCAGGCGTGGGTGCCGGTGTCGCATGAAGACGCCGCCACGCTGGTGGAGAACGTGCTTGACAACGCCGTGCGCGAAACGCCGAAAGGCGGCGAGGTGCATGTGAGCGTGCAACGCCTCGACATCGATGGCCTGGTCACGATCGAGCTGCGCATCGAGGATACCGGCCCCGGCATTCCCCCCGACGAGCGCGAGCGTGTGTTCGAGCGCTTCTATCGGCCGCGCGATAGCCAATCGCAGGGCAGCGGGCTTGGGCTGGCGATCGTGCGCCGCATTGCCGAGCTCGGCAATGGCTCGGCGACGATCGAGGATGGTATTGGTGGCAAGGGCTGCGCCGTGGTGATCCGCCTGCCGGCACTGGCCGACGTGCCTGAGCCGCTCGAGCCGGACGGCGCGCCCCCCGGCATGGCGGACTGACGCGCGGCCGGTGCGAGGGCCGCGTTGGCGCGCCTCGCACCGCCAGCCACCTCGACGATCAATACCCGACCGTAAAGCGCTGGCGCGGGTGCGCCGGATGCTCGGTCTCGTCCAGGAAGGCGATCGCAAAGTCTTCCATCGAGAGCCAGCTCTTGCCGTTGGCATCCGCCAGCAGCGTGTCGTGCCCCAAGCGGAAATGGCCGGTGCGCTCGCCCGGTTCGAAGAACGCTGACGGCGACACGAAGGTCCAGTTCAGTTCCGTCTCCTTACGCAGCGCATTCAGGAAATCGCGGCCAGCCGAGGCTTCGGCGTGATACTCCTTCGGGAATTGCGGCGTATCGACCAGCGCCACGCCCGGCGCCACTTCCAGGCTGCCTGCGCCGCCGACCACCAGCAGGCGCGGCACACCGGCCTGCTTCACGGCACCGACGATCTGGTCGGCGCTGGTCTGCAGGAAGCGCACCGTGCTGTAGGCCACGTCGTTGCCCGCCAGCGCCGCCGCCAGTGCGGCCTGGTCGGCCACGTCGACGTCCTGGGTGGTCAGGCCTGCACGAGCCGGCAGCTTGGAGGCGGTGCGCGCGATGGCCGTTACCTGGTGGCCGCGGCGCAGCGCTTCGTCGATCAGGCGGGTGCCCACGCGCCCCGTGGCGCCGATGATTGCGATCTTCATGTTCAACTCCTTATCGAGTGGTTGGTCATTTATATGTAATTAATGCAGTTACATATGCAGGTAAAAAAACACGCCGGCACGCCAAGCCTCAAGCCCGGCGACGACGGCGTTGAGCGTGTTCCACCTCATCGAGCATGCCGGCGATGGTCTGCCCGGCAAGTTCGGCTTCCATGGCAGCCTGCGCGCGTTCGGTCACGCGCTCCAGCACGCCGGTGATCTCGCGGCCCACCTCGCACGCCGGATTTGGCGCATTGGGCGGCAGCGCGATCAGTACCGATGATTCCACCACCCGGAACACGTCGAGCAGCGTGATGCGATCGGCCGGCCGGGCCAGCATGGCGCCGCCCGTCGCGCCCATCTGCGAAGTGATGAAACCGGCCTCGGCCAGTTGCGCCACCAGGCGGCGGATCAGCGCCGGGTTGGTGCCCACGCTGCCTGCAATCAGCGACGACGGCACGGGGCCCTCCGCGCTGGCAAGCAGCGTGAGGATGTGCACGGCGACGGCGAAACGGCTACTGGTGGACATGGCGATCAATGAAACTGTTACCAGTGTAGATACAGTTCGATGCACGGTCAACCCCGCTCGGGATCACCCTGGCCGGGCAGCAGCGAACCCGGCCAAGTGGGTGTTCCGCAATGCATTTGCGCTGGCGATCACCAGCCGGGGCGTGTTCGCCGCGTGAGCACCAAACGATCTATGCGCGCGGTCCGCAAAAACGCAATTCGCTGCCGTGCCGTGGTGTGCGAACGGTACCATCGTCGGCGCCGCTGCTTCTACAGTTGGAGCCATATGCCGTGGCTGTGCCACTGGCCCCGCGTTTCTCTTGGCATCCAAACACACAGGAGTGTTCTCATGGCCCTTCGGGATTTCAAAGTGCTGACCTTCGACGTCGTCGGGACGTTGATCGACTTCGAGGGTGGCATGCTCGCCTACCTGCGCCGCGCGGTGCCCGACAGCACGGTGACGGACGACGCGTTCCTCGCCGCCTACCGCGCCGCGCGCAAGCGGGGCCAGACCGAGTGGTATCCCGATGATCTCGTGCCGTGCTGGCACATCGTCGCGCAGCAGCTTGGCCTGCCCGATACCGATGCGCTGGCCCGCGGTTTTCGCGATTCAGTGGCGGACTGGCCAGCGTTTCCCGATTCTGTTGAAGCGCTGCAGCGCCTGCACAAGCACTTCAAGCTCGTGACGATGACCAACGCCCAGTCCTGGGCGCTCGCGCATTTCCAGAAGACGCTCGGCTCGCCGTTCGACATGCTGCTCGCCTGCGACGATGCGCTGTGCGAGAAGCCCGACGCGCGCTACTTTGCGTATGCGCGTGGCCGCTACGAGGGCGCCTGGGGCTTCAAGCAGGCCGACAACCTGCACGTGGCGCAGAGCCAGTACCACGACATCGGCATCTCCAAGCGCTTGGGCATCACCACCTGCTGGATCGAGCGACGCCACGGCATGAAGGACTCCGGCGGCACCATCGAATCCGAGCACACCGTGCCCGACTACCACTTCCACACGCTCGCGCAACTGGCCGACGCGGTCGAGGCCGGGCAGTGATCTGATGCACGATTGCCGCACCGGTGGTCGACATGCCACCGGTGCGCGCCGGCGACTCTCCCTTCCAATTCCATTGCGCGACACCTCATGGGTATCACCATCCTTCATCAGTCCGCCGCGCTTGACGGCTTTGAGCACCAGGGCACGCCCGCCCGCGCGCTGACCCAGCCACCGTGTGAGTTCAGCGGCATCGACATCGATCTCGCGGGTGCCGGCGAGAATCGCACCGGCCTGTGGGAATGCACACCGGGCCGCTTCGAGCGGCAACTCGCGAACGCCGAGGTCATGCATATCCTGGCGGGCGCCTGCACCTTCACGCCAACGGGCGGCACGCCGCAAGCCATCCGCGCTGGCGACACGCTGTTCTTCCCGGCCAACACGACCGGTGAATGGCACGTGACGCAGACGCTGCGCAAGGTGTTTGTAGTCCTGGCGGCCTGACCACCGCCGCCTGACCTGCTGACAGGTCAGGCGGTTGCCTGCAGGATCTGTGGAAGGGCAAAGCGCCCGATGGCATACGGCTCCAGCGGAATCGACGTATGCCCAGTGGCAATCAGCTCAGCCATGGTCTCGCCCACACCGGGGCTGATGGCAAAGCCCTCGCCGTTGAAGCCGAAGGCGTAGTGCAGGCCGGGCACCTTGGCGCTTGGGCCCATCACCGGTTGCCAATCGGCGGTATAGCCTTCGATGCCGCTCCACACGCGGATCAGCTGCACATGCTCGAAGGCCGGCACGAAGCGGCGCAGTTCGCGCAGCTGGCGCAGCACGTTGTCGGGTTTGACGTACGCACGGATCGTGTCGGTATGCGCCGGCCCCTTGAGCCCGCCGCCAAAGACGATGTTGCCGCGCGAGATCTGGCGGAAATACAGCCCCTCGTATTCGATGGGCGATGACAGTCCGATGGATGGGCCGATGGCATACGGCAGTGGCTCGGTTACGCCCATCTGCGGGCCGCGCGCCTCCAGCGGCACGGGCTCGCCAAACTGCTCGGCCATGCGGTTGGACCAGGCGCCGCAAGCCACCAGCAGTTGCGGCGCGCGAAAACGCCGGCCGTCGGCGGTATGGGCGATAAAACCGTTGGTGTCGCGCTCGACGTGCATCACCTCGGCATGCTCGACGATGTGCGCACCGGCGCGCCGTGCTGCACGCGCGAAGGCGGGGCCGGCCAGGCGCGGATTGGCGTGGCCGTCCTGCGGCGAATACGACCCCGCCACCACGCCAGGCGCGAAGATGCCCCAGCGCTGACGCAACTGCTCGGCATTGAACAGCTCCAGGTCCAGTCCGAGCGGCTTCACGTCGCGTGCATGCTGCTCCAGCACGGCGGCCTGCGCCTCGGTGTAGCACACGCGCAGATGGCCATAGGGGACGAACTCCAGATCCTCGCCCAACAAGGTCTTGACGCGGCCCCACACGTCGCGCGCGCGGTTGGCGAGCGGCATCTGGTGCAGTGCGCGGCCCTGGCGGCGCACGTTGCCGAAGTTGGTGCCGCTGGCCTGACGGCCCACCAGCTCGCGCTCCAGCAGCGTGACCGACAGGCCGTGCTGGCGCAGGAAGAAGGCGGTGGTGGTGCCCATCAGCCCGCCGCCGAGCACCAGCACGTCGGTGTCGTACGCGCTTGTGGTGGCTGTCGTTGCCGCGCTGCTCATGCCTGCACCTCGCGTGTATTCATCATCAGTGGCTTGACCGGCGCTTGCGAGCGCAGGCGGCCGACCTGTTCCACCGGCACGCCGCAGGCATGCGCCACGATCTCGGCAGCGGCATGCCCGCAGAAGCGTCCCTGGCAGCGGCCCATGCCGACCCGGCTGAAGGCCTTGGCGCGGTTGACTTCCTGGCTGTCGAGTTCGGTCACGCAGCGGCGCAGCTCGCCGGCGGTCACGGCTTCGCAGCGGCAGACCACCGCGGTATCGGGCAGCGCGGCGGCCTGCGCATGCGGCCACGGAAAGGCGCGCGCCAGCCCCTGGCGGAAGCGGTCCATCTGGCCGAGTGTCTTGCGCAGCGTCGCCGATTCCACGGCGTACTGCACGCGGCCGGTCTCGTGCCCCAGGTCAGACAGCGCGGCGAGTGCCGCGAGCCGCCCCGCGGCTTCCGCGCCATCAGCCCCGAGGATGCGCGCGCCGTCGCCAGCGAGATAGACGCCGGGCGTGCTGCTGCGGCCATCCTCGTCGATACGCGGAAGCCATTGCCGGCTCACCGGTTCGAAGGTGAAATCGCAGCGCGCGAGGTCGGCGAGTTGCGTCTCAGCGCGCAGATGCCAGCCCAGGCCGACGGCGTCGCAGTCGAAGCGCTGCTCACGGCCGCGGGCGTCGCGTATGGTCACGGCCTGCACACCGAAGGCGTCATCGCCATCGATGGACGACGGTGTCACGCCTTGCAGTAACGGCACGCCCGCCGCCTTGAGCGCACGAATCAGCCCGAGCCCGCGCAATGCCAGACGCGGGCGTGCCAGCAATCCGGCGATGGCACTCCACGACTTGCTGGCCGGCGCGGTGTCGAGCACTGCCGCCACGCGCGCGCCAGCCTGCACGTACTGCGATGCCACGAGGTAGAGCAAAGGCCCGCTTCCGAGGAAGACGATCCGCGAGCCGATGGCACAGGCCTGCGCCTTGAGCGCGATCTGCGCGGCGCCCAGGCTGTAGCAGCCGGCACGGTGCCAGCCGGGCACGGGCATGAGGCGGTCGGTGGCGCCAGAGCAGACCAGCAGCGCGTCGAAGGGCAGCGTCTGCGGCCGGCCGTCGCGCACCACGTGCAATGCGCCTTGGGTCAGGTTCCAGGCCAGGGTTTCGTGGCGGTAATCGATGTGCGCGCGCAGGGCGTCGAAATCGTGGTGCAGCGCCTGCGCCTTGTCGGCCTCGGTGCCGTAGAGCTTGGCGTAGGGGCGCTTGAAGCCCTCGGGCTGGCGGCGATAGATCTGGCCGCCATCACGCCGGCCCTCATCGATCACGATCGGGCGCAGGCCCGCTTGCACCAGGGCCTGGGCGGCGCGCACACCGGCCGGACCGGCGCCGACGACGACAACGCGCGGCGCAGTGGAGGGCGTGCTCATGCGGCAGCCTCCGGCGCGTGGCGCGCTAGCGTCTCCTGCAGGTCGAGCGTCACCGGCCAGTGGTGCGCGGGTGGCCGGGTCAGCAACTCCATGCCGGCCTCGGCAGGGGTGGAGCAGGCGCGCAGGCGCTCGCCGGCGGGCGTCCACACCCAGCAGTCCTGGCAGGCGCCCATCAGGCAGAAGCCCGCGCGCGGGCCGTCGCCAAACTCGCTGTCGCGCACGCGCCGGCCCTGCGTCAGCAATGCCACCAGCACCGTGTCGCCCGCCAGTGCGGTGGCGCTCTGGCCATCGATGCGCAGCGTGATGGCGGGGCGATCGGCTTCGGCCAATCGCACGAAGCGCGCGGGCGGGTGGTGGGCGTCGTCGGGCATGGGGCGCGGATCGGGCTAGCGTTGGTTGGGGAACAACCGTTCGATCGGGCAGTGCGTCTTGATGAACGGCGATTTGATGACGATGTAGCTGAAGTACTTGGCGATGCCGATGTTGCGCTCCAGCAGGCCCTCGATCACTTCCTGGTAGTGGTTGACGCCCCGCGTGATGAAGCGCAGCAGGTAGTCATAGCCGCCGCTCAGGAGGTGGCATTCGAGCACCTCATCCACCTCGCGGATGGCGGCCTCGAAGCGCACGAAGGTCTCGCGGTGGTGGTCCGACAGCGTGACCTCGGTAAAGACGGTGAGCGTGTCGCCCAGCTTTTCCAGCCGGATATGCGCACCGTAACCGGCGATATAGCCGGCTTGCTCCAGGCGCTTGACGCGGATCAGGCACGGGCTGGGCGACAGGCCCACGGCGTCGGCCAGGTCCACGTTGGTCATGCGCCCGTTCTTCTGCAGTTGGGCGAGGATGCGCAGGTCCAGACGGTCGATCTTGAGGGCTTCGGTCATGGCGAGGGCGAAGGCGTGGAAGATAGATCCGATTCTGCGGCAGCCAGCGTCTGTTGTGTGCGTTCGTGTGACGTCAGGCCAGCGCGGCGCGCACGGTGGGGAAGGCCAGTACGTCGTCCAGCGTTGTCTTCAGCCGCGCGAACAGTTGCGCGAATTCGTCCTCGGTGTACGTGAGCGCAGGGGCAAAACCCAGGATGTTGTCGCCGAACGCCCGGAACACGATGCCGTTGCGGTAGGCAGCCGAGGCAATCAGATCGGGTAGGCCGAGCGCCGCATCGAAGCCGCGCTTGGTGGCCTTGTCGCTCACCAGTTCCAGCGCACCCAGCAGGCCGCGGTGGCGCGAGTCGCCCACTAGCGGATGATCGAGCAGCCCGTCCAGCCCCGCGCCAAAACTGGCCGCGCCACGCTGGCCGTTGGCGAGGATGCCGCCTTCCTCATACAGGCGCAGCACTTCCAGTGCCACCGCCGCGCTGACCGGATGCGCCGAGTACGTCGCGCCATGGCCGATGGGTGCGCCAGCGGGCGCGCCGTCGGCAATGCCGGCGTAGATCGCATCGGAGATCAGCGTCGCGCCCATCGGCACGTAGCCCGCCGTGAGGCCCTTGGCGACGGTCATGATGTCGGGGTCGACGCCCTCGGCATCGCACGCGAACATCGGCCCGGTGCGGCCGAAGCCGGTGATGACCTCGTCCACCACGAACAGGATGCCCAGCTCGCGCGCCGCCTCGCGCATGGCCTTGAGCCAGCCCTTGGGCGGCACGATCACGCCGCCCGAGCCCTGGATCGGCTCGCAGAAGAACGCCGCCACGTTGTCCGCGCCCAGCTCGGCCACCTTGGCGTGCAGCGCCGCCACTGATGCGGCGATGATGGCCTGCGCATCGGTGGGGTCGGCCGCGCGGTACGGATTGGGCGAAGGAATGGTGTGCTGCGTCGGCAGCGGCAGGTCGAAGCCGCGATGGAACGCCGGCAGCGCCGTGAGGCCCGCGCCCGTGGACGAGCTGCCGTGGTAGCCACGTTCCAACGAGATGAAGTGCTTCTTCTCGGGTTTCCCGATCGAATTGAAGTACTGGACGATGAAGCGCACCGCCCCATCTACCGCCTCGGAGCCGCCCAGCGTCAGGTACACGTGGTTGAGCGAGCGCGGCGTGATCTGCACCAGTTTGTCGGCCAGGCGGATGGCCGGCTCGCTGCTGAAATGGAAGTAGCCCGTGGCGTAGGGCAGGCGGCGCATCTGCTCGGCGGCGGCCTGCACCACGCTCTCCTGGCCGTAGCCGACGTTCACGCACCACAGGCCCGCGAAGGCGTCGAGCAGTTCGTGGCCGTTGGCATCGGTCAGCCATGCACCCCGGCCCGAGGCGAGCACGGTCGGGCCACGCTGCTCGTGGGTGCGCCACGGCGCCACCGGGTGGATCAGGTGCGCACGGTCGATGGCATCAAGCGAGGCGAGCTGGGGCAGATCGGTGAGCTGGGTCATGGCGAGGTCCGTTCGTGCGGGAGCGCAATGGGCGCTCAATAGGCAATCGATGGGCTCAAGCGTAGGACGAGCGTGCCAAGGCTTGGTGCTGCTTTGCGGGGGTGGAACGCAGTGGGCTGCTGTTGTTCGGGCTGTCGCAGCAGATCGTGCGGCGAGCGGTTTCAGTAGCCGCGCGTGCGGTCCACCAGCCCGACCATCGGCTCGCCTGCGGCAAAGCGGCGGAGGTTGTCGATCACCACGGCGGCGGCGCTCAGCGGTTGCGTCATGCTGGCGATGTGCGGTGTGAGCTGGATGCGTGGATGGCGCCAGAAGGCGTGCCCAAGCGGAAGCGGTTCCGGGTCGGTCACGTCGAGCATGGCATCGGCGAGCTGGCCGGATTCCAGGGCAGCCAGCAGATCGTCACTCACAAGCTGCGGGCCCCGGCCCACATGCACCAGTGCCGCACCGCGCGGCAATTGCGCGAACAGCGCCGCGTTGAGCACGCCGCGCGTGGCGTCGGTCAGCGGCAGCAGGCAGACGAGGATGTCGGTGCGCGCGAGGAAGGCGCCCAGCTCGTCCTGGCCCGCGAAGCAGCGCACGCCATCGATGGTGTGCTGCGAACGGCTCCAGCCGGCGCAATCGAAGCCGAAATCCTGCAACTGCGCGAGCACGGCCTGCCCCAGCGAGCCGAGCCCGAGCACGCCAACACGACGCTCATTAGCCGGGCGCACCGGCAGCGGGCGCCACTCGCCGGCCTGCTGCTGGCGCCGGTAGGCCGGGATGTCACGGTGCAGGCTTAGCACGGCCTGCGTGACGTACTCGACCATGCCGCGCACGATGCCGGACTCGACCATGCGCACGACGGGCAGGGCGGCGGGTAGCGCCGCAAAGTTGAACTGGTCCACCCCCGCGCCCGAAGAGAACAACACCTCCAGATGCGGGAACTGCGTGGCGATGTCGGCGGGCGGCTCCCATGCCGCCAGAAAGCGCACCCGCTGCGGATCACCGATGTCGGGCCAGATGCGGAAGTCGATGTCGGGGGCGTGCTGGCGGAAGACCTCGGCCCATTGCCGGCCGCGCACGGGGTCGGACTTGTAGAGGAAGGTGGTGGTCACGGTTGGGGCGGCTAGATCGGGCGATGGGTGCGGTGGCTGGGGTTCAGCCCATCGCCTGAGTCACGATGGCGAACAGCGCAGGCGCATCCGCCGGCGTGCTCAGCGGCGCCCCGCGCACCATGGTGGTGGGCGCGTCCACGCGCAGCAGGCCGATGCTCTCCAGCCATTCGGCCAGGCCGCTGTCGAAATCGATATCGATGCGCGTGAAGTGCCCAGCGTTGACGCCGGCCAGATGGGCGATCAGCGCCTTGGCGCCCTGAACGTCGGGGGCGACCACCGGGCCGATGGCGTGGCCGCGTCCGAAGCGGCGCAGCATGGCGAAGCCGCGCGGCTCGCCGTCGTCGTCCAGCACGACGCAGGAATCGGCGTTGGCCAGCAGGTCTTCGAGCAATGCGTCGCGCGGCATGCCGCGTGCCTCGGCGTCGAGCTTGGCGAGCGCATCGGCCTCGTTGAGCCCGGCCGGGCGCAGGCGCCAGCCGGGGGGCAGGGCGATCAGCGGCGTGGGCTGGGCGATGCCCTGGTGCTGGCGCACCTCGCCGGTGCGCACGAAGCCCAGTCGCTCGTACAGGCCGCGCCCTTCGGCGGTGGCATGCAGCAGCACTGTGCTGTCGTCCAGGCCTTCGAGCAGCGCGCTCATCATGCGATGGCCGATGCGCCGGCCCTGGCACGCCGGCGTGACGATCACCAGGCCGATGGTGGCGTGGTGCGCGCCCCAGCGCCAGCGCTGCGCCGTGGCGATGATCTGGCCGTCGCGCTCGGCGACGATGCCCTCATCGGCGTGCGCAAACATCTGCGCCCAGTCGGCCGGGCGATGCGGCCAGCGTTGCTCTTCCGACAGGGCATGCGCCGCGGCCAGGTCATCGGCGGTCATCGGGCGCAGCACCACGCCGTCGTCGGCAAGGGTGTCTTGATCAGGCGCAGCTGAGGCAGGCATGGGCGATGTCCTTCTTACGAAAGCGAGAGCGAGTACCGGCAATTATCTTGGACGACATCGCCCGGCGCGGCCAGAACGAATTCGGGTTTGCCCGCAATTTGCAAGCATCGTCTGCCGAGGGTGTCGGTTTCGCAATTCGATGCGGTGGCGCTCGCGGTTACGAACACAAATGCCGAGCCTTCCTGCCTAGCATCAATGACCTTATTTCGATACGGGTGCCGGCCTGCGGCACCCCGCCAACTTGTGCCGACGCTCGTGCCAGTTTTCGACCCTCAGACCATCCGCGTGCCCTCGGGCCACTTCATCGGCGGGCAGCTTGTGCCTGATGCCGGTCGCATCGCCGTGCGGCGCCCTTCCGACAACGAGGTGCATGCCGAGTTGCCGCTGGCCGATGCCGCCATGGTGGACGCCGCCGTGCAGAACGCGTGGCAGGCCTGGCGCACCAGCGATTGGGCGCGCCGCGCCCCGCGCGAGCGGGCCCGCGTGCTTCGCCGCTGGGCCGAGCTGATCGAAGCCGACATCCCGCACCTGGCGCCGCTCGAAGCCGTGTGCTCCACGCGCCCGGTGCACGATGCGGCTGCGTGGGACGTGCCGTTCACCGCCGAGGGGTTGCGCTTCTTTGCCGAATATGCCGACAAGCTCGGCGGCGACGTGGCCGCCACGCGGCACGATCACCTGGGCATGGTGGTGGCCGAGCCGTATGGTGTGGTGGGCGCCATCACGCCGTGGAATTTCCCGCTGGTGATGGTGTCGTGGAAGGTGGGCGCGGCGCTGGCCGCCGGCAACGCGGTGGTGCTCAAGCCGTCCGAGATGACACCGTATTCCGCCATCCGCCTGGCCGAGCTGGCCGTCGAGGCCGGCGTGCCGGCGGGGTTGTTCAACGTGGTGCAAGGCGACGGCCGCACCACGGGCGATGCGCTCACGCGGCATCCGCGCATCGCCAAGATGACCTTTACCGGATCGACCCGCACAGGCGCCGCCATCATGGCGACGTGCGCATCGCACGGCCCCAAGCCAGTCACGCTGGAGCTGGGCGGCAAGAGCCCGCAGCTCGTGTTCGATGACGTGCCGGACATCGACCGGCTGGCCGGAATCATCGCCGGTGCCATCACCGGCAACGCGGGGCAGGTGTGCGTGGCAGGCTCGCGGCTGATCGTGCAGCGGGGCATTGCCCAGGCATTGATCGAGCGTATCGGAGTGCGCTTTGCCGCCCTGCGGCCGGGTGCAACCTGGGACAACACCGCCACGCTGCCGCCCATCATCTCGAACGCGCAGGCAGCCCGCATCCTCGACATTGTGGAGCGTGCGCGCGATGCCGGCGCTGAGGTGCGCTGTGGCGGCGGCCTGTTTGGAGACGGCCCGGGCGGCGCGTACTTCCAACCCACGCTGCTCGATGGCGTGCATGCGGACAACCCTGCAGTGCAGGAAGAAATCTTCGGCCCCGTGCTGACCGTGCAGACCTTCGACGATGAGGAAGAGGGCCTGGCGCTGGCCGCGCACGAACACTACGGCCTGGCGGCTGGCGTGCACACCGCCGACATCGGACGCGCGCTGCGCGCCATGCGCGGCATTGCCGCCGGCACGGTGTGGATCAACCGCTATGGGCGCAGCGCAGACTTTGTTATCCCCACCGGCGGCTACCACCAATCGGGCATCGGCAAGGACCTCGGGCGGCAGGCCGTGGAGGCCAACCTGCGCTTCAAAAGTGTGCTGATCGATTTTGCTGCGGCGCATTAGCGGTGCAGCCGTGGCGCGTTGGGCACGCCAGCGGTGCAGACCGCATGGCATGCCGCAGGCCCCATTGCAAACAGCAGCTTTCTGACGTAGGGCCCTGCATTTCCCTACAACCGCTGCGAGCCTGCGTGCTTCAATGATTTCGTCATAACCCTGTTGCCGAGACCGCATAAGCGCGTCGCACTTCAAGGACCCGAGGACCCGAGACCATGACCTTCCGCCCCAAGTACGTCACCTTCGATTGCTACGGCACGCTCACGCGCTTCCGCATGGGCGAGTTGACGCGCGAGCTGTTTGCCGACCGCATCCCGGCCGAGCAGATGGAGCAGTTCATCGCCGACTTTACCGCCTACCGTTTCGACGAGGTGTTGGGCGACTGGCAGCCCTACGAGGTCGTGCTCAAGAACGCCGTTCGCCGCCTGTGCAAGAAGTGGAAGATCCAGTACTTCGACGCCGACGGCCAGACCTACTACGACGCGGTGCCCACCTGGGACCCGCATGCCGACGTGCCAGAGGGATTGGCCAAGGTGGCCAAGGAGATCCCGCTGGTGATCCTGTCGAACGCCGCCGACGACCAGATCCAGAAGAACGTGGCGATGCTCGGTGCGCCGTTCCACCGCGTGTACACCGCCCAGCAGGCCCAGGCCTACAAGCCGCGCCTGAAGGCCTTCGAATACATGCTCGACTCGCTGGGCTGCAACCCGGAAGACGTGCTGCACGTGTCGTCGAGCCTGCGCTACGACCTGATGTCGGCGGACGACATCGGCATCGTCAACAAGGTGTTCGTCAACCGAGGCCACGGCCCGGGCAACCCGGCGTACCGCTATACCGAGATCCAGGACATCGGCGGGTTGCCGGGTGTCGTCGGTCTCTGAACGGCATGCACTACGATCCCGCCCCCACTGCCACAATGAAGCTCGACTCCTACTGGACCGATTCGGTGCCGGCGCTGGCGCTGGAAGCGCACGATCTGCCGGCGCAGGTGGATGTGGCGATCGTCGGTGGCGGCTTTACCGGGCTATCGGCTGCCCTGGCGCTGGCGCGGCGCGGCGCTAGCGTGGTGGTGCTGGAGGCGGGTGACACCGTGGCGCCCGAGGCGTCGGGGCGCAATGGCGGCCACGTGAACAACGGCCTGGCCGTCGACTATGCCGACTTGGCTGCCAAGGTGGGCGTGGAGCGCGCCCGCGCCTGGTATCACGCCTATGACGCCGCCGTCGATACGGTGGAGCGCATCGTGCGCGAAGAAGGTATCGCCTGTGACTTCCAACGCAACGGCAAGCTCAAGCTCGCCACCAAGCCGCATCAGATGGATGCGCTACGCCGCAGCGCCGATCGCCTGATTGCCGACGGCGTGGACACCGACGTGGAGATTCTCGACGCCTCCCGCGTGCGCGCCGAGGTGCAGAGCGAGCGCTTCCACGGCGGCCTGCTGTACAAGCGCAGCGGCCAGATGCACATGGGCCGCTTTGCGCAGGGCTTGGCGCTGGCTGCGCAGCGCCAGGGCGCGCAGATCCACACGCGCACCTGCGTGCAGCGCATCGAGCGCGTGCAGGGTCAAGTGCACCGCCTGCACACGGCGCGCGGCACGGTGCAGGCCAAGCAGGTGCTGCTCGCGACGGGCGCTTCACGGCACGGCGGCTATGGCACCTTCGGCTGGCTGCGCCGGCGCATCGTGCCCATCGGCAGCTTTATCGTGACTACGGAGCCGCTCGGTGCGGAACGTGCTCACGCGCTGCTGGCCGCACGCCGCACGTACGTGACGGTGGCCAATATTCACCACTACTTCCGCCTCACTCCGGACCACCGGCTGGTATTCGGCGGCCGGGCGCGCTTTGCGGTCTCCAGCCCGCAGCAGGATGCCGCCAGCGGCGAGATCCTGCGCGCCGGCCTGGCCGAGACCTTCCCGCAGCTCGGTCAGGTCCGCCTCGACTATTGCTGGGGCGGCCTGGTCGACATGACGCAGGACCGGCTGCCCCACGCCGGCGAGCACGACGGCTTGTTCTATTCGATGGGCTACAGCGGCCATGGCACGCAAATGTCTGTGCATATGGGCGAGCGCATGGCTGCCGTGATGGCCGGCGACGCTGCCGCCAACCCGTGGCGTGATCGCGCATGGAGCGCCATTCCCGGCCACTTCGGCCCGCCGTGGTTCCTGCCGGCGGTGGGCATGTACTACCAGCTCAAGGACCGGTTCAGTTGAGCCTCCTGGCCAATTTTCTTCCTATCGCAACGCAGTCTTCGCTGTTTTCTTTTCAGATCCATCAGGAGCCCCACCATGAGCGACAGCCGTAAAGAGTTCGAGACCCTTGTTGGCCCAAGCGAAAGCCTGCGTGTGATGGAGTCGCTCAAGCGCGGTGCCTCGCGGCGCGACGTGCTGAAGATGCTGATGGCGGGCGGTATGCAGGCCGCGCTGGCCGGCAGCCTGGCGGGTACCGCCGTGAGTGCCTACGCGCAGACGCCACGCCGTGGCGGGCGCATCCGCGTGGCTGCCGCCACCGCCGCTGCCACCGACACGCTGGACCCCGCCAAGCAGTCGAACCAGAACGATTACGTCCGCTGCAACATGGTCTACAACGGCCTGTTCGTGCTCGACGGCAGTCTCACGCCGCGCCCCGCGCTGGCCGAGTCGTACCACACCGCCGATGCCAAGACCTGGGTTTTCACGCTGCGCAAGGGCGTGACCTTCCACGACGGCAAGGCCCTGGCCCCGGCCGACGTGGTGTACTCCGTCATGCGTCATAAGGACCCGGCCACCGCCTCCAAGGCCAAGGTGCTGGCCGACCAGATCGAGAGCATCAAGGCCACCGGCCCGAACGAAGTCACGGTGGTGCTAACCGCCCCCAACGCCGACCTGCCGGTGATCCTGGGCACGTTCCATTTCCACATCGTCAAGGACGGCACGACCGACTTCAGCGCCGGCATCGGCACTGGGCCTTACAAGATCAAGGAGTTCAAGCCCGGCGTGCGCACGCTGGTGGTGCGCAACGATGCGTACTGGAAGCCTGGCAAGCCCTACCTCGACGAGATCGAGTTCGTCGGCATCGGCGACGATAGCGCGCGCGTCAACGCACTGCTCTCGGGCGGGATGGACCTGGTGGCTTCGGTCAACCCGCGCGCAGTGGCACGCGTGAAGAGCACGCCCGGATACTCCATCTTCACCACGCAATCGGGCCAGTACTCTGACCTCATCATGCGTAAGGATATGGGCCCCGGTGCCAGCCCGGACTTCGCCCTGGCGATGAAGTACCTGTTCGACCGCGAGCAGATGAAGAAGACCATCGCGCTGGACTACGCAGTGCTCGCCAACGACCAGCCGATCGACCCGACCAACCGCTTCTACTTCAAAGACCTGCCGCAACGCCCATTCGATATCGAGAAGGCGAAGTTCCACCTGCAGAAGTCCGGCGTGAGCGGCAAGATTCCGGTGGTGGCATCGCCGGCCGCCCAATATTCGGTGGAAATTGCGCTGGTGCTGCAGCAGACCGCGCAGCGCATCGGGCTGGACCTCGATATCAAACGCATGCCGGCCGACGGCTACTGGTCCAACCACTGGCTCAGCAGCCCGGTGGGCTTCGGCAACGTCAACCCGCGCCCCAGCGCCGACACCATCCTCACGCAGTTCTTCAAATCCGATGCGGCGTGGAACGAGTCGCGCTGGAAGAATCCGAAGTTCGACCAACTGCTGATGTCGGCCCGCGCCGAGACGGACGTGGCCAAGCGCAAGCAGATGTATGCCGATATGCAGACCCTGATCCACGACGAGGCGGGCATCGGCATTCCGCTGTTCCTGGCCAGCATCGACGGGCATACGTCCAAGCTCAAGGGGCTCTCGCCGATTCCGCTGGGCGGCCTGATGGGCTATTCGTTTGCCGAGAACGTCTGGCTCGAGGCCTGACGGTGCTGCAGCCGGCATTGCATTGAAGGGGCTTTCAATGAATCGCGTCATTCTCAAGCTGCTGGCCCGGCGCGTGCTGCTGGCGCTGCTGTCATTGCTGGCGGTGTCGGTGATCGTCTTCTCGATCACCGCCGTGCTGCCGGGCGACGCCGCGCAGGAGCAACTGGGCCAGGACGCCACGCCCGAGGCGCTCGCCGCGTTGCGCGCGCAGATGGGCCTCGATGTGCCGGCGCCGCTGCGCTACCTGCACTGGCTGGGCGGCATCGCGCACGGTGATCTGGGCCAGTCGACCACCACGCAGATGCCGGTGGCGGAGCTGGTGGCGAGCCGCCTGCCCAACTCGCTGCTGCTGGCGGCGGTGACCGCGCTGTTCTCGGTGCCGATCGCCCTGAGCCTGGGCATTGCCTCGGCGGTGTGGCGCGGCTCGTGGTTCGATCGCGTGGCCTCCACGGCTGCAGTGGCCGTGGTGTCGGTGCCGGAGTTTCTGGTGGCCACGCTGGCGGTGCTGGTGTTTGCGGTCAAGCTGCACTGGCTGCCCGCGCTTTCGTACGTGAACGACATCGCATCGCTCGGGCAGATGCTGCAGGCCTTTGCCATGCCGGTGCTGAGCCTGTGCTGCGTGATCGTGGCGCAGATGATGCGCATGAGCCGCGCGGCGGTCATCGATCAGCTGGAGGCGCCCTACATCGAGATGGTGCGCTTGAAGGGGGCATCGCCCATGCGCGTGGTGCTGGCGCATGCGCTGCCCAACGCGGTGGGGCCGATCGCCAATGCGGTGGCGCTGTCGCTGTCGTACCTGCTGGGCGGTGTGATCATCATCGAGACCATCTTCAATTACCCCGGCATTGCCAAGCTGATGGTCGATGGCGTGTCACAGCGCGACATGCCGCTGGTGCAGGCCTGCGCCATGATCTTCTGCGCAGGCTACCTGCTGCTGGTGACCACGGCCGACGTGTTGGGCATCGTCGCCAACCCCCGCCTGCGTTACCGCTGATCCCATGAACGAGAGCCTGACGATGGAATCCACGCCTTCTTCCCCTCCGCTACCAGCCGCGACACCGGTGTCGCGCCACCGGATACGGCGCGTGCTGAGCGGCTTTGGCGCAATGGGCCTGATCAGCCTCGCGGTGCTGCTGTTCTGGCTGTTGGCGGCGGTGGTCGGTCCTGCACTGTTGCCGGCCCACCTGATCACCAGCGGCGACGGCAACGGCGATGTGTTCGGGCCCATGAGCGCCGCCCACTGGTTTGGCACCGACTACCTCGGGCGCGACATGTTCGTGCGCGTGGTGGAAGGCGCGCGCTATACGGTGGGCGTGGCGCTGGTGGCCACCTTGCTGGCCAGCGGCATGGGCACGGTGCTGGCGCTGTTCGCAGCGGCCATGGGCGGGCTCGTCGATGCCGCATTGAGCCGCGTGCTCGATACGCTCACCGCCATCCCCAGCAAAATGTTCGCGCTGATCATGGTGGCGGGTTTCGGCTCGTCGGTGACGATGCTGGTGCTGACGGCGGCCATCATCTACGTGCCGGGCGCCTACCGCATCGCGCGCTCGCTGGCGGTCAACATCAACGCGCTGGATTACGTGACCGTGGCGCGCACGCGCGGCGAGGGCACGTGGTACATCATGCTGCGCGAGATCCTGCCCAACATCCTCGGCCCGATGCTGGCCGACCTGGGCCTGCGCTTTGTCTACGTCGTGCTGCTGCTGGCCAGCCTGAGCTTCCTGGGCCTGGGCATCCAGCCGCCCTCGGCCGATTGGGGATCACTGGTGCGCGAGAACATCGGCGCGCTGCCCGATGCAGGTGCGTCGGTCATCGTGCCGGCGCTGGCCATCGCGAGCCTGACCATCGCGGTCAACCTCGTCATCGACAACCTGCCGGGCCGCGCGGCCCGCGAACGCGGAGGGCGTTGATCATGGGCGCATCCGTTGTTGTCGAAGGCCTGCACATCACCGCAGGCGAGCAGACCCTGGTGGACCACCTGAGCTTCGCCATCCAGCCCGGCGAGGTGCTGGCGTTGATTGGCGAATCGGGCTCCGGCAAGACCACCACCGCGCTGGCGCTGATGGGCTACGCGCGCCATGGTTGCAGCATCGCCGGGGGCAGTGTGCGGATCGGCAAAGGAGCGGGCGCGATCGATGTCCTGCACCTGCCGCCCGCCGAGCAGCGCGCCCTGCGCGGGCGCACCGTGGCCTATATCGCGCAGAGCGCGGCGGCCTCGTTCAATCCGTCGCGCACCATCCTGGACCAAGTGGTCGAGCCCACCCGCATCCACAGCACGATGACGCGCGCCGAGGCCGAGGCCAAGGCGGTGCAGTTGTTCCGCGAGCTCGCGCTGCCCAATCCGGAGACCATTGGCGAGCGCTACCCGCACCAGGTGTCGGGCGGGCAGTTGCAACGGCTGATGGCTGCGATGGCGCTCATCACCGATCCGGACCTCGTGATCCTGGATGAGCCCACCACGGCGCTGGACGTGACCACGCAGATCGAGGTGCTGCGCGCCTTCCGCCGCGTGGTGCGCGAGCGCCGCGCCACCGCCGTGTATGTGAGCCACGACCTGGCCGTGGTGGCGCAGATGGCCGACCATATCCTGGTGCTGCGCGGCGGCCAGATGCAGGAGCTGAACCCGACAGCGCATATCCTGGCCACGCCCGACCACGATTACACCAAGAGCCTGCTGGCCGCAGCCCGACCCGCACCGCGCCCGGCGGAGCGCTGCATGGGCGAGGGCGAGTTGCTGCTCGACGTGCACGAGCTGGGCGCGGGCTATGGGCCGGTGGATGCCCAGGGCCAACCGGCCATGCGCATTCTCGACGACATCAACTTCAAGCTCTATCGGGGGCAGGCCATCGGCGTGATCGGTGAGTCGGGCTCAGGCAAGACCACCCTGGCGCGCGCCATCGCGGGCCTGATCGCGCCGTGTCACGGCAACATGACCTTCGCCGGCCGGGAGCTGAAGCCGATGCTCGCCAACCGCACGAAAGAGGAGCTGCGCCGTATCCAGATCGTGTTCCAGATGGCCGACACGGCGCTCAACCCATCGCACACCATCGAGCGCATCCTGGCGCGGCCGCTCCAGTTCTACAAGGGCTTAAAGGGCGAAGCGCTGCAGCGGCGCATCCGCGAGCTGCTCGATCTGGTCCGGCTGCCGCACAGCGTGGCGCAGCGCCTGCCCGGCGGGCTGTCGGGCGGGCAGAAGCAGCGCGTGAACCTGGCCCGCGCCCTGGCCGCCGAGCCCGACCTGATCCTCTGCGACGAGGTGACTTCCGCGCTCGATACCGTGGTGGGCGCGGCCGTGCTCAACCTTATGGCCGACCTGCGGCGCGATCTGGGCGTGTCCTACCTCTTCATCAGCCACGACCTGCACACCGTGCGCGCGGTGTGCGACGAGATCGTGGTGATGCAGCACGGCCGCAAGCTCACGCAGGTGGCGCGTGCCGACTTTGATCGCGGCCCGCATCATCCGTACTACGAACAGCTCGCCGCCTCGGTGCCTGAACTGCGCCAGGGCTGGCTTGAAGAGCGGGACCACGCGATACCCCATCCTGCGGCCCTCTCCGCCTGAATGCACAAGATGAACCAGACAAGGAACGACATGATCCCCGCTTTCCGCATCGCGATCATTGCCGGAGACGGCATCGGCAAGGAAGTCATGCCCGAAGGCCTGCGCGTGATCCAGGCCGCGGCCGAGCGCTTCGGCTTCGAGCTGGAGTGCCACCACATCGAATGGGCGAGCTGCGACTACTACCTCCAGCACGGCAAGATGATGCCGGACGACTGGAAGGCCCAGCTCAAGGGCATGGATGCGATCTTCTTCGGCGCGGTGGGCTGGCCCGCCACGGTGCCCGACCATATCTCGCTGTGGGGCTCGCTGCTCAAGTTCCGCCGCGAGTTCGACCAGTACATCA
>CAJXMR010000039.1 GCA_913056305.1 uncultured Ralstonia sp.
CCTTGAGCAGACGCGACAGGATGGCCACGGCCGACTGGTAGGCCGGCGAGTCCTGTGCCGCCAAGTCTCCCAGCGCTTGTGCCATGCCGTGCAGCTTCAATGACTTCAGCATCTCCACCATGGCTTCATGCTGCATGATGCACCTCCCGGTTGCGCAGTCGGTCATAGCGGCCGACGTTCGCCTGCGGTTCGACGTGCAGCGCCAGCGCCTGTGGTGAAGTGATCGGTGCTACGGGTTCGCCTTCCAGGAGGCGGCTGAGGATGTTCAGGATGGTTTGCTTGGACGGTGCACCCGCCTCCAGTGCGAGCTCCACCGCAGTGAGCACGGCCTGCTCGTCGTGCAACAGCACCAGCGCGAGGATCTCGACCATCTCGCGATCACCGCCGGGTCGCTTGAGCAGTGTGGATTGCAGACGCCGGAAGCCCTCGGGCAGTTCGGCAAACGGGGCACCGTTACGCAGTGCACCGGGCTTACGCTGGAGCACCGCAAGGTAGTGGTGCCAGTCATAGATCGTGCGCCCCGGATGATGGCTGCGGTCGATGTGCCGCACGTGCTCGGCAATCCTCTGGCCTTCGGCCACGAACACGAGCCGATTGGCATAGACGCGTAGGCTGATGGGCCGGTTGGCAAACGAGGCCGGCACGCTGTAGCGGTTGCGCTCGAAGGTCACCAGGCAAGTTGGTGAGACGCGTTTGGTGTGCTCCACAAAGCCATCGAACGGCTGGCCCACCGGCATCAGGTGCGGCCGCTCCAGCGACCAGGCTTCCCAGAGGGTCATGTCCAATTCCGGATGGCGGGTCTGCTGCCATAGGCGCACACACTGGTCGGCCAGCCAGTCATTGAGCGCGGCGAGAGAGCCGAATGCAGGGATGCGTTGCCAGATGCGGTGACGGCTGTCCTGCACGTTCTTCTCTATCTGCCCCTTCTCCCATCCCGAGGCCGGGTTACAGAACTCGGCGTCGAACAGGTAGTGGCTGACCATGGTGCTGAAGCGCAGATTGACGTCACGCAGCTTGCCCTGGCGCACCCGATCCACGGCGGTCTTCATGTTGTCGTAGATGCCGCGACGCGGGATACCGCCCCAGGCCACAAAGGCGTGGTGATGGGCATCGAACAGCATCTCGTGGGTCTGCAGCAAATACGCGCGCAGGAAGAAGGCGCGGCTGTGGCTCAGCTTGAACTGGGCCACCTGCAGCTTGGTGCGCTCGCCGGCGATGACCGCCCAGTCCTCGCTCCAGTCGAACTGAAAGGCCTCACCTTCTGCGAAGCGCAGCGGGACAAAGGTGCCGCGTCCCGACGTACGGGCTTGCTCCTGTTGCTCCTGACGCCAGCGGCGAGCGAATGCAGCAACGCGATCGTAGGAGCCGGTGAAGCCCAGTGCACACAGATCGGCGTGAATCTGCTTGAGTGTGCGCCGTTGCTTGCGTGGCTTGTTGGCCTCGGTCTTGAGCCAGGCGGAGAGCTTGGCGGCATGGCCGTCGAGCTTGCTCGGGCTCTGCCGTGCAGGATAGGCCGGTGCCGTGGTGTCAGCGCGCAGATAGCGCCTGACCGTGTTCCTGGAGATGCCCAGGCGTCTGGCGATCTCGCGCAGCGGGATCTGGTCGCGAAGATGCCAGCGTCGAATGATGCTCAGTATGGCCACGTCGATCACTCCGATCTCCCGCTCGTTGCCGAGCGGGACAGTGTTCTATACGTGGGTCAACATTCGATGCAAAAACCTACCTCGGGTGGGTCAGGATTCGGTGCAAATCAACAGCTCCACGGCAATTCGCTTGCGATTTCACCCGCGAGGAGCCGTACGAATGCGGCGCAATGCTCTTGACACTGTTGGCACACCCTGAGCCCAACGTGGATGGTGGCGTCTGGGCACGCCTGCATCAGTCCCTGTGCCATCTCCATCTACGAGCATCGACGGAACTGGATGACGCATGGGCCAACACGCCGCAGATGATTAAGCCCTACTATGCGTTCGTTGAACCCAAGCAGGTCGCTCGAAGTCTGCGCCAATTCCAGCGCCGTCTACGTGACCGCATGATCGCTGCGAAGATGGCGATTCCTTATTTGCAGGAGATCGTTGGCGAAGCGCCGCCCCCGCCCGCCAGCATCGCACGGCTGTCGCTGAATGAGCTATCAAAGTTGGCCTCGATCGATCTACCCGACGCCGATCCAGCCGATGTGGAAAAGCGCGTTTGGCGGCCGAGCCTACCCGTGATTCACTTGGCGGCCGCCCTGGATGTCACGATCCGCGAGGTTGAGAAAACTCACGGCGAAAGAATCTATTTCGGCCACCTGATGATCTACCCCCATCTGTTGCGCCATGTTCTCCACATGGCGCAGCTCTATGCCGACACGCTGTACCAGAGCAAGTCGCTCTCGATCCCGCCCAACACTCTGATCGAGTTGCGCCCTATCGAGTAAAGCCCGCCCGACTGGGGGCAAGAACTCCCTCGGTCTTTGCCCTCGATCTTCCTTTTGTCGTTATGCAGACTGCACTCAGATCCAGTTTGCAACGCAAGGAGGGCATCGAACCATGGGCACGAAAGCACCCCTGCCCGGGAACGGCAAACCGCATCGCCTCGATATCACCTGTCGGCCAGCCGAGGCACTGCGCCCCGATCCTCGCAACGCGCGGATGCACAACCCGCGCCAACTCCGGCACCTAACCCATAGCATCCAGGCCTTCGGCTTCAACGTCCCGATCCTGATCGACGCTGACGATCGCGTCTTGGCCGGCCATGCCCGCCTGCAGGCAGCCAAGGAACTTGGTCTCAAGCTGGTGCCTACCATTCGCCTGGAGCACCTGACACCCCAGCAAGCCCGTGCCTTCCAGATCGCCGACAACCGCCTGACAGAGCTTGCCACCTGGAATGACCAGCTTCTTGCCGAGCAACTGCAGGAGTTGGCGGCCGTTGATCTCAATTTCAGCATCGAGGCCACCGGCTTCTCCATGGGCGAGATCGACCTGCGAATCGAGGGATTGACGGGAGTGGCCGAAGCGGCCGATCCCGCCGACCAATTGCCGCTTCTTGAGGAGCGCGCAATCTCGGCTCCCGGCGATCTGTGGCAGTTGGGTGAACACCGCATCCTGTGTGGAAACGCACTGGAGGAGCCCTCGTACCGGGACCTCATGGGCGGCGGCAAGGCCACCATGGTCTTCTCCGATCCGCCCTACAACGTCGCGATCGACGGCTTTGTCGGCGGCAAGGGCAAGATCCGCCACCGGGAATTTGCCATGGCAGCAGGTGAAATGACCACGGCGGAATTCCAGACCTTCCTGACCACTGCCGTGGGACAGATGACGGCATACAGCGTCGACGGAGCCCTCCACTACCTATGCATGGATTGGCGGCACGCCCACGAGTTGCTGACCACCGCCGAGCGCCACTACACCCTCAAGAACCTCGCGGTGTGGGTCAAAGACCGGGCCGGCATGGGCAGCCTGTACCGCAGCAAGCACGAACTGGTGTTCGTGTTCAAGCACGGCACAGGCCGCCACCGCAACAACATCGAGCTGGGCCGCCACGGCCGGGACCGCTCCAACGTCTGGCAGTACCCCAGCATCATGAGCGATCGCAAGGGGGAGGAAGATGATCTGCTGGCGCTGCACCCCACCGTCAAGCCGATCCGGCTGGTGGCCGACGCGATTCTGGATGCTTCGGTGCGCGGCGACGTAGTGCTGGATCCGTTCCTGGGTAGCGGCACCACGTTGATGGCCTGCCAGCGCGTCGGCCGCCGCTGTCGCGGGATGGAACTGGACCCACGCTACGTGGATGTCGTCATCCGCCGTTGGCAACGTGATACGGGCGAGGCGGCAATCCACGTCGCCAGCGGCCAGACGTTCGCCGCACGCGAGCGCAAGCGACGCAGAACGACATCGACCGGGAAATCCGCGCCGGGTATAGGGAGGTAAGTCATGACCAAGCGAACCAAAGAAGGCTCCTCGGCGCCGGGGTCGGCCGCCTATGAGGTCGGCTTCGGCAAGCCACCGAAGGCGACCCAGTTCCGCAAAGGCGAGTCGGGCAACCCGCGAGGCCGTCCCAAGGGTCGCCGCAACTTGGCCACCGAGCTGCACGCCGCACTGAACGAGACCGTGACCGTCACAGAACACGGTAAGCGCAAGCGCCTGACCAAACGCACCGTGATCTGCCGGCAGTTGGCGAACCGCTCGGCGGCTGGCGATCTGGCCGCCCTGCGCCTCCTGCTACCGCTGATCACCCAGGCTGAGACGGCTGAAGCCAACGCTACCACTACCGAGACCCCTCTCGACCCGGAACTTGAACGCACGTTGACCAAAGCGCTGTTTGCACGCGTGGCCGGTCTTCAGGAACCGCCCGAACAGGAGAACTGACCATGACGCTCCACCCTCCCCGCCTTTCACAGGCCGACCTGACCCGGCTGATGCGACACGACTTCGCCAGCTTCATTGCTGCGGCGTTTGTGGAACTCAACCCCGGGACGTCATATCTGCACAACTGGCACATCGATGTGCTCGCCGCCCGGTTGACCGCGTTTGCGCAAGGCAAGACCACGCGCCTGGTGATCATGTTGCCGCCCCGCAGCCTCAAGTCGCATTGCGCGAGCGTGAGCCTCATAGCGTGGCTGCTGGGCCAGGACCCGACCAAGCGCATTATCTGTGCAAGCTACTCGCAGGATCTGGCGGACTTCCACGCACGTGCCTGCCTCAAGCTGATGCAGTCGTCGCTCTATCGGCACCTGTTTCCGGCCACCCAGCTCAGTACAAGTCGGCCGGCGACCGCTGAGTTCTTTACCACCCTACAGGGCATGCGCTTGGCAACCTCGGTTGGTGGCACCTTGACCGGCAAAGGAGGCGACTTCGTGATCATCGACGATCCGCTCAAGCCCGAAGACGCGATGTCCGACACGCTGCGCAACCACGTCAACGAATGGTATGACGGCACGATGATCTCGCGCCTGAACAACAAGGCGACGGGCGGCGTGCTGATCATCATGCAGCGACTGCACGAGGACGACCTGGTCGGCCACGTGCTGCAGCAGCATGGTTGGGAGGTGCTGCGGCTGCCGGCCATCGCCGATACGGACGAGGAATTCCGGATCGACACGCCTCTTGGCCACCGCACGTTTAAACGGCAGGAGGGCGAGGCACTGCATCCGGAGCGAGAATCGATCGCGACCCTGGACCAGATCCGGACGGCTCAGGGTGAGTATCACTTTGCGGCGCAATACCAGCAATTGCCAGCGCCGCGCGGGGGCGGGCTCTTGAAGACAGCCTGGCTCCAGTACTACGAGGCGCACGAGCGGCCCGAGTCGTTCGACCACATCGTGCAAAGCTGGGATACGGCGGCCAAAGCCACGCAGCTGGCCGACTACTCGGTCTGCACAACCTGGGGCGTCAAGGGCGACAAGATCTACCTGCTGGAGGTCTATCGGGCCAAGCTGGATTTCCCAGACCTGCGGAGGGCCGCAATCCAGTTGGTGGAGCAACATCGTCCGGACTACGTCCTGGTGGAAGACCAGTCGAGCGGCACGCAGCTCATTCAGGAACTCCCCACCCACGGCGTCATGACGGTCACGGCCTGCAAGCCCAAGGGCGACAAGGTGGTGCGCTTCCACCGCATTACGTGCCTGTTCGAGACGGGAAAGGTGCTTATCCCACGCAGCGCGCCGTGGCTCGCGGAGTTCGTCTACGAGCTCACGGTCTTCCCGACCGGGCGGCACGACGACCAGGCCGACTCGATGACGCAGGCGCTTGGCTGGATTCAAGATAACGCGCTTGAACCCGGCATTATTGGGTACTACCGGAGAATGAACGAGAAGCACCGCAAGGGTGAGAGTTGAAGAAGTGGAGGCAAAACAAGGCGGCGCTCGATGTGGGTTCGGCGGTGGGGTCCATCGCGCTGCGTGCACGGCCAGCCAAGGCGGGATTTTGGCTGACGAGAACGACCGTGGCCGCCAACTGACCGGCTGCTGCCGACCCGTTGCCGACGTTCGAAGCACCAATGCCGCAATGTCCACTCCCGGAAGAGCAGACATTCGCGCATCGAAGTCCGTGGGCATGTCCACACGTAGGTGGCCCGCGGCCGGTGGGTCAGTTTGTCGATCAGCTCAGCAGTCACCGCGATCCCTCTGATACCTCCTGAGTCGCCAGTGTTCAAGCCGTTGACCCTGCCTGTATCCCCAATCGCCACCAGCGGCTGCACCGGCGCGCGCGTGCCGCTGCCTGAGCCGGGGAGTGCAAGCGAGTAGATCGGTGTCGCTGGTGAGCGGAAACGACGTCCCCCTTCACCGATCAGGTTGCCGGCGGCATCGGCAAACGCGAGCGAGAGGAGCTTGTTGGCGGGCACCACGCTGGGCGTCACCACGCTGATGCACAGCGTCTCGCCGGCCACGAGGCCGACGACAGGAAGACGCGGAGCGGTCGGATCGTTTCAGCGAAGAAACACTTTCATGGAAGCCGGTGGAATGCGCGGACAGCGCAGCCCACACGGCGCGCCAAAAGCATCTGCACGCCTGACCGGAAGCCACGTCGCGCGTTCTACAAAGCGACGGCTTTGGCGAAAACGAACCGTCAGTGCGCTGCCAGGAAGCTCAACACCGCCTGATTGAACCCGGCCGGATTGAGTCTTGGCATGCTATGTGCGGAATGCTCGACCTGCTTGCGCTCCGGCATCGTCTTCATGCAGGCCGTGATCTTGTCCAAGATGATGTGAAAGATGGTGGCGCTTTGCTCGGCCCCTAGCAGAAGCGTGGGAGCTGAGATCTTGCTTGCATCGACGCACGTGTAAGAGGCAGTGTCGTTGGAGCTACCCTTGACCGTCCAGGCGTTGTCACGATATGACTGCTTGATTGTCTCCGGATACTTTTCTTCCCAGGCTCGGGGGCCATTTACTGCGGCGGCAAACATCGAGAAGCCTCCCTCCATGTCGCCCTGATTGAACTGTTCCACCATGCGCTTGTATAGCAGGGCGGTTGCCTTCGTTTCCTCTGCGTATTTCGGGCCCGTTGGCATGAACGGACTGACGCCAAGTCCACCTTCGGCAATGACCAGGCTGCGAATCAGCTCGGGATGCGCGCTGGCTACGTACATTGCGATGGTCCCGCCCCTTGAGTGTCCGACCAGATGCACGGGCCCGGCATTCAGTGCCTTAATGAATGCCGCGACGTCCGCAGCATGCTGCTGGTATGAAAAATCGTTCCCATTGCCGTCCCAATGCTCCGGGTAGTAATGCCTCAGGCTCACCGAGATCACGCGATAGTTGGCCGAGAACGGCTCCATTTGCGCAGCATAGAAGCGGTAGTCCACCAAGGCGCCATGAATCAGGACAACTGGAACACCGGAGCCACGTTCAACATACGCCATGTCATAGCCATTGACCCGCAACACCTTGACGCCTGGCGGCAGGCTCCATGTCCGGGCAACGTCAGGAGGCGTCGACTGGCAGGCGGAAAAGGCAAGGCAGACGAAAGCGATGATGAGACGCGCGAGCTGCATGTTGATCACCACGGATGCGACGACAAGGGAACGAACATCATGCCGGTGCACGCAAAAAGCATTCCACGATTCTTAGGTGTTTGTTTTTCCTGAAGATTTGTGTTCGGTGGGTGAGTGCACGAGGTTTGTCGGCGGCAATCCGGTTTCAACTTTGAATTCAATCTGCTGCGCGACCAAGGTAGCTCGACGGGCTGGCTGGCTCGCCACATGCGAGCGCGAAGACCTGACGCTTGCTGCGTCAACGTCGACGACGCTGAGATGGCTCTGTGGATGGCAATGTCGGTGTTCACATAACGCTGCACTCCCCCGATCTTAGGTTTTGCGGCCACCAACGGCCGAAGTTCGGCTGGCGCGAACATTGGGAGTTCTGCGACGACTGGCTCTAACTGGCCGACCACGGAAAGTCGCGGCGGGCTGTGATCGCTGCGGCCAAGTTGATGGGTGAGCTTCCGGAGCCGACCCATGACTGCCGGTCGGCCCGTTGTATCCGCGGTAGCAGTTTTCAAGGTACAACGGCCATCCGCTCGGTCCATTGATGCCCCCCGGTGTTTGGCAAGCGAGTTACTCTGACCCAATTTCCGGCCAGCTCGCCTCATTGACCACCAAGGCGCTTCGCATAGACACGTCGACATGAAACGCGGTTTGCTGGTTGTAGAAGACGACGTCGACGCCCTCGACGGGTTCAGAGGCAAGATGCTGGTCTATCTGACTATAGTAGTCGGCCTTATATTCGGCGAAGCTGTCATCGAAGTTGATGATCAGGAAGGCGATGCGCCGCGCATTTCCACCGACGTCATAGACCTCCATTTGGCTTTTGGCCTTGCCTAGCGTGCTCTTTAGCTTCTTCAGGAACTGATCATTGAGCGAGTTCGATATGTAACCGCCCTGACCCGAATTACGGCGATTCGCCTCCTGCTCGGAGATATTGATGGTTTTGACCTCGCACAATACCTTCCGTGTGTCCAACGTCCCTTCGAGGTCTGGTGTTTCCTTTGTGCCTCGTGGCACGAACCGCACGCCAGAGCAGCCGAGCTCAACGAGATAGTTGTGGGCACGCGCCTGATTCAAAACATCGATTAACTGCTGCCATCCGCGTCCATTGGGATCATGCCGTGTCAGGTAGGCGCGCGCCTCGCTCTTCAATGCCTTCCACGACTCGGCGTCGAGCCGCTGGAACTCACGTTCACGAGCAAGCCAGGCGGCTCTTCGGAATCTATCTCTTGGGTCACGGCCAGTTTCAAAATCGGGAAAATATGCGCTCGGGGCCAGTGGGTGCTCGATAAGATCGAGCAGTTCGAATACCCTAGGCATAGATGCTCGGAACATGATCTGGGTCATCAGACTTCTGCGGAGCCACTAGTTTAAGCGAGCGCGGTGTTTCCGCCCCCCATCAAATGACAACGGCCCGCCGAGGCCAGCGAGTCGTCGCATAGGCTCGTCACTTTGTGTAGGACTATTCACGGTGCATGCTGTCGAGGATCTGAGTGCGACCATATCCGCATCTTTTCCTACTGGAGCATCAACGTCACGCGCGTCAACTCACCCTCCGAGAACTGATAGTGAATCCACACGTTGTCGTACTCAAATCGAATCCATCCGGCACCGTCCTTCGACTGCGACGTTTTTGTACCGGTTTTCGCGGCGTGGGATTTGGCTTCGGCAAAGTCGCGGAAGCACGAAGCACCGATGACATCTTGATCGATTGCAGAAAACCCTGAGTAGGGTCGGATGTAGCACCAGATCGTGCAGAGAACCTGCCGATCGTCGAAGCGGAATTCAAAGCCAGCCGACTCCGCCGCCGAACTGTAGGCATCCGGGGTGTTTTCATGCAGGCGGTCGAAGTCATAGACGACCTCCATGTCAAAGTGCTCCAGTACCTCTATGACGGAGTCGCTTTTCAGATTTTCGCCAAGATAGCTCGCTAGTCGCATCTGGAACATCCTAGATTGATGTGGTTCAACTTGAGGCGGGTGATATTACCGTTGCGACGAACGTCCGCAACTGGCCGGGAGGCGTCCGATTGGCCCGACTGGTTGGCGACCAGGCGTCATCCGGCAGAACTCGACCCGTTTTGGCCATCTGGTGAAGGTTGGTCAGTGTCTCAAGTTCGGCCTGAGCGGACGGTCGGCTGCTTCCCCGTCCACAGACCGTGTGCGGAGCTGCCTAGCTGACCTTGCGCTGCATGTTTTGCCAGTACTTTTCCTTGACCGCGCGCCGCAACACCTTGCCGACCACCGAGGTCGGCAATTGCTCGACGAACACTATCGACTTCGGGGCCTTGTAGCTGCCAAGCTTTTCCTTGGCGTGCACGATAAGCTCGGCGACCTCGACCGAGGCGCCGGGACGCAGTAGGACTTCCGCATGCACGGCCTCACCCCACTCTGGATGCGGGATGCCGACCACAGCGGACATCATGACGGCTGGGTGGGAGGCCAGCGCCGCTTCAACTTCGATCGCATAGATGTTGAAGCCGCCGCTGATGATCATGTCTTTCAATCGGTCGACGATGTACAGATAGCCGTCCTCATCGATGTAGCCGAGGTCGCCCGACTTCCACGCCCCGTCGGAGAACTCGGCGGCCGTCGTTTCCGAATTGTTGTAATACCCCTTGATGACGGCTCGGCTGCGGATACGGATTTCGCCGCATTGGCCGGTTGGCAGCGGTTTGCCCCGCTCATCGGTTACATAAACTTCGACGCCCGGTGTCGGCCGGCCAGCCGAAGACAGGCGCTTGATGCCGCCGCCAGTCGTATGCGCGGTCGCGTGCTCGGCCTTGTCAAGCGCCGACACGAACATCGGGACTTCGGTGGCGGCGTAGACTTGCGCGAAGATAGGGCCGAAGCACGTGATCAGGTCTTCGAGCTTGGCGGGACTCATCGGTGCGGCGCCGTAGATTAGGGTGTTCAGTGAAGAGAAATCGCGTGGGTTGGCGCGCTGCAATTCGAGCAGACGGTACAGCACGGTTGGCACCAGGAAGGAATGGGTAACGCGCTGCTGTTCGACCGTTTTCCGCCATTGCTCGAGATCGAGCTGATTGAGCGTAAGGTTGGCGCCGCCGGCATAGAAAGTCGGTACGAAAGCGACCATCGTGCCATGCGAGAGCGGCGCCACGTGCAACATGCGTGCGTGGCCATTGAAGCCGAAATCCGGGTTGCAGAAGCCGCCGTCGCGGCAAGCCATCAGATTGTCGATCGAGTACATCGCGCATTTGCCCTGGCCAGTCGTGCCGCCGGTGAAGCGCAACATGAAGATGTGCTCGTCGTCGTCAAGCTCCACGTCGGCATCGAGTTCGGAGGCAGCGTTGACCAGGCTCCAGAACTCGCGCACGCCGGGGCGCGAGGCCTGTTCCGGCGTCGGATTGTCCATGACGACGATCTCGCAGCCGGCCGCACGCAACACTGCGTAGTAGTCATCGAGCAGGCACGTTTCAATAAATACGACCTTCGGCTTGACCAGTTCAATCTGACGCGCATGCTCTTCCGGAGCGTCGCGCAGGTTGGTCATGACCACCGTGCCTTCCTGCTTGAGGACGGTCGGCAGCATCATCAGGCTCAGGTTGTCGTTTTCCAGGATAAGCAGAAACTTGTCGCCTTTGCCGACCCCGAGCGCATTGCGCAGCACATCGGCGATGCGGTTGGTCAATAGGTGGTAGTCGTGGAAGCTGTAGCTGCGGCCGCGCTCCACATTGACGATCGCTTGCCGGTCGCGAAAGCGCAGCGTCATCAGGCGCATTGCACGGCAAAAGTTCATTTTCATGGAATGGTCTCCTTTGTTCTTTTGCCCTCCCTCTTCGTTGGAGGAAGGGCACCCTGTCGACGGCGAAGCGCGTTTAGCGCGCGCGCAGGCGTGATGCCGCGTCCAGGCGAATGGTGTGCGCGTTGAGGTAGGCGTTTTCGATGATGAAGGCGCAGCAGTGCGCGAACTCGCGCATCTCGCCGAGGCGCCTCGGGGCCTCGATCTGCGCCTTCAACGCAGCGACAATCTTTTCGTCAAGCGTCCGCACCATCGGTGTCAGGAACAGGCCGGGCGCAATGGCGTTGACACGAATGCCGACGTCGCCGAGTTCGCGCGCCGCCGGCATGTTCATGCCCAGCAGCGCCGCCTTGGAGGCGGCGTAGGCGACTTGACCGATCTGCGCCTCGTAGGCCGCACCCGACGAGATGTTGATGACCACGCCCCGCTCCTCGCCAGCTTCCGGTTCGTTCCTGACCATCTGCTCGGCGCATTTGGACATGACGTTGAACACGCCGTTGACGTTGACTGCCGTCACCTGCGCGAATTTGGCCAGCGGCGTGGCCTTGCCTTCCTTGCCCAGCACCTTGCACGGCGTGGGCAGCGCGGCGCAATTGATGCAGACGTGAATCGCGCCGAAGCGAGCAACCACGGCGGCCAACGCGTTCTGCACCGATTCCTCGTTGCTGACGTCGGTTTGCACGAACATGGCGTGTTCGGCCCCGACATTCTCGACCGCCTTGGCGCCGGCCTCGGGGTTCAAATCGAAGATGGCGACGCGTGCGCCTTTCTCCTGTACTAGGTAGCGTGCCGTGGCGAGGCCGAGGCCCGATGCGCCGCCGGTAATGACGATGACTTTTCCTTCAATACGCATGATGTGTCCTATGGATATGGGTTAGAGACTGTTGCGAAAACCGCCGTGACATCGCAGTGGCTCCTTGCCGTACCACCCGTACTGGCTTCGTCGCCATGCCTAGCCTCAGCCCCTTAGAACGCCGGCACGCCGGTCAAGGCGCGGCCGATAATGAGTTGCTGCATCTGGGTCGTGCCTTCCGGAATCGGCGTGACGATCGCCTCGCGCGCGAGCTTCTCGACGAGGAATTCGGTCGTGACGCCGTTGCCGCCGTGGATCTGCACGGCTTGGCGGGCGATTTTCACGGCTGCTTCGCAGGCGAAGTACTTGGTCATCGCCGCTTCCATCTCGGCCGGCACGCCGGCTTCGATCATCGACGCCGCGCGGTAGGTCAACAGGCGTGCGGCGTCCACTTGGGTAGCCATTTCGGCCAGCATGGCCGCGATCAATTGGTGGCCCGCGATGACCTTGCCGTGCTGGCGACGCTCCTTGGCATAACGAATCGCTTCTTCGAGCGCGCGTCGGGCGATACCCAGTCCCTGGGCGGCGACGAATACACGCGACCTTTCGAACAGCGAGAGCGTGTTGCGCAGCCCCTCGCCTTCGTTGCCGATCATGTTGGAGGCCGGCACGCGTACGTCGGACAGGAAGATTTGTGCGGTGGACTGGCTGTTGAGTCCGATCTTATGGATACCGCGTACTTCGTAGGGATGCTCCTTGCGGTCGAGCAGAAAATGGGTCAACCCCTTGCGCGGGTCGTCGCTGGTGCGGCAGGTGCAGATCAGGAAGTCCGAGTATTCGCCATTGCTGATCCAGGTTTTTTCGCCGTTGATGATGAAATGGTCGCCCTCGCGGCGCGCGCGCGTCCTGATCTCCAATACGTTGGAGCCGACATCGGGTTCGGAAATCCCCATCGAGACGAAACTGTCTCCGCGCAAGAGGCCGGGCAGGTAGCGTTCACGCAAATGCGGCGGCGCGATCTTCTCGAGCAGCACCACGCCGAACGAGTTGATCAGCACCGGCACCGACAGGTCGGCCGAGGTGGTTGCTACTTCCTCGAACAGCATCAGCGAAGTCAGCCAATCCAGGCCCATGCCGCCGTTGGCTTCGCTCGCGATGCCCGACACCAGCCCGAACTCCGTCAGTTGGCGCATGATGCCGGCCATCTTGTCGCGCGGCACGAACTTGTCGCGGTATTGCTTGCTGAAGACCGGATCGATCTCGGCGTCAAGGAAGCGTTTCAGTCCATCGACGGCAGCCTGCTGCTCTTCGGTGCGGAATACGTGTCCCATGCAACCTCCTTATTGTTTTGCCAGCATGTTGATGCCGACCACGGCTTCTTCGATGCCATACAGACCGCCGCCGTTTTCCTGGATTGCGATGCGTGCGCCTTGGATCTGGCGCTGTCCGGCTTCGCCGCGCAACTGCGTCACTAGTTCGTGAATCTGGCCGAGACCGGTAGCGCCGATCGGATGACCCTTCGATTCGAGCCCGCCGGACGGGTTGATCGGGATGCGTCCGCCGATCGTAAAGTCGCCGCGCTCGGCCGCAGGGCCGCCTTCGCCGAACGGCACCAGCATCAGCGATTCGGCGTTGAGGATCTCGCCAACGGCCGAGGCATCGTGCACTTCGGCAACGTCAACGTCCTGCGGAGCGACGCCGGCTTGTTCGTAGGCTTTCTTCGCTGCAAGATGCGCGATGATCCTCTGCGGCTCGTCGAGACTGCGCGTCGTGCCGGTCTGAATGACGCTGGCCAGCACGCGCACCGCGCGGCCCGGGGCGCCCCGCAGGCGCTTCAGGCCGGTGGCGGTGCACAGGAGAGCGGCGGCAGCGCCGTCGCTGATCGGCGAGCACATGGCCGTTGTCAGCGGGTAGGCGATCGGCGGCGAAGCCAACACCTGCTCGATCGTCATTGGCTGCTGGAATTGCGCCAGCGGGTTATGCACCGAGTGCTGGTGGTTCTTGGCCGCCACTGCAGCGATCTGACGCTGCGTGGTGCCGTAGCGCTTTATATGGTTGCGAGCGATGGCTGCATAGACATCCATGAACACGCTGTAGGGACGGTCGGACATGGTGCCGGGTGGGGGCTCCACGCCTTCGCCTAATGCCAGCAGGGTCTTCTTGTTTTCCTCGACAGTCGAGACGTCCCAGCCGCCGTCGAACGCGGCAAACATCTTGGCCTTGTCGGCGATGTTCATCTTTTCGGCGCCGACGGCCAGCGCTACGTCACAGGTCCCGGCCCGTAGGGCCTGCACAGCCAAGTTGAATGCCGAAGAGCCAGCGGCACAGGCGTTTTCGACGCTAAACACCGGAATGCCTTCGATGCCGAGGCGGCGCATGGCGATCGGTCCAGGAATCGCGGTCTGCCCCTGGAACTGGCCATTGGTCAGCGTCGCATAGAACACCGAGCCGATGTCGGCGGCCTCTGCACCGGCATCTTTTAATGCCAAAGCGACGGCCTCGCTGACGATGCCGTAGACGCCGCGGTCAAGCAAGCGTCCGAACGGCGTCATGCCGACACCGGCAACATAGATATCGTTCATGTAATTCCCGACAGTGGAATGAGAAAAGCAGGATGAAGAAATCGAACGGGCTTAGCGGCCCTGGAACTGCGGCGCGCGCTTTTCGGCGAATGCCTGCAAGCCCTCTTGCAGGTCGAAGCTGCGCAGATGGCGGCGCAGCATGACTTGCTCATGAAGCAAGGCATCGTCCCGCCTCTTGTCGGCGGAGGCACGTGCGACTTCCTTCATGCGACGCAGCACGATCGGACTCTTTCCGGCAATCTGGCCGGCCAGCTTTATCGCTGCCTCGGCTAGTTCGCCGTCGGGATGCACTTCGGATACGAAACCGTAAGCCTTCATTTCAGCCGCCGAAAGCGTCTTGCCGGTCAACAGCAGATACATGGCGATATTCTGGGGAATCAGGCGCGGCAAGATCGCTGCGCCGCCGGCGCCGGGATAGACGCCAAAGTTGGCGTGGGCGTCCCCGATGGCGGCGCTCTCCGCGGCAATGACGATGTCGGCGCACATCGCCAGCTCCAGGCCGCCGGCCATCGTAACGCCGTTAAGCGCGGCGATCACCGGTTTGGGGAAATTGCGCAGGCACGCAAACGTGGCGTCGGCACGGTCGAGGAAGTCGGCTTCGCCGGGCTCCGCCTTCTGACTTGCCAGCACTTCCTTCAAGTCCGCGCCGGCGCAGAATGCGGCGCCGGTGCCGGTTACCACCAGCGCGCGAATCGCATCATCGGCGGCGATCAGTGCCAGCCGGCGGTCCAGCTCGGCCAGCAGCGCCATATTCATCGCGTTCATCGCCTTAGGACGATTCAGCGTCAAGCGCGCGACTGCACCGGCTACTTCAAACAGCAATGTTTCTTCGCTCATGGTGTCTCCTGGATGGCCGTGATTGTTGTTGTGGCGGACGGAGCAAACCTGTCCGCTGTGGGAATGCATCGTAGGAAGGAGGAAACGACCGCGCGGCTCTTTGGAGCGAAAAATGCATTCCGCAAAGCGATCCGGGGCGCTCACTCGTGGAACGCGCAAGCGGGGGGAGCACTGGAAGAAGGGTTGCTGTTCTGGCACGTCTCAAGGTAGCGGCCGAGCGCACCTTGACCAGATCAAGGGCGGTGTAAAATCAGCCGCCGCCCCCATCTGTCAACATTGCCGCGCCATGAGATCCGACCGCCACTCCCCCCTCGCGGCAGCGCAGGTAGCGACGACCATAGGGGGGTACTGCACGGCAATCGCCAAGACTTTGGACGCAAGCGGAGTGGACAGCGAGCGCATTTTCCGCTCCGTCGGCGTGCAACCTCACATGGTGAATGGCCCCATGGTTCGGCTGCCTGTCGCCACCCTGACCAGGCTTTACCGCGCCTGCGTGGAGGCCACCAACAATCCGTATTTCGGCCTGTCGGTCGCCCGGCACATCCATATCTCCAATTTGCATGCGCTCGGTTACGCGCTCGCTGCCAGCAGCACACTGCTCGACTTCTGTCGCCGGCTGGAGCGGCACTTCCGGCTGGTGTCGCAAGCGGCGACCCTCCGCGTTATTGAAGAAGGCGACAGGATTGCCATGCGCGCCACCGACTTCAAGACAGAGGTCAGTGCCGAAACTGAAGACGCACTCGTCGGTTTCCTGGTGCTGACGATGCGCATGTTGTACAAGCCGGGCTTCAATCCGCTGTCCGTGGAATTCCATCGTCCGATGCCGCATGAAGGCGACGAGCCGTACCGCGCCTTGATGCGAGCACCGATCAGTTTTTCGAATCAGGCCACGACGCTGACTTTCGACAGGCATGAATTGATGCAGCCGCTCGGCGGAGCCTGCCCGGAATTGGCACAACTCAATGACAACGTCGCAAATCAATATCTTGCGCGGCTGGACAAGACCGATGTAGTGACCGGCGTCACGCTGAAGATCATCGAATTGCTGCCCTCCGGTGATTGCAGCAGGGAGAAGGTCGCGGAAGCGTTGTGCATGAGCCCGGCGACTTTGCAGGTGCGGCTGGCGAAGCGCGGCACCAATTTCCTGCAATTGATGGACGACACACGCAGGGAACTGGCTTGCAATTACATGCAACAGCGAACACGCTCCGTCACCGAAATCACTTTCGTGCTCGGCTTTACCAGCACCAGCAATTTCGCTCGTGCATTCAAGCGATGGACCGGCTTATCGCCTACGCAATTCCGGGAGGATCGGTCGGAGTAGGAGGTTTTGCCGCAGTAACAGTGATCAGTCGACACCCCCACCGCGCTCACTTGTTCTTGCCCAATCTCACGCAATTGGCCGAGCAGGCAACAGTCTCCAACGTCCGGCCCCAGTGTTCATCAGACGTTGGTTGACGCTGGGCGAACTTCTGTTTTTGGCCGAACTCTGCCCGATGCGGAAGGAGCATTACCTGCAGCGACACTCTTGCGGCCCTCTGCTGTACATCCCTCGCGTCAGCTCCTCACGGATAACGTACTCCATGACCCCGCGCTTGCCGACGGCTGCGCAGTTGCTAATACAGGACTCTTCGGGGCTCGGGAAGCTGCTGTAGATGTATGCGGCAAGCCCCACGCCAATGAAGGCCGCGAAGGCTATGACAACGACTAGCCAGGGGGGGGATGTTGCGCTTGTTTGTCGCAAAGATGTCCCCCCGGCCTCTTCAGCCAATGACGCTTAGTGGCCGAAAACTGGCGGCAGTGTCCATCCGCAATTGACTTGATGTGCCGCCCCTTCAGAGCGGTACTGGTGTCACCGTCACCCCTGCCGTGGCGGCCTACACCAGGAACGCATCATGAGCAAATCTGCTACCCCCAGGGCCTCCCACCCTGCTGCTGCCAAGACCACCGGTGATCCCACGAAGAGCCGCACGAGCCTCAGGGCCATAGCTACGACGCTGATGCTCTGCACCGCATTGGCCGGATGTTCGAAGCCGACCGATGCCGTCGTGCCCACCGACCCCAAACAGTGGGACGGCGAGTTCACACAGAAGATCAAGAACCTCAGTGAGGCTGACAAGGGCTTCCTTGCCGCCTACCTGCTACGAACCCAGTTGGGCGAAGTCCTCGGCAAGCAAGGCATGCCGGTCGGCACGACCGTCGGGCAGGCCATCGATGCGCAGCGACAGTGGATGGCCGAGCAGGACGCCAAGAAAGCAGCCCAGCAACGACTCAAGGCCGAGCTTGAGGCCAAGCAGGCGGCCACGGCTGCCGAACTCAGCAAGACCGTCGTGCTCACCTTCATGGGGCAGCGCTACATCCCGCGGAACTTCGGTGCAGGCCAGGCCGACAACCGATTCTCCGTCCAGATCGGCGTCAAGAATTCGGGCTCCAAAGCCATCAAGGGCGTCAAGCTGCAACTCGTGTTCAAGGACACCTTCGGGGAAGTGATCTCCAAGAGCGGCGTGGATATCGAGCACACAATCCCGCCGGGCGGTGAATACGTCTGGAAGGGAGTCAGAAAGGTCAACGAGTTCACGGATGAAGGCCGCAACCTGATGGACCTGGAAGACGGCCAATTTTCGGCAGAGATGCAGCCGACGATGGTCGTGTACGCAGACGGGTCCACCGTCGGGGGCCCCGACGCAGATTGACTTGATATGTCGCCCCTTCAGAGCGTTACTGGTGTCACCGCCACGGCTGGCGTGGCGGCCCACACCAGGAGCGCATGATGAGCAAATCCCCTACCCCGAAGGCACCCCGCCGAGCCTCCGCGACCAAGTCCGCAGCCGGTCCGGCGAAGAGCCGCAAGGGCCTCAAGGCGACGCAAGCCAAGGCGCCCGCCACCAGCCGCCGCCGGAAGACCATGCCGCCACCCGTTTCCACTGTCGCAGCGGAGGCTCCCGCCACCAAGCAGGCCCGACTGATCGCCCTGATCAAGCAAGCACCCGGTGCTAGCCTCGCTGATCTGACGGCCGCCACCGGATGGCAGGCCCACTCCGTACGCGGTGCAATCAGCGGCGTGTTGCGCAAGCGCCTGCAACTGCCGGTGATTTCCGAAACGGTGGATGGAACCCGCCGCTATCGGATCGCGGAGCCGGTATGAGCGTTGACCTCTCTTCACTGATGGCGATGGACCGGGCGGCGTTGGCTGAACGCTGGCAGCAAGTGTTCGGTCACCCGGCGCCGGCCAGGTGCCGTGCCGAGTTTCTTCGTCAGGCGCTGGGCTGGCAGATGCAGGTTGCGGCTCTGGGCGGACTCGCTCCGTCCGACCGGCGCCGTCTGCTACGGGCCGCGCCATCCGCCACGCCGAAGCTGGCGACGGGCTCGCACCTGATTCGCGTCTGGCAAGGCGATACACACCAGGTCACTGTGCTGGACGATGGGTATTGGTATGCCGGCAAGCGTTGGGGCAGCCTGTCGGCCATCGCCAAGGCGATCACTGGCACCGCCTGGTCTGGACCCGTGTTCTTCGGAATCAAGTCGTGAAACGTGGATCTTTCGCCTGTGCGATCTACACCCGTAAGTCGTCCGAGGAAGGGCTTGAGCAGGGTTTCAACTCGCTCGACGCGCAACGCGAGGCCTGTGAAGCCTATGTCCTGAGTCAGCAGCACGAGGGCTGGCATGCACTGGCAACTCACTATGACGACGGGGGATTCTCGGGCGGAACAATGAAACGTCCGGCGCTGCAACGCCTGTTGGCGGATGTGCAGGCACGGCGCCTGCGGATCGTCGTGGTCTACAAGGTGGACCGATTGACCCGGTCACTGGCCGACTTCGCCAAGATCGTCGAACAGTTCGACGCGTGCGGGGTGTCGTTTGTGTCGGTCACCCAGCAGTTCAATACGACTTCGTCGATGGGGCGGCTGACCCTCAATGTGTTGCTGTCCTTTGCGCAGTTCGAGCGGGAGGTCACGGGAGAACGCATCCGGGACAAGATTGCTGCGTCCAAGCAGAAAGGCATGTGGATGGGCGGGATGGTGCCAATCGGGTATCGCGCCAATGGGCGCACGCTGGAGGTCGATGCCGCTGATGCAGCATTGGTCGGGCGTCTGTACAGCCGTTATCTGGCACTGGGCTCCGTGCGAGCGCTGAAAGATGAATTGGATCGCGATGGGATGGTGACGCCAGGTCGGGTTTCGAACGGTGGGCGGGCATATGGCGGCAGGCCGTTCAGCCGGGGGCAGTTGTATCGAATCCTGGCATCACCGGTTTATCTGGGCAAGATCCAGCACAAGGATCAAGTGCATGCGGGTCAGCACCCGGCCATCATTGACATGGAGTTGTGGGAGGCGGTGCAGGCCAAGCTGCTGGAGAACCGCCAAGGCCATCGGGAACGTCAAACAAGCCCATCCACCAGTCTGTTGGCGGGACGGCTGGTCGATCATCAGGGTCGGCGCCTGATTCCGTCGCACAGCCAGAAGCGGGCCAAGCGCTATCGGTATTACGTGTCGGAGCCACTGGTCACCAAGAACCGGGACCACGCCCCAGACGGTTTGCGCCTGCCGGCGCAGGAATTGGAAACCGTGGTGGTCGATGCGCTGCGTCACTGGCTCGTCGATGCGGATGCCGTGCTAGAGGCACTCGCCGGCATCCCGCCCGCGCGGGTACAAAGCGTTCTGGCCGAGAGCCACCGATTGGCCAAAGATCTCGATGAAGCGGCAAAGCAATACGCGGCGATTCATCGATTGGTGCAGCAAGTCGTCGTAGAGTCGCAGTCGGTGCAGGTCATCGTCCAGCCAATGGCCCTGCTCACCCACGATGCAACAAATCACGCATCTGGGCACCAACCCACCGTGACGCTGGCCATGCCCGTACAGATACGGCGTTGCGGACTGGCGATGCGACTGCTGGTCACCGGCGCACGCCCCCAGCGCCGGGAGCCCGATACGCGCTTGGTCGCGTTGCAGGCGAAGGCACAGCGCTGGCTGGAGCAACTCACCTCCGGGCGGGCCACGAGCATCGCCGCCATTGCAGAAGCGGAAGATGTCACTTGCTCTTTTGCGACGCGCGTCATATACCGGGCCTTCCTCGCGCCCGACATTGTGCGGGCCATCTTGGACGGCACCCAACCGCCGAACCTGACCTCGGATGCCCTCAGACAACGCGTACCCTTGCCCATCGACTGGGCCACCCAACGCCAGTTGCTCGGATTCATCCCCGCCTGATTCACCACCGATATCGGCAGCAAGACTGGCTATCGGTACTGCCGCCCTAGCGCTCTGAGAATGGCGACGCAAAACGCCTGAAAACTCAGGCTAACGGTACTGCTGAGAATGCGTAAACGACAAAGCCCCACCAGTGGCGGGGCTTTGTTCGAACTAGGCGCCGTTTGACCGGTACGCTAGTAATGCTGGCGGAGAGGGTGGGATTCGAACCCACGGTACCGTCGCCGGTACGCCTGATTTCGAGTCAGGTACATTCGACCACTCTGCCACCTCTCCGGTAACTTGGTCGCTGAATCGCGAAACCGCGACTATAACAGACTTTTTCCGCCCCGATCAAGGGGTTCCAGCAATCCCCTTCAAACGGCCGGTTTCAGCACTTCCTGGCCGCCCAGGTACGGGCGCAGCACCGCCGGCACCGTCACCGAGCCGTCGGCGTTCTGGTAGTTCTCCAGCACGGCCACCAGCGTGCGGCCCACGGCCAGGCCCGAGCCGTTGAGCGTGTGCACCAGCTCCGGCTTGCCCTGCGCGTTGCGGAAGCGCGCCTGCATGCGGCGCGCCTGGAAGTCGCCCATGTTCGAGCACGAGCTGATCTCGCGATACGTGTTCTGCGCCGGGATCCACACCTCGATGTCGTACGTCTTGGTGCTGCCGAAGCCCATGTCGCCCGTGCACAGCACGACGGTGCGGAACGGCAGTTCCAGCTTGCGCAGGATGGTCTCGGCGTGGCCGGTCATGGCCTCCAACGCGTCGAACGACGTCTCCGGCTGGACGATCTGCACCATCTCGACCTTGTCGAATTGGTGTTGGCGGATCATGCCGCGCGTGTCCTTGCCGTGCGAGCCCGCTTCCGAGCGGAAGCACGGCGAATGGGCGGCAAACCGCATCGGCAGCGCATCGCCGGCGACGATCTCGTCGCGCACGATATTCGTGAGCGGCACCTCGGCGGTCGGGATCAGGTAGAAGTTCTCGACCGGGCGACCGGCTTCATCCTCCGCGCCCGAACCCATCTTGCGCGGCACACGGAACAGGTCTTCTTCGAACTTTGGCAGCTGGCCCGTGCCGCGCATCGACGCAGCGTTGACGATGTACGGCACATACGCCTCGGTATAGCCGTGCTCCAGCGTGTGCGTGTCGAGCATGAACTGCGCGAGCGCACGATGCAGGCGCGCCACCTGCCCTTTCAGGACCGTGAAGCGCGAACCCGACAGCTTGGCGCCCGCATCAAAATCCAGCCCCAGCGCGCTACCCAGATCCACATGATCCTTGACCGGGAAGTCGAACGCGCGCGGCGTGCCGACGCGGCGCACTTCCACGTTCTGCGTCTCGTCGTTGCCGGCCGGCACGCTCTCGTGCGGCAGGTTCGGGATCGCCAGCAGCAGGTCCTGCAGCTTGGCCTGCACCTCGTCGAGCTGTGCGGCCGACGCCTTGAGCGCGTCGCCGATGCCGGAGACTTCTGCCATCACGCCCGAAGCATCCTCGCCCTTGCCCTTGAGCACGCCGATCTGCTTGGACAGGCTGTTGCGGCGAGCCTGCAGTTCTTCGGTACGGGTCTGGATGGCCTTGCGTTCCGCCTCGAGTGCGCCGAAGGCCGCCACGTCGAGGTCGAAGCCGCGCAGCTTCAGGCGCGCAGCCACGGCGTCGAGGTCTTTGCGGAGCAGTTGGATATCAAGCATGGTGGGGAGAGAAACCGAGGATTGCGAACGATCAAAAGGGCCGATTTTATCGCACCGGCCCGGCGTGCTTATTTATTGCGGGAGGATTTGCCCTGCTCGGCATGCCACTGCGCATCCAGTTCGCGCAGGTGGCGCAGCTTGTCGCCGATCTTGCCCTCCAGGCCCCGCGGCGTCGGAACGTACCACTGCTGTGCGGGCAGGTCGTCGGGGAAGTAGGTTTCGCCGGCGGCATAGGCCTCGGGCTCGTCGTGGGCGTAGCGGTAGGCGTGGCCGTAGCCGAGTTCCTTCATCAGCTTGGTCGGGGCGTTGCGCAGGTGCACGGGTACCGCGCGCGACTTGTCCTGGCTGACGAAGGCGCGCGCCGCGTTGTAGGCGTTGTAGCCGGCGTTGGACTTGGGCGCGATGGCCAGGTAGATCAGCGCCTGCGCCAGCGCCAGCTCCCCTTCCGGCGAGCCGAGGCGCTCATACGTCTCCGCCGCGTCCAGCGTGATGCGCGGGGCGCGTGGGTCGGCCAGGCCGATGTCTTCCCACGCCATGCGTACGATGCGGCGCGCGAGGTAGCGCGGGTCGGCGCCGCCGTCGAGCATGCGGCAGAACCAGTACAACGCCCCGTCCGGATCGGAGCCGCGCACGGATTTATGCAGCGCGCTGATCTGGTCGTAGAACGCATCGCCGCCCTTGTCGAAGCGGCGCAGGTTTTCCGACAGCGCGGAGGCCAGCAGCGCCTCGTCGACGACGGGAGCGGCATCGCCCTCGACTTGCGAGCGCGCGGCGCGGGTGACGATCTCGATGTTGTTGAGCAGCTTGCGACCATCACCATCGGCCGAGGCGACCACGGCGTCGAGTGCGGTAGGCGTCCATTCGAAGCCGCCCAGCTCCAGCCGGGCGCGCTCGGCCAGTTGCTTCAGCTCGTCGTCCGACAGGCTCTTGAGCACGTACACCGCCGCGCGCGAGAGCAACGCGCCATTCACCTCGAATGACGGGTTCTCGGTGGTTGCGCCGATAAAGGTGAACAGGCCGCTTTCCACATGCGGCAGGAAGGCGTCCTGCTGGCTCTTGTTGAAGCGGTGCACCTCGTCGACGAAGACCAGCGTGCGGCGCCCGTTCGCGCGGAACTGCTCGGCGCGCTCCACCGCCTCGCGGATGTCCTTCACGCCCGACAGCACGGCCGAGAGCGCAATGAATTCCGCATCGAAGGCATCCGCCATCAGCCGCGCCAGCGTGGTCTTGCCCACGCCCGGCGGGCCCCACAGGATCATCGAATGCGGCTCACCGGAGGCAAACGCCACACGCAGCGGCTTGCCGGCGCCCAGCAGGTGCTGCTGGCCGATCACCTCGTCGACGGACTGCGGGCGGAGGCGCTCGGCCAACGGCATGTGGGCGGGCGCGTCCGGGAAGAGAGAAGCAGAAGCGTTCATGCGGGGATTGTCGCAGAAACCGCCCGGATGCCCTTCCCGCCCAGCCGGATCAGGCCGCGCGGGCGCCCAAGGCCGGCTCGGCGGCATCGGCCTGGCGCCGCCCGATCCACACCACGCACACCAGCGACAGCGCCGCAAACCCAGCGTAGAACACCGCCATCGGCCACCATTGCGGGAAGAACTGGTCCGCCAGCACGGTCGCCACCAACGGCGTCAGCCCGCCGGCAAACGCACCGCACACCTGGTACGACAGCGAGATCGCCGTGTAGCGGATGCGCGCCGCGAACATCCCGGAGACAAAGCCCGCGATGATGGCGTAGTAGCCCGACTCGCACAGCGTGGCGATTGCCACGCCCGCAAACACAGTGCCCGGCTGCCCCATGCGCACCAGCGGCAACATGATGAATGGCACGACGATGGCGAAGGCCGCCACGATAGTCAGCACACGGCGCGTGCCGAAGCGGTCCGCCAGAGTGGCCGCGCCGAGCTGCACGAAGAACTGCAGCACCGCCACCCAGAACATGCAGTCGAGGATCATCGCGCGATCGAGCTGCAGGTACTGCGTGGCGTACGAGATCATGAAGATGTTGCTGAAGTACACGCCCGCGATGCCGTACACGTTGGCGCCGATGGCCAGCAGGATCAGCGGCCACGCCTTGAGCGCCTCGGCCAGCGGCTGCTTGGCGACGTCGCCGGTGGCCTGCATGGCCTCGAACTCCGGCGATTCGTTGACCGACAGGCGGATCACGAAACCCACCACCAGCAGCGCGGCACTCGCCAGGAACGGCAGGCGCCAGCCCCATTGCATGAACGCGTCCGGCTCCAGCCGGCTGACGGCGGAGAACGCCAGCATCGACAGGATCAGCCCGCCCGCGCTGCCCAGTTGCGCGAACGACGCGAAGAACGTGCGCCGGCCCTTGGGCGCGTGTTCGCCCGCCAGCAGCACCGCCCCGCCCCACTCGCCGCCCACAGCAATGCCCTGCAGCACGCGCAGCGCCACCAACGCGACCGGCGCGATCCACCCTGCCTGCGCATAGGTCGGCAGGCAGCCGATCAGCACGGTGGCGAGCGCCATCAGGGTGAGCGTGCCCATCAGCGCGCGCTTGCGGCCAAGCCGATCGCCGATGCGGCCGAACAGCACGCCGCCGATCGGCCGCGCCAGGAAGCCGATCGCGAACGAGCCGAACGAGGCCAGCAGGCCCAGCAGGCGGTTCTCGCCGGGGAAGAACAACGGCCCGAAGACGAGCGCCGCAGCGGTGGCGTAGCTGTAGAAGTCGTACCACTCGATGGTGGTGCCGATGAACGATGCCATCGCCGCGCGGCGCGGCTGAGCGGCGGGTTGGGTGGGGTGCATGGGGTCTCCTGATTGTTGTTTTGGATGAAGCGTTAGAACCTGCTCACGATCCGTAGCGAGCGGCACGAGGTTGGCCCGAGAAGCGCAACCGTACATGGGTACGGTGAGCATCACAGGGCCAAGATCGGGCCGCGCAGTAGGATCGTGAGCAGGTTCTCAGGCGCGGTACTCGACGCCCGGCAATACGCACAGCAGCTCGAACGCGAGGTTGGCGCCGAGCAGCGCGGTCGTGCCGAACGGGTCATACGGCGGCGACACCTCCACGAGGTCCGCACCGACGATGTCGAGCCCGCGCGCACCGCGCACGATCTCCAGCGCCTGCGGCACGGTCAGGCCGCCGATCTCGGGCGTGCCGGTGCCGGGCGCGTAGGCCGGGTCGATGCCGTCGATGTCGAAGCTGATGTAGACCGGCCCGCCCTGCACGCGCGCGTGCACTTCCTCCATGAGCGGCACGAGCGAGTGGTGCCAGCATTCCTCCGCCGTCACCACGCGGAAGCCCTGCTGGCGGCACCAGTCGAAGTCCTCGGCCGCGTAGCCGGTGCCGCGCAGGCCGATCTGCACGACGCGGTCGCAGTCGAGCAGCCCCTCTTCCACCGCGCGGCGGAACGGCGTGCCGTGGGCGATCTTCTCGCCGAACATGGTGTCGTTCACGTCGGCATGCGCGTCGACGTGGATCAGGCCGATGCGGCCGTACTTGGCGTGCATCGCGCGCAGGATCGGCAGCGTGACGGTGTGGTCGCCGCCCAGGCCGATCGGGCGGCAGCCATTGGCGATGATGTCGCGGTAGGCCGCCTCGATGCGGTCGATGGAGTCGTGCAGGTTGTACGGATTGGTCGCCACATCGCCGATGTCGGCCACGCGCAGCGAGTCGAACGGCGCGGCGCGTGTGGCCATGTTGTATGGGCGCAGGAGCACGGATTCCGCGCGGATCTGGCGCGGGCCCATGCGCGCACCGTTGCGATTGGAGGTGCCCAGGTCGAACGGCACGCCGACGAAGCAGGCATCGAGCCCGGCGGTCGCTTCAGTGGTCAATTCGGCGGCGGGCAGCCGCATCATGGTGGCGATGCCGCCAAAGCGGGGCATGGCGTTGCCGGACATCGGCTGGAGGAATTCGGCGCGGTCATTCATGGCGTTCAGATCATCACATCGCGTGACAGCGATGCGATTGTGTTGAGGTGATAGGCATTCTTGCCGATGGTTTCCGTGCGTAGAATGCGAAATCTCCGAATCAAACATCGATCGCAATCGATGTATCTGCCGTGCTGGGACAACCTTCTGATCTGGACTTGCGGCTGATCCGCGTCTTCCTTGCCGTGGTGGATGCGGGCGGCATCACGCCCGCACAGGCGACGCTCAATGTCGGGCAATCGACCATCAGCACGCAGCTTTCGACGCTGGAGACGCGCCTGGGCTACCGGCTATGCGAGCGCGGGCGCAGCGGCTTCCGGCTCACGGCGCGCGGTGGGCAGTTCGTGGATTCGGCGCGCAAGCTGTTGGCAGCGCTGGACACCTTCAGCGCGGAAGCACGCAAGGTCGGCCGCACGCTGGTGGGCACGCTCAACCTGGGGCTGATCGGCCATGCACCGGTCAACGCCAACGCGCGCATCAGCCAGGCCATCGAGCGCTTCCGCCAGCGCGATGAGTCGGTGCACTTCACGGTGTCGGTGCGCCCGCCCGGCGAGCTGGAGGGGCTGCTGCTCGACGGCAAGATCCACATGGCAATCGGCTACTTCTGGCACCGCGTGCCGGCGCTCGACTACACGACGATCTTTCATGAGACGCAGCTCGCGTATGCGGGGCGCGGGCATCCGCTGTTCGGCAAAGCCGGACTGGTGGCGCCCGAGGACGCCCTCACCCACGCCTGGGCCTGGCGCAGCTATCCGCTGCCCGAGGCTGCGGGATCGCCCGCCGAGCGGCTGGTGACAGCGTTGGCCGACAATATGGAAGCCGTGGCGATGCTGGTGCTATCGGGCCGGCACCTGGGCTATCTGCCTGAGCACTTTGCGGCACCGTACGTGGCGCAGGGCCTGCTGGCCCCGCTCGCACCGGAGGCGATGCGCTACGACGTGCCGTTCGACATGGTGGTGCGCCGTGATGCCCGGCGCAATGAGTTGCTGGCCGCCTTCGTCGCGGACATGAAGGCGGCGCACGCTTGAGGTTCAGGCGGTGCGCTCAGTTGGAGGCGCGCTGCACCATCCCCATGAACTCCCTGGCCGGCAGCGGGCCGTGGCACGACTGCACGCCGTCCGCGCCGCGCAGCAGCAGCCAGACGTGCTCGCTGCCCGGCGGCTGGATCACGAACGGCTTGCGGGACGCGGCGTCAGGAAGGCGCGGGTCCGGCGGGTTGGGCAACACCACGACCTGCGCGGCGTGCCCCTTGACCAGCGCCGCGCATTCCGCGTCCGGCAGCTTGGTGGCGCGCAGGAAATCCGTATTCACCAGCACCTCGGAGAGCACGGTATCCGGCGCAGACAGGAAGGAATCGACATCAAAGCGCGAGGCACGCATCTGCGCGCACCCGGAAAACACCACCGCCAGCACCGCGATCGCCGCGGCGCGTTGCAACGGCGTGGAAGTTGGCATACGCATGGTCGATCTCCTTGTCGAAAACCGGCTTCTGCGCGTTACTGCTTGATGACGTCAGCCCCCTTGGGCGGCACGAAGCGGAACGCGTTGGCCGGCAGTTGCGGATTCTTCTGGATATGCGAGAACGTCAAGAGCGTGGTGTTGCCGAAGGCGTCGCGCAGCTCCATCCCCTCCAATTCGCCCGCGCGGAAGCCGATGGCGATGCGCTCGAACTGGGTGTCCTTTGCCTTGGGCGTCAGTTCGACCCAGTCAATGCCATCCTTGGTGCCACCTTCCTTGAGCGCGAAATTCTTGGCGAGATCATTGCTGCCAAACAGGATAGCCGCAGGGCTCGAGCCGAGCGAGGCGTCAAGCTTGCGCTCCGTGACCTGGCTCAAATCCTTGTCGTAGATGTACAGCGTCTGGCCGTCGGCGGACAGTTGCTGCTCGTACGGCTTCACATAGCGCCAGACAAAGCGGCCCGGGCGCGAGAAGACGAAATCGCCGCTGGAGGTGCCGGCCACGCGCAGCGGGCTGCCGTTGGTGCCGCCCTTGACCTGGCGCTGCACGAACTCGCCGCGCGCCGTGGTGACGTTGCTGACAAAGGCGTTGAGCTGCTCGACCGCGCCCGCATGGGCGCCGGCCGACCATGCCGCCAGCGACACCAGCCCGGCGGCCATCAGGTGACGTGCTTTCAACACAAACATAGGAATCCCGGTAAGCAGTTGATCTTGTTGTTAGTGGCCGGCCGCGCGGGAACATTCCCGCAACGAGGTAACTGGAGGTAACGCGGGTAACTGCCGCGTCATTCCTCTTCGACGACGTTGCCGTTGCGGTTGCGGTTGGGCGCCAGGATATCGCGGTTGCCGTTGCCGGACATAGCGGAGACGAGCCCCGCCTTTTCCATGTCTTCGAGCAGGCGCGCGGCGCGGTTGTAGCCGATGCGCAGGTGACGCTGCACCAGCGAGATCGACGCGCGGCGGTTCTTCAGCACCACGTCGACGGCCTGGTCGTAGAGCGGGTCAGCCTCACCGCCGCCACCGCCCACGAGGCCCGCGCCACCACCCATGCTGTCGCCGCCCTCGCCATCCAGCACGCCGCCTTCGAGGATGCCCTCGATGTAGTTCGGCTCGCCCTGCGATTTGAGGTTGTCGACGATACGGTGCACCTCTTCATCCGATACAAAGGCGCCGTGCACGCGCACCGGCAGGCCGGTGCCGGGCGCCAGGTAAAGCATGTCACCCATGCCCAGCAGCGCCTCGGCGCCTTGCTGGTCCAGGATCGTGCGCGAGTCGATCTTGCTGCTGACCTGGAAGGCGATCCGCGTCGGCACGTTGGCCTTGATCAGGCCCGTGATCACGTCCACCGACGGGCGCTGCGTCGCCAGCACCAGGTGGATACCGGCCGCACGCGCCTTCTGCGCGATCCGCGCGATCAGCTCTTCGACCTTCTTGCCGACCACCATCATCAGGTCAGCCAGCTCGTCGATCACGATCACGATCATCGGCAGCTTGTCGAGCGGCTCCGGCGCATCGGGTGTCAGGCTGAACGGGTTGGGGATCTTCTCCTCGCGCGCCGCCGCCTCGTCGATCTTCTTGTTGAAGCCGGCCAGGTTGCGCACGCCCATCTTGCTCATGAGCTTGTAGCGGCGCTCCATCTCGCCCACGGCCCAGTTCAGGGCGTGGCCGGCCTGGCGCATGTCGGTCACCACCGGACACAGCAGGTGCGGGATGCCCTCGTAGATGCTCAGTTCCAGCATCTTCGGGTCGATCAGGATCAGGCGCACGGCATCAGCCTTGGCCTTGTACAACAGCGACAGGATCATCGCGTTGATGCCGACCGATTTACCGGAACCCGTGGTACCGGCCACCATGCAGTGCGGCATCTTGGCCAGGTCCGCCACCACCGGCTTGCCGGCGATGTCCTTGCCCAGCGCCAGCGTGAGCTGCGAAACGCTCTCGTTGTAGACCTGCGAGCCGAGGATCTCAGACAGGCGCACCGACTGGCGCTTCGGGTTCGGCAGCTCCAGGCCCATGAAATTCTTGCCCGGAATCGTCTCCACCACGCGGATGGAGACCAACGACAGCGAGCGCGCCAGGTCCTTGGCCAGGTTGACGATCTGGCTGCCCTTCACGCCCGTGGCCGGCTCGATCTCGTAGCGCGTGATGACCGGGCCCGGATAGGCCGCCACCACCTGCACTTCCACGCCGAAGTCCTTGAGCTTCTTCTCGATCAGGCGCGAGGTGAACTCCAGCGTCTCGGCGCTCACGGTTTCCTGCACGGGCGGGACGGGGTCGAGCAGCGCCAGCGGCGGCAGGTCGGAATCCTGGATGTCGACGAACAGCGGCTGCTGCTTCTCGCGCTCCACGCGTTCGCTCTTGACCACGGCGGTCGGGCGCACGATCTGCACCGGCGGGGCTTCTTCGATGCGCACGCGGCGGGTTTCGACCACCTCCTCGCGCTCGACCTTGGCCGCCTCGCCGATGGCGCGGTCCTGCTTGCTCTCGCGGCGCGTCTTGAAGCCGACGAACAGCATCTCGACGCCCGCGCCGATCTGCTCGGCCAGGTTCAGCCACGAGAAATGGAAGAACAGCGACAGCCCGACCGTGAACATCAGCAGCAGCATCAGCGTGCCGCCGGTAAAGCCCAGCGCATGCTGCATGGCACCGCCGATCAGGTCACCCAGCACGCCGCCCGGCGCGCGCGGCAGCTTGATGTGCAGCGTGTACATGCGAATGGCTTCCAGGCCCATGCTGGAGGCCAGGATGAGCGCGAAACCGATCCAGGTGACGCTGGCGTCCACGCGCGGCATCGCCGCGCGCGGCAGGCGCTCGTCCGACATCAGTTCGCGCCAGCCGCGCCACACCTTGCGCACCAGCACCACCGCCCACCAGTAGGCGGACGCACCGAAGACGAACAGCAGCAGATCGGCCAGCCACGCGCCCACACGGCCACCCAGGTTGCGGATCTCGTCGACCTGGCTGGCGTGGGAGAACCCGGGGTCGGCCCGGTTATATGACAGCAGGATGATCAGGAAGGCGATGGTCACCGCCAGCAACAGGAACCAGCGGACCTCGCCCAGCAGCCGCCCGATGCGGGACGGCAATGCGGCGGGGTCGGTACGGGTCGTCGGGGTGGTGGAAGCTCGGGCCATGCGGGAGACGGGTGCGCCGCACGGCGGGCAGGCCAGGCGGCTTGGGACAGCAAGAAAACGATGCGGAGGATTGTAACGCGCCCCTATCACCGCCATTGGAATTTACAACCGGGCGGATGAGGGGGGGCCACTTTATAATGGCGCCCGTCACCCTCACCTAGCCTGCACGGCGGCAGCTTCACCCCTCGTGCCGCGCACATACCGAACGCATCATGGCAAAACACGCAAAAGTGCTGATCCTCGGCTCCGGCCCCGCCGGCTACACGGCCGCCATCTACGCCGCCCGGGCCAACCTGAACCCCGTGCTCGTCACCGGCCTGGCCCAGGGTGGCCAGCTGATGACGACCACCGATGTGGAAAACTGGCCGGCCGACATCGAAGGCCTGCAGGGCCCGGACCTGATGCAGCGCTTCCTCGAGCACGCCGAGCGTTTCAAGACCGAGGTGGTGTTCGATCACATCCACACCGCGCACCTGAACGAAAAGCCCATCCGCCTGGTGGGTGATTCCGGCGAGTACACCGCCGACGCGCTGATCATCTCTACCGGCGCCTCGGCCCAATACCTGGGTCTGCCGTCGGAAGAGACGTTCTCGGGCCGTGGCGTGTCGGCCTGCGCTACCTGCGACGGCTTCTTCTACAAGGGCCAGGAAGTGGCCGTGGTGGGCGGCGGCAACA
>CAJXMR010000040.1 GCA_913056305.1 uncultured Ralstonia sp.
CGCCAGTGCTAGCTTTTCGTACCGTCACTTATTGCACTGAAAACGAGGAGACCCCTACTACCGCCAGCGCGCCAGCGTCGGCCTGATCATCGCCGAAGCCACGCAGGTTTCGGAGACTGCCCAGGGCTACACGAACACCCCCGGCGTCTACACGCCCGAGCAGATCGCGGCCTGGAAGACGGTAACCGACGCCGTGCACGCGCAAGGCGGCAAGATCTTCCTGCAGATCTGGCATACGGGTCGCATGTCGCACTCGCATTTCCAGCCGGACAATCAGGCACCGGTGGCGCCTTCGGCCATTGCGGCCAATGCCAAGACGTATATCAATGGCCAGGGCTACGTCGAATGCTCGCTGCCGCGCGCGCTGGAAGCTTCGGAAATTCCGGAGATCGTGAATGACTTCCGCGTCGCCGCAGCCAACGCGATCAAGGCTGGCTTCGATGGCGTCGAAGTGCATGGCGCGCACGGCTATCTGCTCGATGCCTTCCTGCGCGATGGCACGAACAAGCGTACCGACGCCTACGGCGGCAGTATCGAGAACCGCGCCCGCTTCCTGCTTGAAGTCATGGCGGCGGTGACTGCCGAAATCGGTGCCGATCGCGTGGGTGTCCGACTGGCGCCGGTGTCGCCGGTCAACGATGCGGTGGAAAGCAATCCGCAGCCGCTGTTCGAATACGTCGTGCGTGAGCTGGAAAAACTCCATCCGGTGTACATCCACGTGGTCGAAGGCTACACGGGTGGCCCGCGCGACAACGTGCCGTTCGACTACGAGGCGCTGCACCGCCTGTACTCGGGCGTGTGGATGCTCAATAACGGCTACAGCAAGGAAATGGCCGAAGAAGCGATCCGCGCCGGCCGTGCCGACATGGTCTCGTTCGGCCGCAAGATGATCACCAACCCCGACCTGCCGCGTCGCTTCCGTGAGAACCAGCCGCTGAACAGTCCGTTCGAGGACGCGTCGCTCTACGGTGGTACTGGCCCGCACGGCTACGTCGACTATCCGGCATTGGCCTGATCTTCGGCATTGCGCGCTCTACGGGCAGGTTTGCATCCGGGCCTATGTCCTTAGGTCCGGATCGCGGCAAGCTTGACGTAGAGCGTGCTTCTTGAAATCCCCAGCGTTCTGGCGGCCCTTGAAAGGTTGCCGCGCGCATCGTTGATGGCGGCGAGTATCGCCTGCCGCTCCAGATCGTCGAGGCGGCCAGACGCTGCCGATATCGGTATCGGGGCCAGAGCCGTCGCGTCTCCGGCCGGCCCGGATTCGACGAGGGAGGACAACATCGACACATCGATGCCATTGTTCTCGCCGAGCGCGAACATGACCTCGAACACGTTCTGTAGTTCACGAATATTCCCGGGCCAGCGATAGCGCACCAGTGTCTGATAGACCGACGGTTCGATCCGCTTCGGCGGGCACCCGTACTTGCGCGCGAGCTTGTGGTTGAGGTGATTGACGATGGACTCGATATCGCCAGGCCGGTCGCGCAAGGCCGGAAGCTGCAGACTGACCGCGCAGAGACGGTGGTACAGATCCTCGCGAAAGCGCCCGGCGGCAATTTCCTTCTGCAGATCGCGGTTGGTCGCGGCGACAAGTCGCACCGATACCTGCCGCTCCCTCGTATCCCCCAGACGAACCACCACGCCATCCTGCAGCACACGCAATAGATGCGGCTGCATGTCGAGCGGCATCTCGCCGATCTCGTCGAGGAACAGCGTGCCGCCTGCGGCCTGTTCGAATTTTCCGGGATGGCCGCCGCGACGCGCCCCCGTGAAGGCGCCTTCCGCGTAGCCAAATAGCTCGCTGGCCAGCAATTCGCGCGTCAGAGCGCCGCAATTCACGGCAACGAATGGACCGTCGGGCCGCTTGCCAGACCGATGCAATGCGCGTGCGAACAGCTCCTTGCCCGCGCCGGTCTCACCGACCAGCAGCACGGGCAGATCGAGCGACGCGATACGGCGGGCGCGTGCCTTGGTGGCGGCGAGAATTTCGCTCTCGCCGATGATCTCGGTGAACGGGTCATCCGTTGTCACCGCAGTCGGGGCGGCGGGGAGTGAAATGCTGGTCCGGCCCGGGCGTGCCGCGAGTGGAATCACGAGCATCGTGCCGAGCAGTCCTTCGCGATCCTTGACCGTGTGAAGCCATTCGGGCCGCAGCCAGCCCGGGCGCTGACGTATTTGATCGACCTCCGTCTGTGTGAGGTCGAGCCCTGGTATCGCGCTGCCGGTCTCCAGCGCGAAACGTACACCATGGGCATCCCCGGCGGCCTGCGAGTGGCCGTTGATACGAACGACACGGCCGCGGAAATCGGCAAGGACCACGAAGTCGCTGGCATAGCGCACGAAATCGTCGATGGAGCGGGCCAGCAGCCGCTCGTGCATCGCCACGTCGCGCCGAGCCAGCTCGCTCTCGATCTGCCGGGCCGCCGCCACCACCAGACCGAGGGTGTGCCCGTGGAATGACTCCTTCACGCCCGATACATCAACGACGCCAAGCAGGTGACGTCCGAACGGATCGAGTATCGGCGCGGCGGCGCAGGTCCAGCGTTTGACGTCCCAGCAGAAATGCTCGCTGGCATGGATCTGCACCGGCGCGACGGTGGCGATCGCGGTGCCGATGGCATTGGTGCCGATCACTTCCTCACTCCAGCATCCGCCCATGGCAAGGTTGACTTCCTCGCCGACGCTGCGCACGCGGGTCGAGCCATTGAGCTGAAGGATGGTGCCGTCGGTGTCGCTGAGCATGATCAGCGTGCCGCATTCGCGCAAGATGTCGCGCAGGCCTTCGAGCGCCGGACCCGCTGCGTCGCAGAGGTCACGGTTTTGGGTGCGCAGTTGGCGAAGGCGATCGTCGGCGGCGCCCGGCGCCGAATGCAGGGTCGGGTCGACAGCCTCGGAACGACACCGCTGCCAGGAAGCGAGGACAACTCTGCGTACGCCATCCCCCTCATGTGGATGATGGGGATGGTCCCGCAGGAAGCGTTCCCAGGCCGAGGCCACGACAGGTTCGTCGCTGATGCGGGGGACCAGAGTGCCGTAGTGGGTGAACGGCATGGAGCGATCACTCTCAGTTGATTCCGGCAACCGTAGCCCCACGCTTTTCGCAAGTCAACAATTCTCTTTGCAATCAAGGGTTTGTGCTGTGCAGCAGGGGCGCGAAAGTGTCCGGAATCCGGACACTTTCGCGTAGACGTCCGGAAATTGCACAACGTTGGGCGTTGATTGCCCCATGCCCGAACTGGCCAGTCGGTGACGGCAAGGCATTGATTTCAATCACATGTGATCGGCTCCTGCAGGTGCCAATGCCGCCTGGCATGTCCCTTGCCATGAAGGGTGTGTGGGACCTCCCACGACGATGACACCAATGACAGGAGACAACATGCAATCCCACTCCACCGTACAGGTGATGGGCATCGATGCAGGCGGCACGATGACCGATACATTCTTCGTGCGCTCGGACGGCCGGTTCGTGGTCGGCAAGGCGCAGAGCAACCCCGGCGACGAATCGCTGGCCATCTACAACTCGTCGGAGGATGCGCTGGCGCACTGGGAGCGCACCGTGGATGACGTCTACCCGGAACTGCTGACCTGCGTGTATTCCGGCACGGCGATGCTCAACCGCATTCTTATGCGCAAGGGCCTGGACGTCGGCCTTATCTGCAATCGCGGTTTCGAGCAGATCCATTCGATGGGGCGTGCGCTGCAGAGCTATCTGGGCTACGCATTGGAGGACCGCATTCACCTGAACACGCATCGCTACGACGAACCGCTGGTGCCTGTCTCGCGCACGCGTGGCGTGACCGAGCGCACGGATGTGCAGGGCAGGGTCGTCATTCCGCTGCGAGAGGAAGAAGTCCGGCAGGCCACGCGCGAACTGGTGGAGGCCAAGTCGCAGGCGATCGTCATCTGTCTGCTGCAATCCCACAAGAACGAGTCCAGCGAACAACGTGCGCGCGACATCGTGCAGGATGAACTGACGAAGCTGAAGGTCGATGTCCCGGTGTTTGCGTCGGTGGACTATTACCCGTCGCGCAAGGAAAGCCACCGGATGAACACCACAATCCTCGAGGCCTACGGCGCGGAGCCCTCGCGGCAGACGCTGAAGAAGGTCAGCGACCGCTTCAAGAAACACGGTGCCAAGTTCGATCTGCGTGTGATGGCCACCCATGGCGGCACGATCAGCTGGAAGGCGAAGGAACTGGCGCGGACGATCGTGTCGGGGCCGATTGGTGGCGTGATCGGATCGAAGCTCCTGGGCGAGGCGCTGGGCGACGAGAACATCGCATGCTCGGACATCGGCGGCACCAGCTTCGACGTGGCGCTGATCACCAAGGGCAACTTCGCGATCAAGTCGGACCCCGACATGGCGCGCCTCGTGCTGTCGCTGCCGCTGGTGGCGATGGACTCCGTGGGCGCGGGCGCTGGCAGCTTCGTGCGGCTTGACCCGTACAGCAAGTCGATCAAGCTAGGGCCCGACAGCGCCGGCTACCGCGTGGGTACCTGCTGGCCGGAGAGCGGGCTGGATACGGTCACCGTCTCCGACTGCCACGTCGTGCTGGGCTATCTGAACCCGGAGAACTTTCTTGGCGGTGCGATCAAGCTCGATGTGGAACGCGCCCGCCAGCACATCAAGGTACAGATCGCAGATCCGCTCGGGCTGTCGGTCGAGGACGCGGCAGCAGGGGTAATCGAATTGCTGGACCTCACGCTGTCCGAGTATCTGCGCGCCAACATCAGCGCCAAGGGCTACAACCCTGCCGAGTTCACATGCTTTTCTTACGGCGGCGCGGGCCCCGTGCATACCTACGGATACACCGGCGGCGTCGGCTTCAAGGACGTGGTGGTGCCGGCCTGGGCGGCTGGCTTCTCGGCCTTCGGCTGCGCCTGCGCGGACTTCGAGTATCGCTATGACAAATCGGTGGATCTCGGTGTCGGGCAATTCGCACCGGACGCCAGCAAGGAGACCGCGTGCCGGATCCTGCAGGAAGCGTGGTCGGAACTGGCCGTCAAGGTGATCGAGGAGTTCCGGACCAACGGCTTTGATGCCAGGGACGTCGTGTTGATCCCGGGCTACAAGATGCAGTACATGGGGCAGCTCAATGATCTCGAGATCGTCTCGCCGGTAGCCACCGCGTCGTCCGCCGAGGACTGGGACCGCATCGTCGACGCGTTCGAGAATACCTACGGGCGCGTCTACGCCAGTTCGGCCCGCTCGCCGGAACTGGGCTTTTCGATCACGGGAGCCATCCTGCGCGGCATGGTGGTCACGCAGAAGCCCGTGCTGCCAGAGGACCCGGACGCCGGTCCAACGCCACCCGGGGAGGCCTACCTGGGGGTTAGGCCCTTCTACCGCCACAAGGAATGGATGGATGCCGCGCTCTGGAAGATGGAGTCGCTCAAGGCCGGCAACCACATCGTGGGTCCCGCCATCATCGAATCCGACGCCACCACGTTCGTGGTGCCGGGCGGCTTCGAAACCACGATCGACAAGCACCGCCTGTTCCATCTCAAGGAAGTCAAATAAGGAGACACATCATGAACATGATGAGCAACAAGGAAGTCGGGTTCGCCGATCTGTTGAAGAACGGCCAGACCCTCAAGGAATTTCGCGACGCCATCCTCGCCCGTACCGAAGAATCTGGCCACTACAACGGCCTTACCAGTCTGGACTTCCGGGACAGCGACCCGATCGGATACGAGAAGCTGTTTTCCAAGCTGCGGGGTGGACTGGTCCATGCACGTGAAACCGCCAAGAAGATTGCCGCCAGCCCGATCGTCGAGCAGGAGGGCGAGCTCTGCTTCACGCTGTATAACGCGGTCGGGGACTGTGTGCTGACCTCCACCGGCATCATCATCCACGTGGGCACGATGGGTGCGGCGATCAAGTACATGATCGAGAACAACTGGGAGGCCAACCCCGGCATCCATCCCGGCGACATGTTCACGAACAACGACTGCTCCATCGGCAACGTGCACCCATGCGACATCGCTACGATCGTGCCGATCTTCTGGGAAGGCAAGCTGATCGGCTGGGTGGGCGGCGTGACGCATGTCATCGACACGGGCTCCGTAACGCCAGGCTCCATGTCCACGGGCCAGACGCAACGCTTCGGCGACGGCTACATGATCACGTGCCGCAAGACGGGCGCGAACGATGTGCCGTTCCGCGACTGGCTGCATGAGTCGCAGCGCTCGGTACGCACGCCGAAATACTGGATTCTCGACGAACGGACCCGCATCGCCGGCTGCCACATGATTCGCGATCTGGTGGAGGAGGTGATCCGCGCCGACGGCATCGAGGCCTACGAGAAGTTCGGCTACGAAGTCATCGAGGAAGGCCGCCGCGGGCTCCTGAGCCGCATCAAGGCCATGACGCTGCCAGGCAAGTACCGCAAGGTATCGTTCGTCGACGTGCCGTACAAGCATCCGGACGTGCAGGTCTCCAACGCCTTTGCCAAGCTCGACTCCATCATGCATTCGCCGGTGGAAATGACGATCCGCCCGGACGGCAAGTGGCGCCTGGATTTCGAAGGCGCGAGCCGCTGGGGTTGGCACACGTTCAATGCCCACCAGGTGGCCTTCACCTCGGGCATCTGGGTGATGATGTGTCAGACCCTGGTGCCGACCCAGCGTATCAACGACGGCGCCTACTTCGCCACCGAGTTCCGGCTGCCCAAGGGCACATGGTGCAATCCCGATGACCGGCGCACCGGCCATGCGTATGCCTGGCATTTTCTGGTGTCCGGCTGGGCGGCGCTGTGGCGTGGTCTCTCTCAGTCGTACTTCAGCCGTGGCTATCTGGAGGAAGTGAACGCGGGCAACGCCAATACTTCCAACTGGCTGCAGGGTGGCGGCATCAACCAGGATGGCGAGATTCACGCGGTCAACAGCTTCGAGGCCAGCTCCTGCGGCACAGGCGCGTGCGCAGTCAAGGACGGTCTCAACCACGCCGCTGCCATCTGGAACCCGGAAGGCGACATGGGCGACATCGAGATCTGGGAGATGGCCGAGCCATTGCTCTACCTGGGCCGGAACGTCAAGGCCAACTCCGGCGGCTACGGCAAGTATCGCGGCGGCTGCGGCTTCGAGACCCTGCGCATGGTCTGGAACGCCCAGGACTGGACGATGTTCTTCATGGGCAACGGCTTCATGAACAGCGACTGGGGCATGATGGGTGGCTATCCGTCGGCCACCGGGTATCGCTTCGAAGCGCACCGCACCGGGCTGGAACAGCGCATTGCCAGCGGCGACTCATTGCCGCTTGGCGGCGACATCGACCCGGCCAATCCGGACTACGAGCGCCATATCGACGCCACCGCCGAGGTCAAGCGCGACAAGCAGTGCATCACGACCGAGGACTGCTATGCCAACCACGATCTCTACCTGAACTACCTGCGCGGCGGCCCGGGCTTCGGCGATCCACTCGATCGGGACTCGAAGGCAATCGAGGCGGACCTCAACCAGAAGTTCTTGCTGCCTGAGTATGCGCAGAAGGTCTATGGCGCTGTGTTCGCTCAGGACGCCAGGGGTGTGTTCGCGGTGGATGCCGCCAAGACCAGAAAGCGTCGCGCGGAGATCCGCAAGGAGCGCCTGGCGCGCGCGGTGCCGACGCGCGAGTGGATGAAGGAGGAGCGCGAGCGCATTCTCAACAAGCACGCATCGGTCCAGGTGCAGCACATGTTTGCCACGAGCTTTGCGTTGTCGGAGAAGTTCACGCAGAGCTTCAAGGACTTTTGGAACCTGCCCGAGGCATGGCACGTGAAAGAGGAGGAACTGGGTGTGCCGGCCTATGGCGCCAAGCACCGTATGGATCTGTCGCTGATGCCGGACGTCACCACCGTCGTCCAGGTCGAAGAGTAACCACCGCACTCAGGAGTCGAACCATGTCTGTTTATACCAACGAACAAGTCGACCACCTCGTCGAGGGGAAGCTCGACTGGGAAACCACGTTCCGCATGCTGTCGATGCCCAAGGACGAAAGCCGCTTCGAGCAGTACCTGGCGGCCTTGCAGGCGAAGGTGAGTTTTCCGGACCGCATCGTGCTGCCGCTCAGCCCGCACATGTATATCGTGCAATCGGCCGCCAGCAAGAAGTGGGTGGTCAAGTGCGACTGCGGCCACGAGTTCTGCGACTACCGCGAGAACTGGAAGCTCCATGCCTCCATCTATGTGCGTGATACCGAGGAGGCCATGGCCGAGGTCTATCCGACGCTGATGGCGCCTGATACGAGTTGGCAGGTGTATCGCGAGTACTACTGTCCGTCGTGCGGCGCGATGCATGACGTGGAGGCGCCCACCCCGTGGTATCCGGTGATCCACGACTTCGAGCCGGATATCGACGCGTTCTACAAGGAGTGGGTGCACCTGCCGGTGCCCGAGCGGGCACCAGACTGATCGGGTAGGACAGGTTTGCCGGACGGTGCGAAGCAGCGGGTGGCGCAGCCCGCCCGCTCCGCGCCGTCCGGCGCCCCTCAGTGCGTCACTGCCCTAATGCATCAGCGCGGTTGATTGACCGCAGTAGTCAGGACGCTGGGCAGGCCATTACGGAACTGATAGGCACGTTCCGTGTAGCCCGCCGGGAACAGCACGCCGCTATGCAGCTGGCCATCGCGTAGCGCGAATACCAGCTTGGCGCCTTGTCCCACCGGCCAGGCGTTCCAGCCCAGCCTTGCCACGGTGGCAGCGGCATCGCGCGACATGTCGAAAACCATCACGTTTTCGTTGCGCGCATAGATGGACCACTTGCCGGTGACCGTGGTGTAAGCGGTCATGCCGAGCGGTTGGCCCGGGCTGACCTGCGAACCGAACACCGAGTTCAGCAGCGAGAACTGCGCCGTGCCATCCGCGTTGATCTGGACCTTCACCTGGCTCATCACCGGCTCGATCATCGTGCGGCCCACGAGCTGACGGATCGACGTGAGCGGGCTGGGCAGCGCCGTGTCGTTGATGACCGCCGACGGGTAGGCCGTTGGCAGTCCCGGGGCGATCGGGCACTGGCTGTTGCTCTGGTAGGGGACCGGGCAGCCGCCAAGGTCGATCGGCAGCACCACACGGTCCGTGTCGTATGACTGGATGCCCAGGTAGCCTTGGGTGCCCGCCGGCAGCTTTGCATTCTGCAATGCCGGGGCCAGCGAGGTGTCGGGACCGAACCGGCCGCCTGTTACCGCGTCAAAGGCCGGCAGGTTGCTCATGTCCACGTCGCGCGATTCGTACTGGAACGTAATGCCGGTTACCGGATCGGTACCGGCGAGCCGGTGGCCGATGGTGGTCAGCGGTAGCGGTGCCTTCAGATCGGAGGGCTGGAGGAGCCTGGTCCAGGTGCCGTCGGCCTTCATGTCGAACTCGGACGTCGGATCGCCCAGCGATACGAAGTCGCTGGCGGCCGCCTCCCAGGCGCCGCCGGCGGTCTGGCGTGCCTGGTAGTCCTTGCGCAGCGCATTGTTCTGAATCTGGATGACGGCTTGCGTGGGGGAGCCCAGGTTCGTCATCAGCGAATCGATGTAGCTGTACACCGGCGCCGCCAATACCTTGGAGGCATCGGCCAGCGTGTACAGCGGCTTGGCGGCCTGGGTATCGACATCGGCCTGCGTCACAGCCACGTCGCCCTTGGTGACCATCGCGTTCAGCACGTTGCGCACGATCGTGGCATCGGCCTTGCCGTCCTTGGCCAGCGAGGTGATCGTGTCGATGATGGCGATGGCCTTCGCGGTGGTGGCAGCGTCGCCATTGGCCACGAAGTCGGCCGTCGGATCGACGTTGCTGCCCAGCAGTGCCTGTACCGCGCGTACCGCTTCATCGCGACTCATGCCGGCTTCCATCTGGGGTAGTCGTCCTTTTCGTGCATTTTCTTACGGTTTCCCCGCAAAGCCTTTGCTGATAAGGCATCCCAGGCAATGCCGACAATTGTCTGCTGCCATCAAGTGACTTCGGGAGTACGATGTGCGCCCGCGATTTCGGATCGCGTCACCTGGATGGGGGTGGAAGATGCCGGGCTTGGAATTTCGCTATGTGGGGCGAGACAGCTTGCCCACCCGTTTGTCGGAGTTCGATGTCGAGCAATATTTCGCGCTGACCGCCAGCGACATCGCCGCGATCAACCAGAAATTTCGGCGTGCCGGCCGTGCGGGAGCCGCCATCCAGTTGATCTTTCTGCGCGCGAGTGGCCATACGCTTGACCAACTCAACACACTCCCCCGTCAGTTGCTGCGCTACGTGGGCGAAAAACTCGGCGTCGAAACCCCGACAATCGCCTCGCTCCGCACCATCTATCAGCGATACCCGACGCTCTACGAGCACCAAGTCTGGGCCTGCCAATACCTCGGTCTGACACGCATCGATGACGACCAGTGGACCGGGCTCGAAGCTTGGATGCGACAGGATGCCGCCGAATCGCTGACGCTTGATGAGTTGGTCCAGCACGCGCACTGCTGGCTGTATGAGCGGCGGATTCTGATTCCCTCCACGCGGTCGCTGCAAGACGTGGCCCGTTCAATCTGGGCGGGCATCGAGCGCGATCTGCTGGCCACGATTGAAGCGGTCGTCCCGCTGGTGCAGATAGCGCAAGCCGAGGCTGCCGTGTTCGCGCAGCATGCCGCGTCGGGGACGACCGTGCTGGAATGGCTCAAGACTCCGCCGGCACGACACAGCCCGTCGACCATGAGCGAGACGCTCGCCAAGATCCGGTTCCTCAAGGATCTCGGCGCGCATACCTGGGCGTTTGATGCGATCCCGATCGAGAAACAGCGTGCCTACGGCCAGCGTATCCAGGCGCGCCGCCCCGCCAAAGTCCGAGAATTGAAGGCCTCGACGCGCACGATTGAGTTGGTGTTCTTTCTGCGCGTGACCCTGCTGGAGTTGACGGATGCGATGCTCTACCAGACCGGGCGACGCGTCTCCGACCTGGTTCGGCAGGCTTACAACAAGACCACGACGAAGCAAGCCCGCTCGGCGGTCGAGTACCGGCAGCAACTGGTCGAGATCAAGGGGTTGGTCGACGATACCCGCCGCTCGGCCGAAGAACGGCTGGCGGACATAGGCAAGCTGCTGGAAGGCTTGTCTGCCAAGCCCCCGGCAAGCCACGCCGCCAGCGTGCGCGAAACGCTCACGGAAGATCACCACCGTATCCGCAACCTCATAGCTCCCCTGCGGGAATTGGAATTTGCCAGCAACGGCAATGATCCGGCCATGCGGCAGCTTGAGTTCATCGGTAGTCTGCACGACCAGGGCGCGACAGAACTGCCACCCGATTGCAATGTACCGGTGAGCGTGAGCTGGCGTGACCTGGTCGACGGCGAAGACCGCAAGTGCGCGTTGCGCGCGATGGAGGCCAGCGCCATCATGGGCTTGCGCAAGGGGCTGCGTCGCGGCACGGTGTGGATCAGCCATAGCCTGTCGTTTCGGGAGCGCGACCAGTTGCTGATCCCGCCGGCACAGTGGGAGTCCGAGCGGGACCGGTACCTGTCCTCGCTTGGCTTGCCGAACCAGGCGGACACCTACCTCAACCGCCTCACGGATCATCTGAAGGCAGGCCTCGCGGCGTTAGACGAGGCCCGTGAGGCGGGTCACTTCACGATTGACGCGACCGGTGTGCTGCATCTCTCGCCGCTCGAAGCGGCGGAAACCGACGGCACACCCATGCGCACCCGTGATCTGCTCTTCAAGGACATCGGCAGCGCGCAGTTTGCCGACATGATCCTGGAGATGGATGCCCGTACCAATTTCAGCGAAGTGCTGCTGGCGCGCAAGGCCCGTGATGCGCACGAACTGATCTCGCTCTACGCCGCGCTGATCGCTCACGGCACCGAGCTTGAGGCCAAGGGCGTTGCAGCCATGATCCCGCAACTGGATACGGCTCACGTCTCAACGGCGATGCGTGCGCTTGAGATGCCCGGGCGGTTGCGTCGCGCGAACGAACGGGTGGTGGAATTCCAGCGCACGCACCCGATCACCGAACTGTGGGGGACTGGTCAGCAGGCGTCGAGCGATTCGATGAGCCTGGACACGTCCCCGTACCTGTTCTATGCGCGCGCTGATCCACGCCGTCGCACCCATGCCGTCGGGATCTACACGCACGTGCTGGATCAGCACGGCATCGCCTACAACCAGCCCATGGTGCTCAATGAACGCCAGACCGGCGTGGCGATCGAGGGCGTCATACGCCACAACGAGACCCGCACCGACGGCGGGCTGCTCCGGCTCGCGGTTGACACCCATGGCTATACGAACGTGGGGATGGCGGTGTCCAAACTGCTCGGTTTTGACTTGTGCCCCTGGCTGCGCAATCTGGCGGAGCGCAAGCTGTACTTGCCGCGCGGCCTGCAGGTGGCGGACGGATTGACGGCCGCCGTCTCGCATGATATTTCGCTCAAGGCTATTCGCGACGGCTGGGATGGCTTGCTGCGCCTGGTGGCTTCCATTTACTCCGGCCGGGTGAGCGCCATCGTCGCCCTACAGCGGTTCGGCAGTGCCGCGCAAGGCGACCCCATCCACCGGGCAGCCGATCACCTGGGCAAGATGCTGCGCACGCTGTTCCTGTGCGACTTCTTCAGCAATACCGAGTTCCGGCGGGAACTGCGCACGTTGCTTAACCGTGGCGAATCCGTGCACCAGCTCCAACGGGCCATCTACTCCAGCAAGGTTCCGCATGATCGCGGGCGCCGCCAGGACGAAATGATCGCGATTTCCGGGTCGCTCACACTGTTGACGAATCTGGTGATTGCCTGGAATACCCAACGCATGCAGGCGACGGTGGATACCTGGCGTCGCAAGGGACAGCGGATCGACGACGATTGGCTGCGCCGCATGGGGCCCGCACACTTCGCGCATGTGAACTTCCGGGGCATCTTGAGCTTCCCGATCCACCTGTACCAGGACTCGCTATTGGAGGCGGCACCCAGGCGGCGCGCGAGCGGTACCTGAGAACCAACCCGCCATCGGGCAACCAGGCTCGGCTGATACGCGAACCCTTTCGCGCGATCAACTCCAGTAGGTGTCGGTCACCGGGTCGTGCAGCGTGACCTCGACAAAGCAATTGCAGAGATCCGCCTGATCGTGCATGTCCGCGAGCAACTCCTCGATGGCTTGCTCCAGCTCCGGCCCGGCAGCGAACGGCATCACGATTTCGTAGCGGGGGCGGCGCTGCTCAACCACGCGCATCTGGTACTGAGACAGACAGAACTGCTCGATCCAGCGGCGCGCCTTGGACTTGCCGCGCACGAACTTGCTGTTGCGCTCGATCGTCAGGTCCACCGTCAACCGCGTTTCGGGCGCAGGCTTGGGTGGGACTGCGGGACGTCGTTCGGGCACCGGCGCCGAGGGTATGGTGGCCCGTGGCGGCACGAGTGGCGCCGGCGGTGCCAGCGCGATTTCGATCCGGTGCTGCGCGAACGGGTCCGCCGCGTCGATGTAGCGCATGGCCGAGCGGACATCCTTCCAACCGACGTACTCCATCAGCATCTTGAGGTCCCACTGGTTCGCGTTTGCCCAAGTCGCAAAGCCGCGCCGCAGCGAGTGACTGCTGTAGCGATCCGCCTGTGGCAGGCCGGCATCCTGGAGCAGCGTTCGCAGCAAGGGCACGACGCTGCTGGCCTGCAGGCCTTCGTCGCCGATCCGCCCCCAGCGATCAATGCGCCGAAAAACCGGGCCTTCCGCCAAACCGGAGGCGGCCAGCCAGGCCTCATAGGCCGCCACCGGGCACAGACGCGACAGGGCTGGTGCCCGGTGCGTCGTACCGGCGTGGCTGCGGTCGGTCTTGGTGCGCGGCAGGAAGATGGTCATGCCGCGACCGGGTTCGACGGTGATGTGCTCGATTTGCAGCCGGCTCAGCTCGTCTGACCGGAAACCCCGCCAGAAGCCGATCAGCACCAGCGCCTTGTTGCGGGTGTGGACTTGGAGCTGGTGGCCGTCTCTGGCCGTCGAGGCCGTGGCGATTTGGGCATCGAGCCACGCCACCAACTGCTCCAACTGGGTGAGCTGTAAAGGCTTGGCGCGCCGCTCCTGTGCCGGGTGTAGCGCCTGGATTCCCTTGAGCACCTTCCGCACGTGTGGTGCCCGGGTCGGATCTGGGAACCCTTGCAAGACGTGCCACTGTGCGATCGCAGCAAGTCGCTGGCGCAGCGTGTTAATGGCAAGCGTCTGCGCATGGTCAGCCAGGTACCGCGCGATGCTGTCAGCGCTCGCAGGCAGGAAGCCGCCCCATTCGACCTCGAAATGCCGAATCGCCGACTGGTAGCTACGCCGCGTATTGTCGCGCGTGGCGGCCTCGATGTAGCGCTCAACGTTGGACATGACCCTCTGCGTGCTGTCTCGCTGTCGCAATTGTCTCTCAACTGCATGCTGGGCCGCACAATAGAAAGTGCTGGCCAGAGGGTGGCCGATACCTTGCATTCAAAGTGGCCGTGCACTAAAAATCATATCGATATCTATGGAGATATCGAGCCTTTAGGCAAACGATACGCACCCGGTCGAATACAAAAACGGGACGGCGCCGCGCACGCGAGGCTCAACTCTTCCAGTGGGAGGGGAGACACATGTCCTTGAGTCGCAGGCAGTTCCTGAAGGCGACGGGTGGTGCCGCCGCTATTGGTACGACCGGCAATGCTGCCTCGGCAGCCACCGCGCAACCAACTGCAGATCCGGGCCGCACAACGCTGCCATACCCCGCCAAGACGGTGACGCGCATTGATCGGTTGCGTGTCAATGAGCCCATTGCATTCCTCTATCCCGACGCATCCTCGCCTTGCACCGTCATCAAGATGGGAACACCGGTGCCGGGCGGCGTCGGTCCGGACAAGGACATCGTGGCCTACAGCACGCTGTGTACACACATGGGTTGCCCGGTTACTTACGATGCGGGAGTCCGCGCATTCAAGTGCCCCTGTCACTTCAGCATGTTCGATCCGGAAAAATCAGGTCAGATGGTGATCGGGCAAGCCACTGAGAACCTTCCGGTCATCGCGCTCGAGTACAGCGCAAAAGACGGCACCGTCAAAGCAGTGGCGGTCGAGGGATTGATTTACGGGCGTCAAGCCAATCTGCTGTAAAAGGGGCCACTGCCATGGCGACCAACAAGGATCGGATGGCGTTGCCACCCGTCACCGCTCAGAAAAGCAATCTGACCTGCCATTTCTGCATCGTGGGCTGTGGTTACCACGTCTACAAATGGCCTGAGGAAACGGAGGGCGGACGAGCGCCCGGACAGAACGCGCTTGGGCTGGACTTCCGACGGCAAGTCCCGCCGCTAACGGCGATCATGACCCCCGCCATGCAAAACACGGTCAGCGACCGTGACGGGCGGCGCTACAACATCATGATCGTTCCGGACAAGGCGTGCGTGGTCAACAAGGGTCTGTCGTCGACGCGCGGCGGGCAACTGGCCAAGGTGATGTACAACCCCGATGGCGTTGGGAAAGAACGCCTGCGCAACCCGAGAATCTATGTATCCGACCAATGGGTGGATACCAGCTGGGAGGATGCGCTGGCGCTATACGCGGGGCTGATCAAACGCATCCTCGACCGCGACGGCCCTGATGGGCTGGCGTTTGATTGCTTCGACCACGGTGGCGCCGGTGGCGGCTTCGAGAACACCTGGGGCACTGGCAAGCTGATGTTCACTGCCCTGCAGACGCCCCTCGTGCGCATCCATAACCGGCCAGCGTACAACTCGGAGTGCCACGCAACGCGCGAGATGGGCGTGGGCGAGTTGAACAACAGCTACGAGGACGCGGAGTTGGCCGATGTCATCGTCGCCGTCGGCTGCAATCCATACGAAACGCAGACCAACTACTTCCTGGCCCATTGGCTGCCGAACCTGCAAGGCCAGACGGTGGACAAGCGCAAGCAGCGCTTCCCAGGGGAAACTCCTGTGCCGGCGAAGATCATCTTTGTCGATCCGCGGCGCACCTCCACTGTTGCGATCGCGGAGCAGGTTGCCGGCAAGCCCAATGTGCTGCATCTCGACATCGAGCCCGGAACAGACACGGCCCTGTTCAACGGTTTGTTCACGTATGTGATCGACCAAGGCTGGCATGACACTGCGTTCATCGCGTCGTACACGAAAGGATTCGATGCTGCGATGAAGGCCAACCGCATGTCGCTCGAGGAATGCAGCCGCGTCACGGGGCTCCCCGTGGAGAAACTGCGGCAAGCTGCGGAGTGGGCCTATAAGCCTGGTGTGTCGGGGCAACGTCCCAGGACCATGCATGCGTATGAGAAAGGCATCATCTGGGGCAACGACAACTATCTCATCCAGTCCGCCCTGGTGGACCTCGTGCTGGCCACCCACAACGTGGGCCGACGCGGCACCGGCGTGGTCCGCATGGGTGGCCATCAAGAAGGTTATGCGCGTCCGCCATACCCGGGTAAGTCCAAGATCTATGTCGACCAGGAGATCATCCGAGGCAAGGGGTTGATGTACACGGCGTGGGGCGCGAATCCGTTCCAGACGACACTCAATGCGCAGGAACATCGCGCCGTCATCCTGCGCCGGTCGGGCATTGTCAGGGAGGCGATGGCCCGCCTGCGCGGGCGCCCAGCGGGCGAGTTGGCCGATGCTATCTACGACGCCGTCCGCAACAAGGGCGGCCTGTTTGTGACCAACATCAACCTGTACCCGACCAAACTCGAGGAAGCCGCGCACCTGATGCTGCCCGCTGCGCATCCTGGTGAGATGAACCTCACCTCCATGAACGGCGAACGCCGCATTCGCCTCTCGCAACGCTTCATGGATCCCCCGGGCACCGCCAAGCCTGACTGCCTGATCGCGGCCGACATTGCCAACACGCTTAAGCGGATGTACGCAGCGGAAGGCAAAGCGGACATGGCCGCGCGGTTTGCGGGATTTGACTGGCGGTCCGAAGAAGACGCTTTCAACGACGGCTTCCGCCAGGCGGGTCAACCAGGTGCGGGCAAGATCGACAGCCAAGGGGGAGATACGGGCCACCTCGTCACGTACGCGCGCCTGCAAGCGATGGGCAACAACGGCGTGCAGCTCCCGGTCAAGGAATATCGGGACGGCAAGCTGCTCGGCACGGAGATGCTCTATACCGACGGCAAGTTCGACACGACCGACGGCAAGGCAGAGTTCAAGCTCGCAACGTGGGCAGGGCTTCCCAAGCCAGTGGCCGACCAGAAAGCCAAGTACAAGTTCTGGATCAACAACGGACGTGTCAATGAGGTTTGGCAGACGATGTACCACGACCAGTACAACCGGTTTGTGCGCGCACGTGTCCCAATGGCCTATCTGGAGTTGAACCCCCAGGATGCTGCAGGGCTCTCCATCAAGTCCGGCGACGTCGTGGAGGTCTACAACGACTACGGCTCGACCTACGCGCTCGCCTATCTGGAGTCGACCATCAAACCGAGTCAGACCTTCATGCAGTTCGGGCATTTCAACGGTGTGATGGGTAACGTCACTACACCGTGGACCGACCGCAATGTAGTTCCGTACTACAAGGGCACGTGGGCAAACGTGCGTCGAGTCGGAACAGTGGATGACTTCAAAGACACCGTCAGCTTTAAGCGGCGTCACTTCGATACAGCCTGACGACGGGCGGGACTTCGCCACACGGCCTTCACCTTCTCCGTGGATAATGGGCACCGCCCTGAGGGGCGGCAGCGAGGCTGCGGCCTCATCCCAAGGAGAGTGTTGGTGAACCGTGTCGATGTCGTGGTGGTTGGAGGTGGGCAAGCCGCCTTGGCGACTGCCTATTTCCTGCGTCGCGCCGGAATTGCCTTTGCGATCCTCGACGACCAGCCCTCGCCAGGAGGTGCCTGGCAGCATGGGTGGGATTCCCTGCACCTATTCTCGCCGGCGCAGTGGAGTTCGCTACCAGGCTGGCTCATGCCGCCTTCACCTGACCCGTATCCCTCGCGCGAGCACGTCGTTCGCTACCTGTCGGAGTACGAGCGCCGCTATCAGTTCGAGGTGCATCGCCCGGTGCGCGTTGAGTCGGTCTCTCCTACCTCGGATGGGCTGCTCGTGGTCACCAACCGAGGCGAGTGGTTGACCCATGCCGTGGTAAGTGCCACCGGCACCTGGCGTCATCCCTATGTGCCACACTACCCAGGCACCGAGTTGTTTGCAGGTATCCAAGCGCATTCGTCACACTACCGTGCCCCGACTCTACTGCAGAATAAGCGCGTGCTCGTCGTAGGTGGTGGCAACTCGGGTGCGCAAATCCTGGCGGAGGTGTCCCGCGTCGCGGATGCCTCATGGGTCACGCTTGAGGCCCCGCTGTTTTTGCCGGATGAGGTGGATGGACGGGTTCTCTTCGAGCGCGCCACCACGCGTTGGCGTGCGCGGATGGAGGGCCACCCGGACCCATTCCCGGTCGGTGGCCTGGGCGATATTGTGATGGTGCCGTCGGTCAAGGAAGCACGCGAGCGCGGCGTTCTGCGCAGCGTTCGGCCCTTCGAGCGATTCACGGCGGACGGCGTGATCTGGGGTGGTGGCAAGCGCGAACCCATCGATGCGGTCGTGTGGTGCACGGGCTTTCGTCCGGCGCTCGGCCACCTTGAGGCACTCGGCCTCGTGCGCTCGGACGGCACGGTCGAGACGCACGGTACACGCAGTGCGCGCGAGCCCCGGCTATGGCTGGTCGGCTATGGTGAGTGGACCGGCTTTGCCTCCGCCACCCTGATCGGTGTCATGCGTAGCGCGCGTGAGACGGCAGCTGAAATCCAAACCTACCTTTTCAACTTGAAATCTGGAGCACAAGCATGAGTGTGACCATCTACCATAATCCTGCTTGCGGGACCTCCCGCAATACCTTGGCGATGATTCGCAATGCTGGCATCGAGCCGACTATTGTCGAGTATCTGGTGACGCCGCCATCTCGCGATGAGCTGATTTCACTGGTTCAGCGCGCGGGGCTGACGGTGCGCGAGACCTTGCGCGAGAAAGGCACACCGTATGCGGAACTGGGCCTTGGCAATGTCGAGCTGACCGACGATGCGTTGCTCGATGCGATGATGCGCCATCCAATCCTCATCAACCGGCCGTTTGTCGTGACGCCACTCGGCGTCCGACTGTGCCGCCCATCGGAACTGGTGCTCGACATCCTGCCGCAGCCGCAGCAAGGCCCGTTCACGAAGGAAGATGGAGAAGTGGTGATTGACGCGACTGGGCAGCGCGTCGGGTGAAGGATTGGGGCGAGGCCCGCGCGCTGTTGGCGTTGGCCTCGCCCGGTGACATTAAAGCCCGCGCTGGTACCAGCGTCGTGAGCCGTTGACAATCTTCACCACAGCCAGCATCAGGGGCACCTCAATGAGTACGCCCACCACCGTAGCAAGCGCGGCCCCAGACTTCAGGCCAAACAGGCTGATAGCAGCTGCTACGGCCAGTTCAAAGAAGTTCGACGCGCCGATCAGGCAGGACGGCGCAGCAACATCGTGCGGTACCCCGAGTCGCCGGTTTGCCAGATAAGCCAGTGTCGAATTGAGGATGACCTGGATCAGGATCGGAATCGCCAGGAGCAGGATGACGGTCGGCTGTTCGATGATCTGCTCGCCCTGGAACGCGAAGAGGAGCACCAGCGTCAGCAACAGCGCAGCGATCGAGAACGGGGCGATCTTGCCGAGCGCGCGTTGGAATGCCGCCTCGCCGCCGCGCAGGAGCATCTTGCGCAGGAGCTGCGCAATGATGACTGGGATGACAATGTAGAGCACGACTGAGGTGAGCAGCGTGTCCCATGGCACCGCGATGTTCGAGATGCCCAACAGTAGCCCCACCACCGGCGCGAAGGCAAAGACCATGATGATGTCGTTCAATGCCACCTGCGACAGCGTGAAGTAGGGGTCGCCCTTGGTCAACTGACTCCATACGAACACCATCGCGGTACAAGGCGCCGCCGCCAGCAGAATCAGCCCAGCGACGTAGCTGTCGATCTGGTCGGCCGGTAGCCACTGGACGAACACGTGCCGTACGAACACCCAGGCAAGCAGCGCCATCGTGAAGGGCTTGACTGCCCAGTTGATGAACAGCGTGACGCCGATGCCCTTGATCTGCTTGCGAACCTTGCCCAGCGAGCCAAAGTCGATGCGCAACAACATCGGGATGATCATCACCCAGATCAGCACCCCCACCGGGATGTTGACGTGCGCGACCTCAAGGCCAGACACGGTCTGGAACAAGCCCGGCAGCGTTTTCCCGAGCACGATGCCCACGATGATGCATAGTGCCACCCAGACCGACAGATAGCGCTCGAAGAATCCAATGCCGGTTGCAGGTTGTTCTGCGGCCTTCACCGCGGATTGGTTTCCCGCCATCCTTACTCTCCCTTCGCCGACAGTGTCGTGCCGATTTTCTGCAGCTCATCCTGCACCGCGAGGCGGTCCAGCTTGGAGAGCGGCAGATTGACGAACAACTCGATGCGCTTGCGCAGTTGAACGTAGGCGTTCAGGAACGCCTTGTGTTTGTCCTCGTCCGTTCCTTGTGTTTCCGACGGGTCGGGCACACCCCAGTGGGCCTTGGCGGGATGGCCCGGCCAGATCGGACAGACTTCGCCAGCGGCGTTGTCGCAAACGGTGAAGACGAAATCAATGACCGGTGCGCCAGGCTCCGCGAATTCATCCCAGCTCTTGCTGCGCAGATGTTCTGTGGAGATCCCCTGCGACTGCAGCAGGTCGATGGCAAATGGGTTCGGGGTGCTACGCGGATGGCTGCCAGCGCTGTAACCAACGAAGCGGTCGCTAGCCAGGGTGTTGAGCGCTGCCTCAGCAAGGATCGAGCGCGCGGAGTTGTGCGTGCAAAGGAACAGAACGTTGTATTTGCGTTGTTCAGCCACCGGATTTTCTCCAAAAGGGCCGCGAAGGATGCGGCGCGATGTATCGATATCTCCAATATATTGGAAATATCGCATCGCAGCAAGAGGCGACCTTTCAAACTCTAGGCGTTGAGGCCTGTGAGGTCTGGGGAGTCACAAAAATTTCATCGTGCCGCCCCTTGTCACGGAATCGTCACGAACTAGACTTAGTATCCCGACGCTTGTGACGTATCTAGAGTTATCGAATTGTAGTCACCAATCGAGGACAACGATGAAAACGCGGTTTATGCAAGTTGTGGCGGGTGGGGTCGCGACGATGGCGCTGTCAGTGGCAGCGCATGCGGTAGAGATTACGGGTGCGGGTTCGACCTTCGTCTACCCGATTCTCTCCAAGTGGTCGTCAGCCTACAACGGCGCGTCGGGCAACAAGGTCAATTACCAGTCGATCGGCTCCGGCGGTGGTTTGGCTCAGATCAAGGCCGCAACCGTCGACTTCGGCGCAAGTGACATGCCGATGTCTGCGGCGGACCTGAAGACCGCAGGCCTGGGGCAGTTCCCCTCGGTGATCGGTGGCGTGGTGCCGGTCGTGCACCTTGATGGTGTGGCGCCCGGCAAGATTCGCTTCACGGGTTCGATGCTGGCTGACATCTACTTGGGCAAGATTCGCAAGTGGAACGATCCTGCGATCGTGAAAGCGAACCCCAGTCTGAAGCTGCCCGATACCAACATCACCGTAGTGCATCGTTCCGATGGCTCCGGCACGACCTTCAACTGGGTGAACTACTTGTCGAAGGTGAGCCCCGAGTGGAAATCCAAGGTCGGTGAAGGCACGTCGGTCGCGTGGCCCGTCGGCGTCGGCGGCAAGGGCAATGAAGGCGTCGCTGCCTACGTGAACCGTCTGAAGAACTCCATCGGCTACGTGGAGTACGCGTATGTCCTGCAGAACAAGATGACGTACGGCTCCATTCAGAACAAGGCCGGAAACTACGTCGAGCCGAACGCCAAGTCGTTTCAGGCAGCAGCCGCGACGGCGGACTGGTCCAAGGCGCAGGATTTCGACTTGGTTATGACCGATGCGAGTGGCCCGGATGCATACCCAGTAACCGCGACCACGTTCATCATCATGTACAAGCAGCCCAAGACGCCAGCCCAGTCGCGTGCCGCTATCGATTTCTTCAAATGGGCGCTGGAGAAGGGCCAATTGCAGGCTCAGTCGCTTGACTATGTGCCGCTGCCTGAGCCTCTCGTCAAGCAGATCGAAGCGTACTGGTCGAACAACTTCAAGTTCTAAGCCGACTCTCCGCCAGCCGGGAGGAGCCTAGGCTTCTCCCCGACACGACCGACCGCACATGCGTACCACAGCCGAAGAGATGCAAGAGGATCTATCCGCCACCCGCCGTGCCGATTCCAGTGGGGCTCACTTGGCATACCGGACGCGCGAGCGGCGGCTCTCCGACGAACTGGCAGACCGCATGTTCAAATTCGCCGCGGCCTCTGCGGCGATCTTTGTGTTTGCGCTACTGCTTGGGGCTGCATTGTCGATGCTGTGGGGCGGGCGCCTGGCGTTCCACACCTTCGGCTGGAGCTTCATCACCAGCACTGACTGGGATGCCGTCGCGCATAAGTTCGGCGCACTGGTTCCTATCTACGGCACCCTGGTCAGTTCGTTCCTCGCCCTGGTGATCGCCGTGCCGATCAGCTTCGGCATCGCGATGTTCTTGACCGAGATCGCCCCGAACTGGATGCGAGGCCCAGTCAGTACGGCCATTGAGCTGCTGGCAGCCATCCCCAGCATCATCTACGGGATGTGGGGGCTGTTTGTTTTTGCGCCGGTTCTGGCGGACTATGTGGAACCGTGGCTGATCGACCACCTGGGGTCGGCTTGGCTCATCGGGCCACTGTTTTCAGGCGCACCCATTGGCCTGGGCATGCTGCCGGCCGGCCTCATCCTCGGCATCATGATCATCCCGTTCATCACCGCGGTGATGCGAGATGTCTTTGCCGCTACGCCTCAGATGCTCAAGGAATCGGCGTTCGCGCTGGGTGCCACCCGCTGGGAGGTCATGCGCAAGGTCGTATTGCCCTATACCCGCTCGGCTGTGATCGGAGCGATCTTTCTGGGCTTGGGGCGCGCGCTTGGCGAAACCATGGCTGTGACCTTCGTTCTCGGCAACGCTCACGAGCTTAGTGTGTCACTGCTGCAGCCGAGCAACTCGATCGCGGCCACCTTGGCCAACGAGTTCACCGAAGCGGATTCGCCGATCTACCTGTCCTCGCTGATCGCGCTGGGTTTCGTCTTGTTCGTCGTCACCTTCATCGTGTTGGCGTTCGCCAAGCTGCTACTGCTCAGACTCAACCGTATGGAAGGAGCCAAATGATGGCGACGATCGATATGCGTAAATTCCGCCGGCGACGGATCGTCAACAACATCGTGTTCTTGTTCTCGGTCCTGTCCACGGTGTTTGGTCTGTTCTGGCTCTTCTGGATTCTCGCGACAACCGTCATCAACGGTTTCAGCGCGATGTCGCCGGCGCTCATTACCAAGATGACGCCGCCACCGGGCGAAGACGGCGGGATTTTGAACGCGCTCTACGGCAGTTTCTTGATGATCGGGATTGCAACTGCGATCGGTGTCCCGGTCGGCCTGATGGCGGGAACCTACCTTGCCGAGTACGCTCGCCGTACCCGTTTAGGCGGAGCAATTCGCTTCATCAACGACATTCTCCTGAGCGCGCCGTCCATTGTGATCGGCCTCTTTGTCTATGAACTGATCGTCCGCCAGGTCGGTCACTTCTCGGGGTGGGCTGGCGCCGTAGCCCTCGCCATCATCATGCTGCCGGTGGTGATCCGTACCACTGACGAAATGCTCCAGCTTGTCCCCGACAGCATGCGGGAGGCAGCCTTGTCGCTCGGCATTCCGCGCTGGAAGATCAATTCACGTCTGCTGATGCGAGCAGCAAGCGCGGGCATCGTGACTGGCGTGTTGCTGGCCATTGCGCGCATCAGTGGTGAGACGGCGCCGCTCCTGTTCACGGCGTTGAACAACCAGTACTGGTCAAGTACGCCCAATGGGCCCTTGGCCAACATTCCGGTTGTGATTTTCCAGTTTGCCATGAGCCCTTACGAGGCCTGGCACGCGCTTGCATGGGCAGGAGCATTCATCATGACCGCCTTTGTTCTCGCCTTGGCCATTTTCTCCCGCATGTTCTTCAATCGCGCACATGGCACCCGATAGCATGCTGACGCCCCCCTCTGGAAAGACTCGCATCAGCGTGCGAGGGCTGAATTTTCACTATGGCCGCCGGCAGGCGCTGTTCGATATCAACGCCGATTTCCCGGAAAAGCAGGTGACGGCCATCATCGGGCCGTCGGGTTGCGGCAAATCGACACTGCTGCGCGTGCTCAACCGGATGTACTCGATCTACCCCGACCAGCAGGCAACCGGTCGGGTCGAGCTCGACGGTCACGATATTCTCGCGGATGGCTACAAGCTCAGCAGGCTGCGCTTGGCGGTGGGCATGGTGTTCCAAAAGCCCACGCCGTTCACCATGTCTATCTACGACAACATCGCGCTGGCGATCCAGCATCACGAAGCACTGAATCGCACCGAGTTGGATGATCGCGTCGAGTTTGCGTTGCGTCAGGCGGCACTGTGGGATGAGGTCAGCCAGAAACTGCAGCAGAGTGCTTTGGCGCTCTCGGGTGGACAGCAACAACGCTTGTGCATTGCCCGCGCCATTGCAATCAATCCTGAAGTCTTGCTGCTGGACGAGCCAACGTCAGCCTTGGATCCGGTGGCGACCGGCAAAATCGAAGAGCTCCTGCATGGGCTGCGCAAGCGTTACACCATCGTCATGGTGACGCACAACATGAAACAGGCCGCTCGCGTCTCGGAGAAGACTGCCTTCATGCACATGGGTCGCCTTGTCGAGATGGGGCCGACCGAGCAGGTCTTCTCGAGGCCGACACAGAAGGCGACCGAAGACTACATCACCGGCCGGTTTGGCTAGGAGCACCGCGCATGCCCGACAAGCACTTGTCCAGCCAATACGACGCTGAGCTGGGCCAACTCTCCGGCAAGCTGTTGGAAATGGGGGGGCTGGTCGAAGCGCAACTGGCGCGCGCGATCGATTTGCTGGGGGAATACGAACCACGCCTGGTGAACGAGATCCTAGCCAACGAGAAGACGCTCAATGCCATGGAAGTATCCATGGACCAAGCCATCAGCAACGTCATCGCGCGGCGACAGCCAGCTGCGCGTGACTTGCGCCTGCTTATGTCCATGTCAAAGAGCACGACGAACCTGGAACGTGCCGGTGATGAAGCCCGCAAGATCGCAAAGAAGGCCAGGCACATCGCTGAGGATGGGCCCGCGCACGCGATCAACATCGCTGAGATCAGGCTGGCCGGCGAGTTGGCTTCTCGAATGCTCTACCGTGCGTTGAACGCATTTGCGCGGTTGGATGCGGCCGGCGCTGCGCAGGTGGTGCGAGATGACTTGGCCATCGACAATGAGTTTCGCGCGTTCGTGCGCAAGCTCATCACGTACATGATGGAAGACGCAAGTTCGATCGCGGTGGGCCTCGACTACCTCTTCATCGCAAAAGCTATTGAGCGCATTGGCGATCATGCGACCAATATCGCGGAGCTGGCGATTTTCGTGGCACACGGCACCGACGTAAGACACATCTCGCTTGAGGACCTCGAGCGCGAAGTGTCGGATCCTGACGCTTGACGAGGAACGCATGCCTGCCAATGTCTTGGTCGTTGAGGACGAGCCCGCCATCGCGGAGTTGCTCACGCTCACGTTGCACCATGGTGGCTTTCATCCGATCCATGCGGCAGACGCTCAGGTGGCGTCGTCCTTGGTCGCGGAAGTTTTGCCCGATCTCATCGTGCTGGATCGCGCGTTACCGGGAGGTTCCGGCATTGACTTCCTCCGTGCGCTCAGGCTCAGTGAACGTGGCTGTGAGGTTCCTGTCATCATGCTGTCCGCCTACGGCACCGAAGGCGACCGTGTTGAAGGCCTGGAAGCGGGAGCGGACGACTATCTGCCCAAACCATTTTCTCCCAAGGAACTGCTTGCCCGCATCAAGGCGGTCTTGCGCCGCCGTGCACCACAGTTGGCTGAGGAAGTGGTGGCCGTCCATGGATTGACGCTCGACACGGCCAGCCATCGCGTGTACGTCGCAAAGGGCCGGACCGAGATCCCGCTCAAAGTGGGCCCCACCGAGTTCAAGCTACTGCATTTCCTCCTGGCCCACCCCGAGCGGGTGCATAGCCGCGCCATGCTGCTCGATCAGGTATGGGGCGACCATGCCTTCATCGAAGAGCGTACCGTCGACGTCCATATCAAGCGACTGCGCACCGTGCTTAAGCCTGCAGGGTACGAGCCCATTATCGAAACAGTGCGGGGTAGCGGATATCGGCTCTCTGCACAGGGCATGGTCGACGCCACCCGGGTGGGCACAGGGGCACATTCACATGGCCACGCAACGCTGTCATCAACGCTATCACCGTAATGTCATGCCGATAGCGTTAGAATTATCGATTCGACCTGATTATCTACACGCCCAATGAAGGAAAAGGACGCCATCAAAGTCTTGTCGGCGCTGGCTCAATCTACGCGCCTGAACATTTTCCGCCGCCTCGTGATCGCAGGTCCGGAAGGCTTGAGTGTGGGCGTTATCCAGGAGGAGCTCGATTTGGCGAGCGCGACGCTGTCGTTCCATCTCAAGGAGTTGACGCATGCGGGCTTGGTCTCTGCGCGGCAAGAGGGGCGCTTCGTGTACTACGCACCCGAAATCGAGCACATGAACGAGCTGGTGGACTTCCTGACGGAGAACTGTTGCCAAGGCGCCGATTCGGCGGCATGCAAGCCCGCCAGGAAAGCCAAGTGCAAGCCGGTTCCTGCTTAACCCCACCCGACTTGCCATTCACCAAGTTTAGCAACTCGCCGCCTTGCGCTTGATCACAGCCGATACTGCCACAGTCGGTGCGCAACACGCGCTGTCTTCACCCGTCGAATTCCGCTGGGCAGCGTCAGCTCCAAACAGTGGGATATCAGCGAGGGTGTGATAGGTTTCCCAGGGCACTCCGGCCGGGTCTTGCGTCCAGTACTTGTTGGACGATGCGTAGCAGCACTGTGCGCCGGGCTGGTCCAGCACGGGAACGCTACCGGCCGCGACCTGTTCCCGAAGTTGCGCGAGTTCCTCATCGCTGTCGACCTGGAAGCCCAGATGATCGACGCCGATCTTGCCGCCACGTGCCGAGATGGCAAAGTTGATGCGAGGATCGTCCAGCATCCACTTGGCATAGTCGTCTTTCTGAACGGTGGGTGGCGCGCCAAAGAGGCCGCTATAGAACCGCACGCTCTCGCCGAGTTCCGGGACAACGACATGCACGTGAAATCGCTTCATTTTTGCCTCCGCTTCAGTGGTGGGGAACACGCGCATCCCGCAGAGCAGCAGTTCTCCATGAGAAAGCTGACGAGCGAGTCCATGTGCGCGTAGTTGGCGCTGTAAAAGATGTTGCGACCCTGGCTATGGCCTTCGATTAGCCCTGCCTGGGTCAATTCCTTCAGGTGAAAAGACAGCGTGGGCGGGGGCAGTCCAATTTGCTCTGCGATGCTCCCGGGGCTCATGCCCTCGGGGCCTGCGGTCACCAACAGCCGAAAGACTGTCAGGCGCCGATCATGAGCGAGAGCAGCGAGCGCTTTGACAACTGACTTGGCCTCCATCGATTTCATGCCGCGCTCCTTTATTCGGCTGGCGTCCGCAGTGCTGCTGCCTTTTGGTCCCGAAGCACGCGCTCTGCCAGCTCACGTACCGGATCCAGTGCACGGGATTCCTCAACGCGTTCACTGTACCGGTCGACTAGGTAGTCGGCCTTGCCGCGCAACAGCAATGTGAACTTCACCAACTCCTCCATGACATCGACCAGACGGTCGTAGTAGGACGAGGGCTTCATGCGTCCAGCTTCATCGAATTCTTCGTACGCCTTGGCCACTGAAGACTGGTTCGGAATGGTGAACATCCGCATCCATCGGCCAAGCTGCCGCAGTTGATTGACAGAGTTGAACGATTGAGACCCGCCACTCACTTGCATGACCGCAAGCGTGCGCCCCTGGGTGGGACGAACACCGCCCGCAGACAGCGGCAGATGGTCAATCTGCGTCTTGATGACGCCCGTGATCGTGCCGTGCCGCTCGGGGCTGCACCAGACTTGCCCTTCGGACCACAGAGACAACTCCAGAAGTTCTTTGACTTTCGGGTGGCTATTGCCCTCGACCTCGTCGACCAGCGGCAAACCTCGGGGATCAAAGATTCGCACCTCCGCCCCGAAACGCAGTAGCAGGCTGGCTGCCTCTTCCACGAGAAAGCGCGAGTAGGAGCGCGCGCGAAGGGAGCCATACAGCAACAGAATGCGAACCGGTGGTTCCTCCCACATGCCTAGGCGAGCTGCAATGTTCGTGTCGAGGAAATCTTCCTGCGCGGCAGGCAACGACGTGGCTTCATGCCCCGATACTTGGTGAGTGACTGTGTTCATGGTTCCTTTCCGCGCCCTGTGCCGGGCATCCTTGATATACATTATATTTCCGGTATTATGGAAATGTCAAATTGACCCGGGGGTGATGCGTGCTGACATCCAAAGGATTACCTATTGATTTGCCCGCGACACCAACCGAACCTCTAACACCCGAACCACGCGACCGGCGCGCGGTATGGGCGTTGGCGGTGGCACAGCTGGTTTCTTGGGGAACGGTCTACTACTCATTCTCACTGCTGGTGGGGCCGTTGGAGCAGGCAATGCACTGGAGTCGCACGTCGATGAACGGGGCGCTCTCCTTTGGCCTTCTCATCTCAGGTCTCGCTGCCTACCCGATCGGACACTGGATCGACGCAGGTCACGGTCGGCGCGTGATGGTGGCCGGGTCGGCGCTGTCAGGCTCGATGCTGCTCTTGTGGGCCCATGCGCAGTGGTTGCCTCTTGTTTTCGTCGTCTGGTTCGGGTTGGGCCTTTCCATGTCGGCCACCCTCTACGATCCGGTATTCGCCGTCGTCACGCATCGCTATCCGTTGACTTATCGGGCAAAAGTCACCTTGATCACGCTGGTCGCCGGCTTTGCCAGCACGATTTTCATTCCGCTCACGGGCTACTTGGTCACCACCGTAGGGTGGCGAACCACGTTGCTCGTGCTGGCGGTCATGAACCTGGCGATCTGCCTGCCGATTCATGCAATGTTTTTGCCATCATCGCGCAGGGCAAACGCAGGCAAGGTGGACCGTCGCGAACTCAAACGCACGAATGCGGTTTCGACCGCTCGAGCGCTAAGGTCGCCCGTATTTTGGGCGCTAGGAGTGTGCTTCACGGCGTACTACGCCGTGTTCGCCGGAATGACATTTCATCTTGTTCCCTTGATGACGGAGCGAGGCGTGCCATCCGCCGTCTTACTGGCAGTCATGGCAGTTGTCGGCCCGGCGCAAGTCGTGGCCCGTGTAGCCTGGTACGCATTTGGCAGGACCTTGCCGATCCATGTGGTCGGTACCGTGGTGGTGCTCCTGTTGCCGCTGGCGATCCTAGTGTTGATGGTCGCAGGGACGTCCACCCTCGGCCTGATGGCCTTCGCACTTCTATATGGCGCGGCCAATGGGATGATGACGATCGTGCGCGGCGTTGCAATCCAGGAGTTGCTCTGGACGCAGGGGTACGGCGCACTCAGTGGCATGCTCTCGTTGCCGTCGAATATTGCCAAAGGACTCGCCCCCATTGCCGTTGCGGGAGCATGGGGCTTGACCATGGCGTACGGTCCTGTCGAGCAGGGTTTTCTTTTCGTCGCATTGGTGGCGGCCGTGGCATACGTGATGGCAGGGCGATATAGCGGACGCAGGGTGCAGACTCCCGACTCCGGGTGCGTCATGCACGAAGGCTCCACCACAACCGACTAGGAACCGTTCATGAAACCAATCGAAATTCGGGATGCAACTCCTGGAGATTACTTTGCCATTCGGTCGCTCCTGGCTGCAGAGCGATTACCACTGGACGGCGTCGCCCCCGATAGCCCAGCGAGGTTTTTCGTGGCCGTCAATAGCCAGGAGATCGTTGGGTGCGTCGCTTTTGAAACCTATGCGAGCGACGGCCTACTAAGGTCGCTGGCTGTCGACGCTACTGTACGTGGGGCGGGGCTTGGTCGTCGTCTGGCAAGGCGGATCGAACATGAAGCCGCCAACGTGGGTATCCAGAATTTCTATGTGCTGACGACCACGGCTGCCGCTTATTTCAAGAAGCTCGGCTATGCCGCGACCGAACGAGGCATCGTCCCGGGGCTCGTGAGAGCGTCGGCACAGTTCGCGGCCATCTGCCCCGAGTCCGCGGCTTGCCTTAGCAAGCACTGTGAGCGGCTGGCCGGCGATTAAGCTGGACTGGCGAGCATTTCGCCGGATGGTCGAGCGACGTCTACCACCCATACCCACGGGTTCGTACGCCACGGTGCACGTGAGTAACTTGCATCCCAGGTTTCGCGAAAGCTGTCGAGTGCCGTCCTGCCGGGAACACTGACATGCCCATGAGCGCGGGCGTCGCTTCTTGCCATGGCGTGCAGCCGTGCCACGCTGGTGGACAGCACCCCCAAACTCAAACGACTCGCTGACCGCGCCATGCCGGCTGCGTTGTTCCACGTCGTGTCGACATCCTGAGCGCCGCCTTCCGGCCTCACACGGTAGTGCGGCGAGCCGTCCTGCCCCTGAGCCCAATCCTCGCGAATCCACAGGACATCACCAGGATCCCCATATGGACATCTGTCAACTATGCCCCGGGTCGCATCGTCGGGCATGCTGACAAAGAATTGCCTGTTCAACTCGCCCATCCTGTCGACGCACGCATAGGCGAAGCGCGGATTTCCCTGCACGGGGAACCTCAACCGCGTCACTGCGCCGTTCAGCAAACCGCGAATAGCCTCGTCTGGTAGGCGAATCGGAATTTCCCTAGGCGGATTGGCCTGCCAGACTGGGTCTGTACGCGGGTACTTCAAGGCCATGCGCTACGAGGCCTCGCCGGCGTTCGGCCGAATCAGCTTGGTCAGCTCCGGCAGGCGCTTCGCGATCGCTCGCTCGGCATCGCGCTCGATGGCACGGTACACCTCCAGCACACGCTGCCCCATCTCGGTCAGGTGTGCGCCTCCACCGTCGGCTCCACCTCGTTGTGTGAGCACCAGCGGTTCAACGAAATCTTGGTTCATGGCGGCGACCAGAGACCAGACGCGCTGGTAGCTCATGCGCAACTGTCGGCCGGTTTCGGCAATTGACCCCGTTTGGGCTATTCCCTCAAGCACATCCGCCTTGCCAGGGCCGATGGCCACCGCGTGCTTGATTTGCACACGGAAGCGCATGCTTTCGTTTTCGAGGGGGGAGGTGGTCAGCGTTGGTTTCATGGTGATGCCGGTTATCACGGTGGACGCGCACCGTTATAGGGGTCATGCCAAGATGAGGCCAGTTCGCTATCATAAGCCTTCAAGTAATGAAGG
>CAJXMR010000041.1 GCA_913056305.1 uncultured Ralstonia sp.
CGACAGACGTCGGCGTCCAGACCCCGCATAACGCCTTTAGCGTCCACCAGGCTGAAGCCTGCACGGTCGCCAGCAACGCCGCAGATAAGGTGGCCGCGCGATTTAATGGCGCTGAGTGTGCCGCCTGCTGCGGCGGCGGCAGGCGCTGCCGCAGCTTGGGCACCCCGCTGCTGCGCTTGAGCCCCAGGGGCCACCAACGTCATCGCGGCCGCACAGATCGCGGCGCCAAGCGTGGCGCGAAATGCCACACCGTGCTTGCGCACGCCTTGATCTTCGTTTCGATCACCAAACATGTTTCTGTCTCCTATGGAAAGTCGGGCTGATCAGGTCAACCCGCTTGAGCTCGCCCGCATTTCGTTGCGGTTTGGTCATTTATTGAGACCCATCATAGGAGTACCTCTGCGCACGAATTCCGGAATATCGGCCACTCAAATGCATCGTTATTGCGTTGATGCAATTTCCGATTGCGGGTTATCCCTAGCGCAGAAGATTTGGTGCGCGGTGACGCAACGAACAACCATTTCAGGTGCACTTTTTGCACCAAGCTGATGCCCTCTGTGTCCTGCCTAGACAAACAAGAATGGAGGCACAAAGATGTCGACGTGCACGCGCAATACTGCTCTGAGCGCAGACTCCGATGCGGAGCGTGGGCCATCGACTAGGGCACGGCATGGGTGTCGCCGGCGCATTGCTTACACTCGCGGGCGCCATGGTGCCTACCGTGATTGAAGGTGCGGCAGGAGACCGATACCGGAATCTGCGGAACCGCTCCGATGCGACCAGGTTGTCGTTGTGGCGGTGCAGGAAAAAACCGGCCCCAGGAGGATTGGGGCCGGTTCCAAGGAGACGAGCGTTATCCGGAGATTGCCGCTCGACGTGAAGCAATGACCTGGGGCGCGCACTCGCCCAGATCCCACCAAAGCCCTGCCATCAATGCGAGGGCTTCTCGCGCGACGGAACCGAGGAAGTGTTCGTTGGGCGCGTGCTGTGAGCATGCGGGATAGGAGTGGGGCACCCAAACAGTCGGCAGCCCCAGCGTCTTCGCGAAGATGGCATTGGGTACCGTGCCCCCAAGATTGGGAATGAGCGCCGGCTTCTTGCCCGTCGTCTCCTGAATGGAACCGAGCGCCCAGTCCACCCACGGATCGTGCAGATCCAAGCGCGTTGCCGTCACGGCCGGCTTGATGATGACTTTTACATCCTTGAATCCCAGGCGTGCGAAGTGCGCGTCGAGATGGGCTTGAGCGTTTTCCCAATCCGTTCCGATCACGAAGCGCAGTTGGCAATGCGCTCGAGCCGTCGGCGGAATGGCATTCACCGGAGCATCCGGATTGCCAGACTTGAATGCGAGCACCTCAACGGCATTCCATGCCAGCACGCGCTCCGCAGAGCTTAAGCCCGGCTCCCCCCACATCGGATCGATCTCGGGAGCGTTCGCGTCCTTTCCGAGCTCGACGTCAGCCAGTGCCGCGCGAACCGCGTCCGACACGGGCGGTGGCCGCAGCCCGTCGATCTGGATGCGACCATTCTCATCCAACATGGTGGCAATCGCGTGTGCGAGGACGACCGCCGGATTGCGCAGCACGCCACCCCAGTTGCCGGAATGGTGTCCGCCGTCGCGCAGATTCACTTCAAGGTCGAAATTCAGCTCGCCCCGCGACCCCAGGAAAATCGTAGGCCGCTCAGCGGACACACGGGGACCATCCGAGGCGAGGAACAGATCACCGGAAAGGTAGCGCTTCTCGTCGGCGCAAACTTGGTTCAAGCCAGGCGAGTCGATCTCTTCGCCTGTCTCGAAGATGACCTTCACGTTGTACCCGAGCTGGCCATCCCGCGCGGCGATGACGGCTTCCAACGCAGCAAGGTTGACGGTGTGCTGTCCCTTGTTGTCAGCAATGCCGCGGCCGTACCAGCGATCACCATCTACGACGATCTTCCAGGGCTCCAGCCCTTCCTTCCATTGATCGTCGTACCCGCGCACCACGTCGCCGTGACCATACGTCACCACGGTCGGCAGGTCATCGCCTTCGTGACGGACAGCCAAGAGCACGGGAGCATCAACTCCCGCGGGGTTCGGCACCAGCTTGGTTTGGAACCCCAGGCGATGCAATGACGGTGCGATTTCATCCAGAAGATACGCATGCAGTTGCGATGCCTGTGTGGGCTCCTGGCTTTCGGTGTGGTAGCCAACACGCCGGTCAAGGTCAGCGAAAAACTTGCCGGAATCAAACGCTTGAACGGCGGCTGCAATGGCCGCTTCCCGACCTCCAGCATTTGTAGTGGTCATGAGTTGTCTCCATTGGATCTTGTACTTGGCGGGCGACTATGCAGACTGCCGCCCGCCGACGAACTGCAAGGCCTACGCTGCCTTCGCTTGCGACCAGGCCTTCTGGCGCAGCACTACGGCCTCAGCAGACTCGCCCACCAGCTGTTCATAGCCCAAAGGTGCAGTGGCCCCTTCCGTGCTGATCAGCAGCACGCGTGAGCTGCGATCCAAGCCCGTCTTCGCAGCAAGCCCGTCCGTACCATGCAGAACCATCAGGCCAGCGAGACCCGCTGCACCGGACTCTCCCGAGACGATGGGAACGTCCCGCTTGCTTCCCCGAGCAAGCGCCTGCACAGCCGCCACGGCATCGTCATCGTGGATGGTCATGAAGTAGTCGGCGCCCGTCTCGAGGAATTGCCATGCCAGCGGGGAGGTTTCGCCACAGGCGAGGCCGGCCATTACAGAATCCACCGAGCCCGTTGCCTTAGCGGCGGTCCCTTGAATCACGCTTTGGTAGAGACAGTCCGCCTGTTCCGGCTCAACGATCACGACGGTCGGACGCTGCTCCCCATAGACTTCCCAGAAGTAGCTGGCGATGCCGGCCGCCATGCCACCCACCCCACCTTGCAGGAAGACATGCGTGAACGGCGCCGCGCCGGCTCCGCCGCATGCCTCGACAATCTCCGCCGCGACCGTGCCGTAGCCCTGCATCACGTCACGCGGAACTTCCTCGTAGCCCTCGTACGACGTGTCCGATACGACGTACCAGCCGTTTGCCGTTGCCAGGCGAGCAGCCTCGGCAACGGATTCGTCGTAGTTGCCAGTGATGCGTACGATTTCGGCACCGTATTCGGCAATCGCTTCCTCACGTTCGACGCTGACATTCGCATGTAGCACGATCACACAACGGCAACCGATGCTGCGAGCCGCGGCAGCTAGTGCTTTGCCATGATTGCCGTCCGTGGCGCTAATCACGGTGAAGTCCGAGAGCCCAGGTTTATATGCGCCGGCAAAGAGTGCAACCGGGTCCACATTGTCTTCAGGCCAGAGCCGCAGAATCAGTCGCACAAGCGCGATCGGAGCGCCGAGCGCCTTGAAGCTGCCAAGCGGAGAACGAATGGACTCATCCTTGAGCAGGATTTGAGCGACCCCCAATTTTTCCGCCAGATCCGGCAGATCGAGAAGAGGCGTGCTGCCACCGTTAATCCCTTCCCAGCTCGACAGCCACTTCCGGCTCTCCTCCGCCTTTTCCACGGACATGATCGCCTTGAGTTGGGTGGGATAGCTCGAGCGAGCAGCGCGCGGGTTCGCAATTAGCATCTGAATCTCCGATTGAATGTGTGAGTCGCGTGACGGCCGCACGCAGCAGCTACGCCAACTTCATCCAATCCTATGGCGACATCCTGTGAATTTTCGAGCGAATTTCGCCCCAGAAATGCAAGAACGACGCGCAACTGCCCAGCATTTCGGCTGCCCTCCAGGCGTCAAATACGTCGAATCTTGCGCAGCGGGACGCTGCACCTAGCCAGGATGAACAAAGCGCCAAGAGCGCGATGCAAAACGCGTCGCTCTTGCAAAAAGAGGCCTCAATTCGCGAAAGACGTGCGTGGCTCGTGCATAGACTCCTATCAACGCACTGGGGATGCGGAACACAGCAGAAGACATCACAGTGCCGACTCTGCGCAAGCTGCGGATGACCGGAGTCACTGGTCCTATTCAGTTCGACGACAAGGGCGACATCATGAACGGCGCAATCACGGTTCGACAGTTTGAAGCGGGCGCCTGGAAGGACCTGGATGTCGTGAGATAAAAGAGCGAGCGCTCTTTGGGCGGCTCGTATTGCCAACCAGAGGGCATGCACAACCACGGACGATAACGCCATGAGCAACCCCGAACTGCATTCCCAGATGGCCCAATGGCGCCATCATTTGCACAAGCACCCGGAAACGGGCTTCGAGGAAAAACTCACATCAAACTACCTGGCAAACGCCCTTGAAGGCATGGGGCTGGAAGTGCATCGAGGGATCGGTGGGACGGGGCTCGTTGCGAGTCTGACGGTTGGCAGTGGCGGCCGTTCGGTCGGCATTCGCGCAGACATGGACGCCCTGAACATTGCCGAGAGCGCCGGCTGCCGGGCACATGCCTCCAGCATTCCAGGAAAGATGCACGCATGCGGACATGACGGCCACATGGCGATGGTGCTGGGCGCCGCGCGGCTGCTGTCGGAGCGACGCGACTTCAACGGCACGGTCCGTTTCGTCTTCCAGCCGGCGGAGGAGCATGGGCGTGGTGCCAAGGCGATGATGGCCGATGGTCTTTTTGAGCGGTTCCCGGTCGATGCGATTTTTGGCGCTCACAACATGCCGGGCATGCCAGCCGGTTCCATAGCGACGCGCGTCGGCGGAATCACGGCCAGCGAGGACAACTTCGTCATCAAGATCAAAGGCCGAGGAACGCACGCTGCCCGACCGCACATGGGTGTCGATCCGCTGGTGATCGGGGCAGAGATTGTTCTGGCCCTGCAGACGGTCGTCTCGCGCAACGTGGATCCGAGCCGATCGGCAGTGGTTTCGTGCACAGAGTTCATTACCGATGGGATTCGCAATGCAATCCCGTCGAACGTTGTGATCAAGGGCGATACGCGCAGCTACAGCCCTGAGGTGCAGCGCTTGTTGGAAAACCGGATGCACGCAATCTGCGAAGGGATTTGCAGCGCCTATGAAGCGGAGTGCGAGTTCGAGTACACACACGAGTTTGCCCCCACAGTCAATTGGGCGGCATGCGTTCCTGTGGCCGTTTCGGCCGCTCAACGCGTGGTGGGTCCTGAACGCGTTGCTTCCGACATCGAGCCGATGATGATCTCGGAAGACTTTGGGGCTTTCCTAACCAAGGTCCCTGGTGCCTTCGTATTTATCGGCAATGGCGCATCCGGCGAGTCAGGCTCGGTGCCGCTGCACAACAGCGCCTATGATTTCAACGACGACGTCTTGGGTACCGGTGCCGAGTACTTCTACGAGGTCGCGAAACAGGCGCTGCAGAGTCAAGTGGATTTTGCTGCGGGCAATCCGAATGCCAGTCCGGGGCGCGCGAGCTAATCGCCAAAGTTTCTTCTTCTCCGAAGCCTGGTAAGCACGTATCCGGACATACCCTGTCAATCTACGTACGTGAGAAGAGGGGCGGTGACGGACAACGTCGCCGCTTTTTCCATGTTGAAGAACATCATGCAATCTCATCAAAACACCATTCGACTCGACGGGGCAAAGCTGCTGGCGCAACTATGTGAACTGGGCGGGATTGGCGCCGATACCGCAGTGGGTGGGCGCACCAGGATTGCGCTTACAGACGACGAGAAGGCCGGTCGTGACCTTGTCGTGCAATGGATGCGTGAGCTGGACCTTGATGTCCGCATCGACCGGATCGGCAACATCTTTGGCACCCTGCGCTCGGACACCGACGATGGTCATCAGGCGCCGCTGATGCTCGGTTCGCATATAGATACCGTTACCAATGCCGGTGCCCTCGACGGCTGCTACGGTGTGCTCGCGGGACTCGCCGTTGCCCGAGCTTTTCGTGAGGCTGGACTAAAGCCGAAGCGGTCCATCACCATTGGCGCATTCACCAACGAAGAAGGTGTCCGGTACCAGCCGGACATGATGGGTTCGCTGGTCTACGCTGGCGGGCTTGCCGTTGAAGATGCACTCAACACGATTGGCACGGATGGCACGAGGCTGGGCGACGAACTCGCTCGCATTGGCTACTCGGGTGATCTTGAGCCTGGCGCCATCGTTCCGCATGAGTACCTAGAGCTCCATATCGAGCAAGGCCCCATCCTGGAAGCGGAAAACACGCTGATCGGCGTGGTAGAGAACCTGCAAGGCATTTCCTGGCAGCAAATCACCGTACAGGGAAACGCAAACCATGCGGGCACCACGCCAACACGTCTGCGCCATGATGCGGGCTGGGTGGCGGCCGCCATCGTGACCTTCTTGCGGGATTTGGCCCACGCATCCGATGGAACCACGTTAGCCACCGTTGGCTGCATGCGCTTCGAGCCGAATGTGATCAACGTGATTCCCCGTAGGGCCACCTTGACCGTTGATCTGCGCGATCCTGACGAGCAACGTTTGCAAGCCGCCGAAAATCGACTTGCCACCTTCTTGAATGAGATTGCAGGCCGCGAGGGCGTCAAGATCAGCACAGAGCGACTCGTGCGCTTCGAACCCGTGGTATTCGATCCCCAACTTGCTGCAGAGATTGAGGCCTCCGCAGACAGGCGCGGCTATAGCCATAGGCGAATGACCTCTGGGGCTGGGCATGATGCCCAGATGATTGCCCGTATTGCGCACTCAGCGATGATCTTTGTTCCCAGTCGGGGCGGCATTAGCCATAACCCCCGTGAACACACGGACGACGCCCAACTCCTAAGCGGGGCAGAGGTTCTGCTTGATGTTGTTCTGAAGCGGCTGGGTCAGCCGTCCACCTGACTGATTCCCTCAGTTCATTGAGGGCCGTCGAGGGAGTTGCGATTCGGCGTTGGTGATAAGTGGCATTTGGATCACTTTGGGGCCATAGGTGTGGGCGGGGGCGGTCCCGCCGCGCTGCTGGTCCCCTACTTCGTAAGGGGGCCTGCGTTTTGCGGGCCCCCTTTCGTTTGTGGGTTCAGTTGGCTTCGCAGCCCAAAAATCTGCCACTTACGGAGCGTCGTGGTGTCATGTCGGGAGGTCGCGATGCTGCATAACTAATTGAAATTTAAGGATATTTATGGATGCGGGCAGGCCAACCAGCCCCCGAGAGTTCAAAGTTGAGTGAACAAAGTTCAGAGTTGAGTGAATCTCGACAACAGGATCGAGACCGGTTCTTGAAATGGTCACACCCCGTCCATATAATTAGCACTCGCCGGGCAGGAGTGCTAACAACGCCCCCGCCCCCGATGCCTTTCCGAAGCGCCGCACCCCCGCGGCGCGTTTTGTGAATAAACACTCACTTTGCATTGAGGAGTTTGTATGAACCTGCGTCCCTTGCATGATCGCGTGATCGTGAAGCGCCTGGACAACGAGACCAAGACCGCTTCGGGCATCGTCATCCCCGACGCCGCCGCTGAAAAGCCGGACCAAGGTGAAGTCCTGGCCGTCGGCCCGGGCAAGAAAGACGACAACGGCAAGGCGATCGCGCTGGACGTGAAGGTCGGCGACCGCGTGCTGTTCGGCAAGTACGCCGGCCAAGGCGTCAAGGTCGAAGGCCAGGAAGTCCTGGTCATGCGCGAAGAAGACATCATGGCCGTGGTGACGAAGTAAGCACGCGCTCGGTCGCAACGCTTACTTGTAACCCCTCATTCCTTGCCTGCGCCGTTCAATCAACCCGCGCGGGCAACATCCAAAGATCTCGGAGATTCTCAAGATGGCAGCTAAAGACGTAGTGTTCGGCGATGCCGCACGTGCCAAGATGGTCGAAGGCGTGAACATTCTCGCCAACGCCGTGAAGGTGACCCTGGGCCCGAAGGGCCGCAACGTGGTGCTGGAGCGCAGCTTCGGTGGCCCGACCGTGACCAAGGACGGTGTCTCGGTCGCCAAGGAAATCGAGCTGAAGGACAAGCTGCAGAACATGGGCGCCCAGATGGTCAAGGAAGTCGCTTCCAAGACCAGCGACAACGCCGGTGACGGCACCACCACCGCAACGGTGCTGGCTCAGTCGATCGTGCGCGAAGGCATGAAGTACGTGGCCGCCGGCATGAACCCGATGGACCTGAAGCGCGGCATCGACAAGGCTGTCGCCGCTGCCGTCGAAGAGCTGAAGAACATCAGCAAGCCGACCACCACCAGCAAGGAAATCGCCCAGGTTGGCGCCATCTCGGCCAACAGCGACGAGTCGATCGGCCAGCGCATTGCTGAAGCCATGGACAAGGTCGGCAAGGAAGGCGTGATCACGGTCGAAGACGGCAAGTCGCTGGCCGACGAGCTGGACGTCGTGGAAGGCATGCAGTTCGACCGCGGCTACCTGTCGCCGTACTTCATCAACAACCCGGAAAAGCAGACCGTCGTTCTGGACAGCCCGTTCGTGCTGCTGTTCGACAAGAAGGTCAGCAACATCCGCGACCTGCTGCCGGTGCTGGAGCAAGTGGCCAAGGCTGGCCGTCCGCTGCTGATCATCGCTGAAGACGTCGAAGGCGAAGCCCTGGCAACGCTGGTGGTCAACAACATCCGTGGCATCCTGAAGACCGCCGCCGTCAAGGCTCCGGGCTTCGGCGACCGCCGCAAGGCCATGCTGGAAGACATCGCCATCCTGACGGGCGGCCAAGTCATCGCTGAAGAAGTCGGCCTGACGCTGGAAAAGGCAACCCTGAACGACCTGGGCCAAGCCAAGCGCGTTGAAATCGGCAAGGAAAACACCACGATCATCGATGGCGCTGGCGATGCCCGCAACATCGAAGCCCGCGTCAAGCAAGTGCGTGCCCAGATCGAAGAAGCGACCTCGGACTACGACCGTGAGAAGCTGCAAGAGCGCGTGGCCAAGCTGGCCGGCGGTGTTGCCGTGATCAAGGTTGGCGCTGCCACCGAAGTCGAAATGAAGGAAAAGAAGGCCCGCGTGGAAGACGCACTGCACGCCACCCGCGCTGCCGTGGAAGAAGGCATCGTGGCTGGCGGCGGTGTTGCACTGCTGCGTGCCCGCGCTGCCATCTCCAACCTGAAGGGCAGCAATGCCGACCAAGACGCCGGCATCAAGATCGTGCTGCGCGCCATGGAAGAGCCGCTGCGCCAGATCGTCACCAACGCTGGCGACGAGGCTTCGGTGGTGGTCGCCAACGTGATCGCTGGCAAGGGCAACCACGGCTACAACGCCGCCACCGGCGAGTACGGTGACCTGGTGGAAATGGGCGTGCTGGACCCGACCAAGGTGACCCGCACCGCGCTGCAGAACGCCGCTTCGGTCGCTTCGCTGATGCTGACGACGGACTGCGCCGTGGCCGAACTGCCGAAGGACGATTCGGCTCCGGCAATGCCGGGCGGCATGGGTGGCATGGGCGGCATGGACGGCATGATGTAATTTGCCTGTCCGGCAATCCGGCCTCGGCCGCTGGTTCAATCCAGTGGCCGTTCCGAACAAAAAACCCCGTGGGTGCGAGCCCGCGGGGTTTTTTGTTGGCTGCCGACTCGGGTAGCCGCGCCGTTCAGGCGTCGGTCAAGCCGTGCTCGACCGCATAGACGGCCACCTGCACCCGGCTGGTCAGGTTGAGCTTCTTGAGGATGTTCTGCACATGGATCTTCACCGTGCTCTCGGCCACGTCGAGCGTGCGGGCGATCTCCTTGTTGCTCTCGCCGCGCGCCAGACCCTGGACGATCTCGCGCTCGCGCGGGGTGAGCCGGTCGGCGCTGACGGGGGCGGCGGGCGCTGCCGGCGCGGTCTTCTCCGGCGCGCGGAAATGCGCGACCAGCTTGGCCGTCATGCTGTCCGAGATGACCGGCTCGCCCGCCGCTGCGCGGCGCACGCCCGTCACCAGGGTCTCCGCCTCGATGTTCTTCACCAGGTAGCCGCGGGCGCCGTCGCGCAGCGCGGCCTTCAGCTCGTCGGCCTCTTCCGACACCGTCAGCACCACCACGGCCGTGTCGGGCAGGTCCTGCACCAGCAGCTGCAATGTCTCCAGCCCGGAGAGCCCCGGCATGTTCAGGTCGAGCAGGATCACGTCGGGCCGGTGCCGCTTGGCGAGCTTGATGCCCTCCAGCCCGTCGGCGGCTTCGTCGACGACGTCGAAATCCGTCTGCCGCTGCAGCAGCAGCCGGATGCCGGAGCGGAACAGGGTGTGGTCGTCGATGAGCAGGATGCGGATGGTCATGATGTTCGGGGCGATGGTGCGATTGGGAACATGCGGGGGGTCAGGCAGCCTGGCGCTGCGGCTCGGCCAACCGCAGCACGACGGAGGCACCCTGGCCGGGATGGCCCTCCAGCCGCAACTGTGCCGACAGGCACGCGGCGCGCTCGCGCATGATGTTCAGGCCGACGTGCGCCTGCGTGCGTTCGGCGACTTCGCTGGCGTCGTAGCCGCGGCCGTCGTCTTCGATGCGCAGCTCGAAGTCGCGGCCGTTGGTGATGGCCACGTCCACGCGGCTGGCCATGGCGTGCTTGCGCACGTTGGAGAGCGCTTCCTGCAGGATGAATAGCACCTGCAGCTGCTGGTCCACCGGCAGCGGCGCGCCGCCGGCTTCCTGGTAGCGCAGCGTCGGCACGATGCCGGTCTGCCGCGTGAAGCGCGCGAGCGTCTGCTCGACCGCCGGGCGCAGCTCGCCGCTCTCCAGCTTGGTGCGGAAGTTCAGCAGCAGCTCGCGCACGTCCTGGTAGCTCTCTTCCACGCCGCAGCGCAGGAGCGGCACGATCTCGCGCGCCTCGTCCAGGTTCGTGTCCTGCACGGCGGCGTCCAGCATCTGCACCTGCAGGTTCAGGAAGTTGAGGCCTTGCGCGATGCTGTCGTGCAGCCCTTGTGCGACGAGGTTGCGCTCTTCCACCACGGCCAGCTGCGTGGCCTTGGCCTGCAGCCGCAGGTTCTCCAGCGCGATGCCGAGGTGCTGGCCCAGTGTTTCCAGCAGGCGCAGGTCGTTGGCTGGCAGTTGGCGGTCGTCGCGCAGATGCAGCGAGAAGGTGCCGAGCACGGCCTGCTGCGTCAGGATGCGGAACACCGCCACGGCGGTGTAGCCCTCGCGCTGGCAGGGCAGCGGTGCGGGCGGTTCGGCCTGGGCCTCGGTCTTGCGCGGTACGCGGCGGAAGTCATGCACGACCACCACGTCCTGCTGCGTGGCCTGGCCGCACAGGCATGTATCGGCGCGCATGCATTGCTCGGCCTCTTCCAGCTCGGCGGGCAGGCCCTCGGCGGCCATCAGGTGCAGGCGCTCGCCGTCCGGGTCCATCACGCGGAGGCTGCCGCCCGCCGCGCCAAACTGCGCGGTGACACGCTGCAGGAAGCCGCGGCACATCGTGTCGATGTCGGACGAGACATTGAGGAACGCGGTGATGTCATACAGCGCGGACAGCTCCCGGTTCTGCGCGGCAAGCTGTTCGGTCTTCTGCGCCACGCGCGAGGCGAGATCGGCGTACAGCCCCTGCAGCTCCTCGGCCATGCGGTTGTAACCGTGCGCCAGCAGGCCGAACTCGTCGCGCGACTCCACCGTCAGGCGCGTGGTGAACTCGCGCGCGGCCACGCGCTGCAGACCCTCCTGCAGGCGCAGCACCGGCAGGATGATCCACAGATACAGCAGGTAGATCATGGCCAGCGTGCCCACGCACGCCATGGCCGCCAGCGCAAACTGCGACAGCCGCAGCAGCGTGGTCTTGTGCGCGTTGCTCTGCTCGATCATGCGCACGAGCTGGTCCGCCTGCGCGATGAAGCCCGGCAGATGCGCCAGATACACCGACGGCGCGCCGGGCGGCAGTGCAATGTCGGCGGCGATGCTGGGTTTGAGCTGCGTTTTCCAGGCGGCGCAGACGGCGTCGAACTGGCGGTGGATGTCGGCGTCGGCCGGCAGGAAGAGCGGGCGCTGGGCGTCGCCCTTGCGCAGCGCATCGAGGGTGGCATCGAGCCGGTTGGTCTGTTGCTCGAGCGCGCTGGTGTGCCAGTCGCGCGCCTCCAGCACCGCCACGCCGATCTGGCTTGCGCGCATGCGCAGGCTGCCGGTGTCGTTGATGGCGGCGCCCGCGCCTTCGAGCTGCCACGACAGCCACAGCGTGCCGCCGATCATCGCCAGCACCAGCGTCAAGGCGACCAGGGAGGCCGAAACAATGCGCGTGGACAGGCGCTGCCGTATGGGCGGCAGCATGGCCGAAAGCGGGACGGCGGCAGCGTTCATGGTCGGGGGCGTGCGTTGGGACCGGTGTGGGGGCCCGGCCGTCCTCCGCTGGCGGCATGCCGAGTCGGGGCGGTGTTATGCGGGCAAGGGTTCCAGCTCGAGTATCTGGCAGATGAAGTCCGCCACGCCTTGCGGCCGATCAAGGAACAGGCTCGGGCGGTCCAGCCGCAGCGGCACATCGCTCACAACGGCGAGGATGCTGTCGTCATCCGGATACATCGGCGGCTTGCCGAGTGCCGGACGGTGCACCTCAAGGCGTGGGATCGACTCTCGCCGGAAGCCCTCCACCAGTGTCAGGTCCGCCGGGCTCATGCGCGCGAGCAGCTCATCGAGGGTGGGCTCCGGCGCCTCGTGCAGCGTATGCACGATGGCGTAGTGGTACGGCGAGGCCACCATCACCTCGCTCGCGCCGGCCGCGCGCACGCGGGCGCTGTCCTTGCCCGGCGGCTCCAGCGCGAGCATGTGGTGGCTGTGCTTGATCACGTTCACGCGCAGCCCACGTGCGCGCAGCAGCGGCAGCATGGCCTCGATGAGGGTGGTCTTGCCGCTGCCGGAGCGGCCCGTGATGCCAAAGACGGCGCGCCGGTGCGTCAACATGTCAGCGTCCGCGCACGAGTTGCCAGGCGCGGCCCACATAGGTGACCGAGGCCAGCCCGCTCCACACATGCACCAGCCGCGTGAATGGGAAGATCAGGAACAGCGTCATCCCCATGAACAGGTGCAGCTTGAAGATCAGCGGCACCTCGGCGACAAAGCTGGAAGCATCGGCCTGCAGCGTCACGATGTGCTGGGCCCAGGTCATCAGCAGCACCATCACGTGGCCGTCCAGGTGGCCGGCGGAGGTGAAGATGGTGGTCAGCCCCAGCAGCAGCGTGATGAGCAGCCAGGCCAGCAGCACCGCATCGCCACGGCGCGTGACGGCACGGATGCGCGGGTGGGCCAGGCGCCGGTAGATCAGCATCAGCAGGCCGATCAGGCACAGGCTGCCGAGCACGCCGCCGGCAGTCATGGCCACCAACTGCTTGACGCCGTGCGGCACGCCCAGCGCGTCCCACACCGCCACCGGCGTGAGCAGGCCGGCCAGGTGGCCGAAGAACAGACCGAGGATGCCCACGTGGAACAGCAGGTTGCCCACGCGCAGTGTGCCGGTGTGCAGCAGCTGCGAGCTGTCGCTCTTCCAGGTGTATTGCTCGCGCTCGAAGCGCAGCAGGCTGCCGAGCAGGAAGATCGTCCCCGCGATGTACGGGTAGATGCCGAAGAGCAGGGTGTTGAGCATCGTCATGTCAGGCTCGCTTGGGAAGGTTGCACGGGCGCGGCCTTGCGCGGATGGAACTGCACGGTCTGTTCGGCCGGCAGCGTGGGGCGCAGCAGCGGCTCGACGCCATCTGCGCTGGGGCCGAAACGCTCCATCGCTTCATCCATGTCGCGGATGGGCGGTTCGGTCAGCGCCTGCGGCTGCACGTCCGTGCGTGTGCGCAGCACGTCGAAGATGCCGGCGTAGGCGGTGCCGTCACGCGTGAGGCGCTCGCCGATGGCGGCCAGCACGTGGATGGCGTCGCCCAGCAGGGCCGAGGCTTCGGCGCCGTGACCGGTCGCTTCCATCTGGCCGAGCACTTCCAGGAACAGCGGCACGTAGTCCGGCAGTTCATTGGCGGCGGGCTCGACGCCGTATTTGCGGTACTCCTCGATCAGGTCGACCATGGCCTGGCCGCGGTCGCGGCTCTCGCCGTGCACGTGCTCGAACAGGTGCAGCGCGTGCGAGGGGTTGCGATCGAAGGTGGCGACGTAGTGCTCCTGCAGGGTGATCAGGTCGGTGCTGCGCAGCGTGTCGAGCAGCGGCGTGAGCTTTTCATGCGCCTGATGTGTATCAGGCGTGGCCGCCAGCAGGCGGTCGATCTCGGGCAGGGCCTCCAGCAGTTCCGGCTCGGGGTAGTCGAGCAGGGCGGAGAGCAGGCGATACAGCGAAGGGGTCGTCATGGTGGTTCTCCTTTGCCTCAAGCCGCGCTGGTCTTCTTGCGCGAGACCGGCATGCTGATGGTCTGCACGCTGGCCTTCTTGCGCCCGAACAGCGTGCCTTCCGACACACCGCCGGAGCAGCCGTTGCCGAAGCTGAAGCCGCACGCGCCTTTCTCGTCAAAGCTGTCCTGCGTCATCTCCTTGTGCGAGGCGGGGATGACGAAGCGGTCTTCATAGTTGGCGATGGCCATGATCTGGTACATGTCTTCCACCATCGCCGGCGTGAGGCCGACGCGGTTCAGCACATCCAGATCCTGCGTGTGGTGCACGGTCTGGGCGCGCTTGTAGGCGCGCATGGCGAGCATGCGTTCGAGCGCGCTGACCACCGGCGCTTCGTCGCCCGCGGTCAGCAGGTTGGCGAGGTAGCGCACCGGAATGCGCAGGCTCTTCACGTCCGGGATCATGCCGTCCATGCCCATCACGCCCGACTCCGCCGCCGACTGGATCGGCGACAGCGGCGGGATGTACCAGACCATCGGCAGCGTGCGGTATTCCGGGTGCAGCGGGAAGGCGACCTTCCACTCGCAGGCCATCTTGTAGACCGGCGACTTGACCGCAGAATCAATCCAGCTCTGCGGGATGCCCTGGCGCAGCGCCTCGGCCTGGATGGCCGGGTCGTGCGGGTCGAGAAACACGTCGAGCTGCGCGTTGTAGAGGTCCTTGGTGTCCTCCACGCTGGCGGCGGCTTCGATGCGATCGGCGTCGTACAGCATCACACCCAGGTAGCGGATGCGGCCCACGCAGGTTTCCGAGCACACCGTCGGCTGGCCGGTCTCGATGCGCGGGAAGCAGAAGGTGCACTTCTCGGCCTTGCCGCTCTGCCAGTTGAAGTAGATCTTCTTGTACGGGCAGCCCGACACGCACATGCGCCAGCCGCGGCACTTGTCCTGGTCGACCAGCACGATGCCGTCTTCCTCGCGCTTGTACACCGAGCCCGACGGGCACGAGGCCACGCAGGTCGGGTTCAGGCAGTGCTCGCACAGGCGCGGCAGGTACATCATGAAGGTGTTCTCGAAGGTCGAGTACATCTCCTTCTGGATGTTTTCGAAGAGCTGGTCGCGGCTGCGCGAGTCGAACTCGCCGGCCAGATCGTCTTCCCAGTTCGGGCCCCACTCGATCTTCTCCATGGTCTTGCCGGTGATGGCGGAGACCGGCCGCGCGGTGGGCGGCGTCTGCGACAGCGGCGCGTTCTGCAGGCGCGCGTAGTCGTAGGTGAAGGGCTCGTAGTAGTCGTCGATCTGCGGCAGGTTCGGGTTGGCGAACAGGTTGGCGAGGATCTTCAGCTTGCCGCCCTGGCGCGGCGTGAGCTTGCCGTCGGCGCTGCGCTGCCAGCCGCCTTGCCACTTGTCCTGGTTCTCCCACTGCTTGGGGTAGCCGACGCCGGGCTTGGTCTCGACGTTGTTGAACCAGGCGTATTCCACGCCGTCGCGCGAGGTCCAGACGTTCTTGCACGTCACGGAGCAGGTATGGCAGCCGATGCACTTGTCCAGATTCAGGACCATGGCCACCTGGGCACGGATTTTCATTGCGAGGCTCCCGGGAGCGTTTCTGCCAGTTGTTCTTCCATCCAGTCGACGCGCTGCATCTTGCGCACGATCACGAACTCATCGCGGTTGCTGCCGACGGTGCCGTAGTAGTTGAAGCCGTAGGCCAACTGCGCGTAGCCGCCGATCATGTGGGTGGGCTTGGTGACGGTGCGCGTGACGGAGTTGTGGATGCCGCCGCGCATGCCGCTGGTCTCGGCCCCCGGCACGTTCACGATCTTTTCCTGCGCGTGGTACATCAAACACATGCCGCGCGGCACGCGCTGGCTCACCACCAGACGCGCGGTGAGCGTGCCGTTGACGTTGAACACCTCCACCCAGTCGTTGTCGCGCAGGCCGTTGGCCTTGGCATCGGCCTCGGCCACCCACACGTGCGGGCCGCCGCGCGAGAGCGTGAGCATGCGCAGGTTGTCCGAATACGTGGAGTGGATGCCCCACTTCTGGTGCGGCGTGATCCAGTTCAGCACCAGCTCCGGGTTGCCGTTGCTGTGCTTGCCGAGCATCGGCGCCACGGTCTTGGTGTCGATGGGCGGTTTGTACAGGCACGCGCCTTCGCCAAAGTCGAGCATCCAGCGGTGGTCCTGGTAGAACTGCTGGCGGCCGGTCAGCGTGCGCCAGGGGATCAGCTCATGCACGTTGGTGTAGCCGGCGTTGTAGCTGACTTCTTCCGACTCCAGCCCCGACCACGTCGGCGCGGAGATGATCTTGCGCGGCTGCGCCTGCACGTCGCGGAAGCGGATCTTGTCGTGCTCGCGGCCCACGGCCAGGTGCGTGTGGTCGCGCCCGGTGATCTTGGACAGCGCGTCCCACGCCTTCACGGCCACGTGGCCGTTGGTCTCGGGTGCGAAGGTCAGGATCATCTCGGCCGCGTCGATGGCGCTCTCCAGGCGCGGACGGCCCTGGCTCACACCGGGGGCGCTCACCTTGTGGGTGAGGCCCGCCAGCTCGTGCACCTCGTGCTCGGTGTTCCAGTTGATGCCCTTGCCGCCGTTGCCCAGCTTGTCCAGCAGTGGGCCGACCGACGTGAACTTGCGATAGATGTCGGCATAGTTGCGCTCGACCACGGTCATGGCCGGCGCGGTCTTGCCCGGGATGAGATCGCACTCGCCATGCTTCCAGTCCTTCGGCTCAAACGGCTGGCCGAGCTCGCCCGGCGTGTCGTGCATCAGCGGCGTGCAGACCAGGTCGTGGCGCGTGCCCAGCAGCGGGCCGGCGATCTCGGTGAACTTCTTGGCGATGGCCTTGTAGATCTCCCAGTCGGTCTTGGACTCCCACAGCGGATGCACCGCCTCCGACAGCGGGTGGATGAACGGGTGCATGTCGGACGTGTTCAGGTCGTCCTTCTCGTACCAGGTGGCGGTCGGCAGCACGATGTCGCCGTACAGGCAGGTCGTGCTCATGCGGAAGTCGAGCACCGTCAGCAGGTCGAGCTTGCCCTCGGCCGCTTCGCGCATTTCCACTTCGGTCGGCTTGATGGCGGCCGCCTCGTCGCTGAACAGCGCGTTCTGCGTGCCGAGCAAGTACTTGAGGAAATACTCATGCCCCTTGCCCGAGCTGCCGAGGATGTTCGAGCGCCAGACAAACATGTTGCGCGGGAAGTTGTCCGGGTGGTCCGGGTCTTCGCAGGCGAAGCGCAGCTTGCCGCTCTTCAGTTGCTCGACGGTGTGCGCAACCGGGTCCTTGCCGGCCGCCTGTGCGGCGGCGGTGACGTCGAGCGGGTTGGCATTCAGTTGCGGCGCGGAGGGCAGCCAGCCCATGCGCTCGCTCTTGGCGTTCAGGTCCAGCAGCGACAGGCCGTTGTAGCGCGCGCGGTCAGCGGTGGGGCTGAGGATCTCGTCCACCGACAGCTTCTCGTGCCGCCACTGGCTGGTGTGGCTGTAGAAGAACGAGGTGCCGTTCATCTGGCGCGGCGGGCGCGACCAGTCCAGCCCGAACGCCAGCGGCGCCCAGCCGAACTGCGGCCGCAGCTTCTCCTGCCCCACGTAGTGGGCCCAGCCGCCGCCGCTCTGGCCGATGCAGCCGCACATCATCAGCAGGTTGATGATGCCGCGGTAGATCATGTCGTTGTGGTACCAGTGGTTCAGCGCGGCCCCGACGATGACCATGCTCTTGCCGTGCGTGCGGTCCGCGTTGTCGGCAAACTCGCGCGCGACCTGGATCACCTGCGCGCGCGGCACGCCGGTGTGCTTCTCCTGCCAGGCCGGGGTGTAGGGCACGTCGTCGTCGAAGCTGGTGGCGACGTTGGCGCCGCCCAGGCCCTGGTCGACACCGTAGTTGGCCAGTTGCAGGTCGTACACGGTGGCGATGCGGGCAGTGGTGCCATCGGCCAGCGTCACGCGCTTGGCCGGAACGCGGCGCTTGAGCGTCGCGTCGTGCTCGCCGCCGAAGTACGGGAAGCTGACCTCCACCACTTCGTCGTGCGCATCGACCAGCGAGAGCAGCGGGTCGATCGGCGCGCCGTCTGCCGCGTCCTTCAGTTCGAGGTTCCAGCGGCCGACCTTGGCGCCATCGTCGTGCTGGGCCTCATTCCAGCGCAGGCCGATGGTGCCGTTGGGCACCACCAGCCGGCCCGTTGCAGTGTCGATCAGCAGCGTCTTCCACTCGGGGTTGTTGGCCTCGCCGTGGTTGCCGGCCAGGTGCGAGGCGCGCAGGAAGTGGTCGCCGGCGTAGCTGCCGTCTTCGGTCTCGCGCAGCAGCACCAGCATCGGCATGTCGGTGTACTGCTTGATGTAGTCGCGGAAGTAGGCGGACTTGCCATTGGCGTGGAATTCCTTGAGCACCACGTGGCCCATCGCCATGGCCAGCGCGGCGTCGGTGCCTTGCTTGGGCGCGAGCCAGATGTCGCCAAACTTGACCATCTCGCCGTAGTCGGACGAGACCGCCACGGTCTTGGTGCCCTTGTAGCGGACCTCGGTGTAGAAGTGCGCGTCCGGCGTGCGCGTCTGCGGCACGTTGGAGCCCCACACCATCAGGTAGGTCGAGTTGTACCAGTCGGCCGATTCCGGCACGTCGGTCTGCTCGCCCCACACCTGCGGGCTGGCGGGCGGCAGGTCGCAGTACCAGTCGTAGAACGACAGGCACACGCCGCCGATCAGGCTCAGGTAGCGCGCACCGGCCGCGTAGCTGACCATCGACATGGCGGGAATCGGCGAGAAGCCGATCACGCGGTCCGGGCCGTAGCGCTTGATGGTGTACGCGTTGGCGGCGGCGATCATCTCGGTGGCGGTGTCCCAATCGGCGCGCACGAAGCCGCCCTGGCCGCGCACGCTCTTGTAGCGCTTGGCCTTCTCGGGGTTCTGGCTGATCGATTCCCACGCGGCCACCGGGTCCATGGTCTTGCGGGCCTCGCGCCACATCTCCATCAGCCGGCCGCGGATCAGCGGCGTCTTCACGCGCTGGGCGGAATAGACATACCAGCTGTATGACGCACCACGCGGGCAGCCGCGCGGTTCGTGGTTGGGCAGGTCGGGGCGGGTGCGCGGGTAGTCGGTCTGCTGGGTCTCCCAGGTGATCAGGCCGTTCTTGACGTAGACCTTCCACGAGCAGGAACCGGTGCAATTGACGCCGTGGGTGGAGCGCACGATCTTGTCGTGCTGCCAGCGGCTGCGGTAACCGTCTTCCCAGCGGCGGTCTTCGTTGACCACGGCGCCGTGCCCATCGGCAAAGGTCGACCGGACGTGGTTGAGGAACTTCAGGCGATCGAGAAAGTGGCTCATGATGCGATTGACCCGCGCCCGAGGGCGAAACGCCGCCGGCGCGCGGTGGTTGCAGGGATGAGCACAGCTTATGGAGAGCGGACCTCCGCGCCTATTCATCGGGCGACGTGGCCGGGCGCTGCAGTGGAGGGAGGCGGGGCAGGGCGGCCTCCGCCGGAAGAACTAGGTCGGGTGGTTTTGCGGCGTTTTTTGCGGCATGCGGTGTGCTCGCATGACGGGTGCGCGCAACGCATGCGCCAACACTTTGGCCTGGGTCAAGGAGGATGCCGGACCTGCGGTGGTAATACTCGCCGCCTGTGCATCCCGTTCTTGCGTGGAGTCCCCATGACTAGCGCCACTCCCATTGCCCGCCACAGCGTGTTCGAAGACGCCCTGGCGATCCTGATCGGCGCCCTGTGCGTCTCGTTCGGCATCCTCCTGTTCAAGCAGGGCGGCCTGCTGTCGGGCGGCACGGCCGGCATCGCCTTCCTGATCCACTACACCACGTCGTGGCGCTTCGGCACGGTGTTCTTCCTGATCAACCTGCCGTTCTACGTCCTGGCCATCCGGTGCATGGGCTGGCGCTTTACCGTCAAGACCTTCTGCGCAGTGGCGCTGGTGTCGTGGTTTGCCGAGATGCACGCGCACTTCGTGCACCTGGGCACGCTCGACCCGCTCTATGCCGGGGCCATCGGCGGGGTGCTGATGGGGGTGGGCTTCATCGTGCTGTTCCGCCATCAGGCCAGCCTGGGCGGGGTCAATATCGTCGCGCTGTATCTGCAGGACAAGGTTGGCATTCGCGCGGGCAAGCTGCAGATGGCGGTGGACGTGTGCATCGTGCTGGTGTCGCTGTGGGTGGTGAGCCCCAAGGCGCTGGTGGCATCGCTCATCGGCGCGGTGGCGCTCAACCTGATCATTGCGCTCAACCACCGGCCGGGGCGGTATCTCGCTTACGGACTGCCTGAGAAGCCAAAGGCTGCATGAGGGCTGGGCGGGGGCGCGCCGCACCACGGCGCAGCCCCCGTTTGCATCAGCACGGCATTGGCGCGTTGCGGCGGGCGTAGACGGCCCACGTCACCAGCAGGCACAGCACGTAGAACGCGATGAAGCAGTACAGCGCGGCGTTGACGGAGCCCGTCAGCTCCAGCGAGGTGCCAAAGCTCTTGGGGATGAAGAAGCCGCCGTACGCGCCGATCGCGCCGGTAAAGCCCAGCACGGCGGCCGATTCCTTGCCGGCGTCCTGGGTGGCCTGACGCTGTGCCGCGTCATCCTTGCCCTTGGCCGCACGCTGGTGCTGCGTCAGGAAGATGATCGGGATCATGCGGAAGGTCGAGCCGTTGCCGATGCCCGTCAGCGCAAACAGCACGATGAACATGCCGAGGAAGCCCGCGAAACTGCCGGGGTTACCTGCAGACGGCAGGAACGTCAGCACGCCCACCACCGCGGCGATCATGCCCGCGAACACCCACAGCGTGACGCGCGCCCCGCCCAGCTTGTCGGAAATCCAGCCGCCCACCGGCCGCGTGAGCGCACCGGCCAGCGGCCCGAGGAACACGTAGGAGGTCGGGTTGACGTCGGGAAACTGCGATTTGGTCAGCAGCGCCAGCCCGGCCGAGAAGCCGATGAACGAGCCGAAGGTGCCGACATACAGCAGGCACATCAGCCAGTTGTGGGTGCGCTTGAAGATCACGGCCTGGTCGGCAAACGAGGCCTTGGCATCGGCAATGTCATGCATGCCGAACCATGCCGCCACCGTGGCCACCACGATGAACGGCACCCACAGGAAGCCCGCGTTTTGCAGCCAGATGTTGCGCTCCACGCCGCCCGCCGTATAGGTCTGTGCATCACCGCCCAGCGCGCCGAACACGCCCACCGAGATCACCAGCGGCGTGACGAACTGCACCACCGACACGCCCAGGTTGCCGATGCCGGCGTTGAGCCCCGTCGCCAGCCCCTTCTTCTGCTTGGGGAAGAAGAAGCTGATGTTGGCCATCGACGAGCTGAAGTTGCCGCCGCCCAGGCCGCACAGCAGCGCCAGCACCAGCAGGGTCGGGTAGCTGGTCTGCGGATCGCGCAGCGCGAAGCCCATGCCCAGCGCCGGGATCAGCAGGCTGGCGGTGGACAGCGCCGTCCAGCGCCGCCCGCCGAAGATCGGCACCAGGAACGAATAGAAGATGCGCAGCGTCGCGCCCGACAGCGCCGGCAGCGCGGTGAGCCAGAACATCTGGTTCTTGGTCAGCGCAAAGCCGGCCTTGTCGAGGTTGACCACCACCACGCTCCACAATGACCAGATCGCAAACGCGATCATCAGCGCAGGGATGGAAATCCACAGGTTGCGGTAGGCCACCGACTGCCCGGTGGCACGCCAGAACGACGGGTTCTCCGGCTCCCAGCGGGTGAGGACGTTAGAAGACATGGTGTGCTCCAGCAAGGCCGCGCCCAGGCAGGCGCGGCAGATTCAGAAAATTGGGGATCAGGCAGCGCGTTGGGCCAGTGCGGGCGGTTGGGCTTGTTCGCGGGCTGTTGCACCCTGGGCGCGGAAGCTGAAGTGCATCCACACCAGGCTCACGCACACGGCGCCGTACAACAACATGAAGCAGGTCGAGTGGATGCCGGTCAGGTCCACCAGCACGCCAAACAGGATCGGCAGCACGAAGCCCGCCAGCCCGCCGGCCAGGCCGACTGCACCGGACACCGCGCCGATGTTGTCGGTGAAATCGTTCGAGATGAACTTGAACACCGAGGCCTTGCCGATGGCCATCGCCACGCCCACCACGCCCATCAGCGCAGTGAACGCCACCGGCGACAGGCCAATGTGGAAATCGAGCGGGCCGTGCGTGCTGGCCACCGTGAACTGCGTCGGCGGATAGCTCAGCAGGAAGAAGGCGACCCAGCACACCCACATCACCGCCCAGGTGGTGCGGTAAGCGCCGTAGCGGTCCGACAGCCAGCCGCCCACCGCGCGCAGCACGCCGCCCGGCAGCGAGAAGCACGCCGCCAGGAAGGCCGCCGTCTGGATCGAGAAGCCATACTCCGAGACGTAGTAACGCGTGAGCCACAGCGACAGTCCGACATAGCCGCCGAACACCACCGAGTAGTACTGCGAGTAGCGCCACACACGCGGGTCGCGCATCACGCGCAGCTGCTCGCGCAGGGTGACCGACTTGCCGCTGGCGTGGGCCGGGTTGGTGGCCGAGCCGAACCAGAACAGCAGCGCCGTGACCAGCATGGCGATGGCATAGACGCGCGGCACCACCGTCCACGAGCCGGCCGCGACGATCAGCACCGGCGCCACGAACTTGTTGAGCGCCGCGCCCGCGTTGCCCGCCCCGAAGATGCCCATGGCAAAGCCCTGGCGGCTCTTGGGGAACCAGCGCGCCACATACGGCGTGCCCACCGAGAACGAGCCCCCCGCCAGGCCGACGAGCATGCCCAGCGCCAGGAACTGCCACAGCTGCGTGGCATCGGCCACGAACCAGATCGGCACGATGGTCGCCAGCATCAGCAGGAAGAAGACGATGCGCCCGCCAAAGCGGTCGGTCCACATGCCCAGCGGCACGCGCACCAGCGAGCCGGTCAGCACCGGCATGGCGGCAATCAGCCCGAACTCGGTTTCTGACAGGCCGAGCTGCTTCTGCAGCGGAATGCCGAGAATGGCGAACATCGTCCACACCGCAAAGCAGATGGTGAAGGCGAAGGTGCTGGAGCCCAGCACGGCGTAAGCACGCGGTGCAATGGCGGGAGAGGGGATAGCGTTGTTGTTGGACATGACCGGCTCAAGACGACAGACGGGAAGACGGAATCAGGCATGTCCAGCGTAGGGGCACGCACACGGCGGGTCCATTCGCCGACGGACGAGGCCGGGGTGCCGACCGGCGTAGTCCTGACAGGTGGGTTGCCGGGGCCGAATTGTTAAGGCGGCGTTAACGTGACGGCGGGGCTGGGTTCGCTACAATCGTCCGGCCCGCGGCCAGGCGGGCACCACAACAATCACAGGGAAGGGAAATCAGATGAACGACATCGCACGCGAGCCCGTCCTGGGCGCCGCCCCCGCGCCGGCTGCACCGCAGCCGTTGCGCCTGCGTTTTACCGGCAGCGGCTCGGAGTATTTCCGCATCTGGATCGTCAACCTGCTGCTGACCATCGTCACGCTGGGGATCTACTCCGCGTGGGCGAAGTGCCGCACGCTGCAGTATTTCTACCGCAACACCCAGCTGGACCGCTCCAGCTTCGACTACCACGGCAACCCGATCGCCATTCTCAAGGGGCGGGCGATCGTGTTTGCGGTGGTGGTGCTGTATCAGTTGTCCGTGCACGTCTCGCTCTACCTCACGTTCGCCATGATCGCGGTGTTCGGGCTGGTGTTTCCATGGCTGCTGGTGCGCTCGCTGCGCTTCCGCATGGCCAATTCCAGCTACCGTGGCCTGCGCTTTGCCTTCACCGGCGGCGATCTCGAGGCCTACAAGGTCTTCCTGCTGTGGCCGATCCTGACGGTGCTCACGGTCTACCTGCTGGCGCCGTTCGCGCATCAGCGCTTCAAGCAGTACCAGCACAAGAACACGCGCTTCGGCGCTTCGCCGTTCGGCTTCTCGGCCACGGCGGGCAATTTCTATGGCGTGTACCTGCGCACGTTTGGCCTGGCGGTTCTGGCCTTCGTCGTGATCGGCGTGCTGGCGGTCGTACTGGGTGCCGCGTCCCTCCTCGGTGCCAGTGCCGCGGGCAAGGCCGCCATGTACAGCGTCATCCCGTTGGGCATTTACGCGGTCCTGCTGTTCCTCGGCCCGTACTTCATGGCGCGCCTGCAGAACGTCGTCTGGAACCACACCACGCTGGGCGCGAATCGCTTCCAGAGCCAGGTGGGCGCGCGCAAGCTGTTCTGGATCTTTATCTCCAACGCGTTCATGATCGCCATCACCCTCGGCCTGTTCGTGCCATTCGCGCGCGTGCGCACGGCGCGCTACAAGCTCGAATCGGTGACGCTGCTGGCCGACGGCTCGCTCGATACGTTCGTGGCAGGCGAGGCCACCAAGATCAGCGCACTGGGCGACGCGGCGATCGACTGGTACGACATCGACATCGCCCTGTAACGGGCTCACCAAAGCGGCGCGCGCATGATCCTCGCAACGTACTTCGACGGGCGCACCTCGCGGGCGCATCCGGTGCGGCTGACGGTGGAGCAGGGCGAGTTGGCCCTGTTCGACCTGGAAGGCACGCCGGTGCGCCGCGCGCCGCTGTCTTCCTTGCGGGTGTCGGAACGCGTCAAGCACGCGCCGCGCCTGGTCACGTTTGACGACGGCGCGTTCTGCGAGATTGCCGACCCGGCCGAGCAGAGCGCGCTCAATGCGCTGCTGCATCGCACCGGCTACCAGGAAGGCCTGGTGGTGCGAGCGCAGAACAGCTGGCGCCTCGCGCTGGGCGCGCTGCTGCTGACGCTCGCCACGCTGGCGCTGGGCTACCGCTACGGCCTGCCGTGGGGCGCCAAGGTGCTCGCCAGCATGGTGCCGCAGCGGGTGGAGGCCCAGCTCGGCCACGCCTCGCTGCAGGCGTTTGACCAGCACTGGCTCAAGCCCAGCAAGCTGCCCCAGGCACAGCAGGACCGCATCCGCGCGCGCTTTGCGACGCTGCGCGCGCCCAATGCCACGCACACGTACACCATCGTCTTTCGCGATGCCGGCAAGATGGGCGCCAACGCCTTCGCGCTGCCCGGCGGCGACATCATCGTGACCGATGCGCTGGTCAAGCTGGTGGGCGAGGACGACGGCCTGATGGGCGTGCTCGCCCACGAGGCCGGCCACGTGGAATACCGCCACGGCCTGCGCCAGCTGATCCAGTCTTCCGCCATCGGCGCCACGGCGGCGCTGCTGTTTGGCGACGTGTCGAGCATCCTGGCCGGCGTGCCGGCGACCATGCTGACGCTGCGCTACTCGCGCGACTACGAGCGCGACGCCGATCACTACGCCGCACGCATGCTGCTGGAGAACGGGCGCTCCGTGGGCGCGTTCGCCGACGTGCTGCAAGCGCTGGAAGACTCGCACGGCGGCACCCGCCCCGCCGATCACGCCGCCAAGAACACCGCCAAGGACACCGCCAAGGACACCGCCAAGGACACCGCCAAGGACACCGCCAAGGGCGACGCCTCCAACGACGATGCCTCGGCGTTCTTCTCCTCCCACCCCCTCACACGCGAGCGCATCGACACGCTGCGCCGCTTCGACCGTACGCACGGCGGCAGCGACGCCGACTGAAGCACCGGCCCCCGGTCGCAGCATGTCCGCGGTCCCATCTCGAGGCCCGGGTGATCGATTCGCACCCGTAGTCCATTTGACCGATTTCTCTCGTGCCCCGCGATGACCAAGATGGGTTCAAGGAGAGCAGGGGGGGCTCCTTGACCCTGATGTTTGGGGGTCAACGCGCGGCGCAATCCAACTAGACTGACACCGCCAGCGCGGCGCGCACACGGCAACGCGTGCACGATCGCGGCCCACCATTCGATGTATCCGTGTCGGCTGCGAGGCGGGGGGAGCCATGCGACAAGCGGAACAGGGCGTCGGGAGCGCTGCATCAGGCGCCGTGCTGGAGCGGATTCTGCGCCGCATCCCAGACCGCATCACGATGGTCCGGCTGGTCCGGTTCGGGGTCTCGGGTGTGATCGCCACCGGTGTGCACGTGGCCATTGCCACGCCGCTGGCGCTGGGGCTCGGGGTGTCGCCGGTGCTAGCAAACGGGGTCGCGTTCGTTTGCGCCACCGTCTTTTCCTACCTCTTGAATGCGCTCTGGAGCTTCTCCGCCAAGCCCGATCGCCACAACTTCCTGCGCTTCGTCTGCGTGGCCGTGTTCGGGCTGCTGCTGACGCTGGCCATCTCCTGGATCGCGCAACAGCTGGGTGGGAACTACTGGGTCGGGCTGGCTGCGATCCTGATGGTGGTGCCGCCGATCACCTTCGTCCTGCACCGGACCTGGACCTTTCGTTGATGCCGGCGCAAGGCGCGCGGGCACACGCAAATCCGCACCGTTTTCGCCCCGCGTTTCAGCGCTGAATCATACCTACGGCCAGTTTCGGTCTGCGCTCGGCGCGGCTACAACTGTCTATAAACAACGGGAAACCTGCAGGCGGCGCAAGGTGTGTGGCGGGCGGCGCGGCAGGTGGCCAGATCAACGGGCAGCGGGCGCGCTGCGTGGCGAGGGGAGCATCACTGGCTTCGCCTTGCGCCGTCGCCGCTGCAGCCGGACTGGCTGATTGAGACATCTCACCGAACGGGGCGACGGGCCATGCGTAACGACTGCAACTCTGGGAAGCGGAAACAACGCGGGGTCGTCCTGCCGATCGTGGGCCTCGTCATCGCTGTGCTGCTGGGCATGGCGGGCCTCGTCATCGATCTGGGCGGGCTGTTTGTCGCCAAGTCGGAGCTGCAATCGGCGGTCGATAGCTGCGCCCTGTCCGCGGCGCAGGAGCTGGACGGCAACAAGGATGCGCTGACACGGGCGACCAATGCAGGGCTTACCGCCGGCAACGCCAACAATGTCACGTACCAGAAGGTGTCGGCGTCGCTGGCGGCGGCCGACATCACCTTCAGCACGTCGCTGACCGGCACCTACAGCCCGGCTGCCACGGGGTCGTCCGGTTCGAGCTACGTGAAGTGCAATCACACCACCAGCGGGATCACGGCGCGCCTGATCAAGTTCGTGGGCGGCGCCACCACCAATTCGGTGGCGGCACTGGCGGTGGCCACGCGCGTCCATGCGCAGAGCACCTGCCCGATTCCGGTGGCCCTGATCCCGAAGACCGGCGGCACCTCGCCCAACTACGGCTTCCAGGTGGGCGAGTGGGCCACCATGCTCTATACCGGCGGCTCGACCCTGCCGGGCGAAATGGGCTGGTACAACCTCGACGGCTCCACCAACGCCAACGAGACCAAGACGGAGATGCTGCTGGGCTACTGCAACTCCAAGGTCGGCGACACCTTGCACACGCCGGGCGCGAAGGTCTCGGTGGACGATGCATGGAACTCCCGCTTCGGCATCTACAAGAACAAGTCCAACGCCTCGCAATTGCAGCCCGACCTCTCGGGCTACGCCTATACGTCCACCAACTGGACCAACGCCGTGCCGCAAAACGCCTACGGCGGCACGGCCGCCAAGGGCTCCGACAAGAGCGCCGCCAATTTCAAGACCAAGCGCCTTGCCTACGCCAACTACGACGATACCGGCTCCAGCGTGACGGGCGGCGACAAGATCACCGGCCTCAGCGTGCAAGGCGGCTACAAGAATCTCGGCACCGCAGGCACCGGTGGCGACCTTGCCACCTACGGCGCGAATCGGCGCCTGGTCCTGGTGCCGGTGATCTCCGCCGCCTCCAAGATCATCGACTACGCCTGCATGCTGATGCTGCAACCCATCGACGGCGTGCACATGACGCCCCAGTTCGAGTTTGTGAGCAACGCAAACAACCTGGGCAGCCCGTGCACACCCAGCGGCCTGGCAGGCGGGAGTCTGGGCCCGCTGGTTCCGGCCCTGGTGGAGTAAGGAGCGCGCCATGAAGACACGACAACACGGCGTGGCGGTGGTCGAGCTGGCCATCACCCTCTGCCTGCTGCTGGCCATCACCTTTGCGGTGACGGAGTTCGGCCGGGCCATCTACACCTACAACACACTCACCAAGTCCACGCGGGACGCCACGCGCTACCTGAGCACGCAGGCCGCCGGCAACGCGGCCGCCTACACCACGGCCCAGAACCTGGCCGTGTATGGCACGCCCACCGTCGGCGGCACGTCCAAACCGCTGGTGCCGGGGCTCACCGTCAGCATGGTCTCGATCTGCGATGCCTCCAACGCGACCTGCACGGGCAATATCGTCCAAGGCTCCAACCCCGCCATCAACACCGTCACTGTCACGATCTCGGGCTACACCTTCAGCCCGGTGCTGGACCTGCTGGCGTTCACGCGCTACTACACGCACGGCACCACGAAGATGACGTCGGTCCCTTTCAGCAACATCTCCGTGACCATGAGGCAATCCTATGAATAAGCATCAGAAAGGCACGACGGCGGTTGAGTTCGCCATTGTGGCGGTGCTGTTCCTGACGGTGCTGCTTGCCATCCTGGATTTCGGGCGCATCCTCTACACCTGGAACGCCGCCGGCGAGGCCACCCGCTGGGGCGCGCGCCAGGCGGTGGTGTGCTCGCAGGGGTCCGGTTCGGTGCTCTCGCGCATGCAGCGCATCCTGCCCAGCCTCAAGGCAACGAACGTGACGGTGCAGTGGTACGACGCCAGCGGCGCGGTGAGCACCACGTGCGATGCCACGAGCTGCGCCGGCGTTGCCGTCGGCATCACCGGGATGACCATCACACCAGTCTCTCCGGCCAAGTGGATCGGCATCTCAAGCCTGGCAGTGCCGGGCTTCTCGACGTATCTGCCCCGGGAGATCATGGGGCAGGACGCGAACAGCAGCAGCGTGTGCTCCTGAGGTCGGCGCGCGGATCTCTGACCTCGGCGATTGGACCTCTGACACCCACGCGCGAGTGTTTGAGCTCGGCGCTTGGACCTCGGACATCCGCGCATGAGTGTTTGACCTCGGCGTTCGGACCTCGGACATCCACGCGTGCGTGTTTTCACTCGGCGTTCTTGACCTCAGACCGCCACGCGTGAGTGTTTGCGCTCGGCGTTCGGACCTCAGACACCCACGCGCGAGTGTTTGAGCTCGACGCTTGGACCTCAGACACTCACTCATGCGTGTTTGACCTCGGCGTTCGGACCTCAGACCCCCGCGCGTGAATGTTTGAGCTCGGCGCTCGGGCCTCAGACACCCACGCGTGAGTGTTTGACTTCGGCGTTCGGACCTCAAACACTCACGCGCGAGTGTTTGACCTTCGTGCTCCGAGGTCTGCGCTCCACGCACGACGCTTTTTGCTTCGGGGTCTTGGGAGTCTGCGCTCGGCGTGCAACGCTTTTTGCCTTGCGGTTGAAGGTTTGAGCTCGGCACGCGAGGCTTTTTGCCTGGCGATCGGCCTTCTGAGCTCGGGCGTGCGGCGCTTTTTGTTTCGCCTTCAAGTGTCTGAGCTCGGCGCGCAACGCTTTTTGCCTTGCGATTGAGCGTCCGGACTCGGCGCGCGGCGCTTTTTTTCCCGGTGCAACGCCCTCGATTGGCGCCCCCGCCCGTCTCCTGGGGATTACCCACATCTGTCATTCGTTCTGTCGAAAGAGGCAATACATGCTGGTGATTTCGTGCAGGATCAGGAATCCGCGCCAGATGACGGTTGGGCCGGGCGGGCGATCATGTTTGCGATTGAGGTAGCCGCCGAGCATGGCGATCCATAGGAGTGCCTGCAGGAGTTTGGGCGGGCGCTTCGGAGGTCGATTGGTGTGGTGTGTACGGCAGTAAAGGGCCTGCCATTCGACGGGTTGTAGCAAGACCTCGCAACACAGATCAGGATCGGTTCTCGATAGCAGGGTGGCATACAGGATGCGCCACCCAATGACGGCGAACAGGGCGGTCGCGCGCACAAAGCGCTCGATGTTGCCGAACTGCCGGGCTTCGATACGACAACCGCTTTTGAGGACGCGATGCCATGTTTCAATCGTCCAGCGCTGCGCATACCAAGCCAGCCGCTCAAGCGCTTCATCCAACGTGGTGGTAGGCACAGAGGTGAGCAGCATCCATTCCAGAGGCTCAATGCCAGGCGGTGCGTTGTCTTCGGTTGCGTGGATCGCGAAGACTTCGACTTCTGGCAAGCGACTCGCACGCTTGGCGGGCGGGCGCAATTGCACCGTCACGCAACGTAAGGTCAAACGCGCCGTGCGCTCAGGCAGGCCGTGTTTGGCGCTCACCAGCAAGTCAGAGTGTCCCATTACAGGACAGGCCAGCACGGTCTCCCAGAGGTAGCCCTCAGCGTGTCGGGTTCGGCGGTTGTAGGCGGCGCGGATCAGCCAGTCCACGCCCTCGGGACGCGCGCAAGCAAACAGGTCATACAGGTCGTTCTCGCGGTCGCCAACACTGATGAGGCGTGTCTGCACGCATTGCTGCTTGAGCGCGGCCAGATGGGCAATGCCTTCGATCCACTTGGTGCTCTCCTTATCGGAGAACGGGCGAGTCGCACGCTGACGCTTCTTGCCGAACTCCTCGTCCGGACGCACCCACGTCTTCATACCGAGCACGCCCAAGGGCAGCCCTTCTGGCGTGACGGCCAGCAAGCTATGCATCATGAAGCCACGCGAGCTGAGGGTGTTGCCCGAGAGGTAGCCTAGGCCTTGCGTGGCGCCAAGATGCGTCAGGTTGAATTCGGTGGTGTCCTGCACGGCCAGCACGACGGGAACCTGATTCAGGCGGTTCAGTGTCTGCGTGATGTGCGGTGCCAGGATGCCGTCGGTATCCACCTGGGCGTTGTCGAAGAATCGGTAGGCCGCCTTCAGTTCGGCCGGGCTGAGTGACTGAGGCAATGATCCCTGCGGGCTGCATGCCAATCGGCGAGCCAGAGCGACAAGGCGACGCGCTAGACGCGCGTCGCCCAGATTCGCTGCACCAAACTCAGTGCTTGCCCAGTCGTCGATATCGTTCTCGTCACCCAACGTCGGACGCCGCTGCTAACAAAGTCGACGAACGTTAACATCACCCTTGCTCGTTTACAACCCAGCCCCAAGGGCGAGTACAGGTTGTGGGTAATCCCCAGGCCCGTCTCGGGGTCGCGTTCACTGCTGTTCTTTTATTTCTGCTCGTTCCCGCGC
>CAJXMR010000042.1 GCA_913056305.1 uncultured Ralstonia sp.
CGCGAATTTGGTGGGTGGTACAGGGATTGAACCTGTGACCCCTGCCGTGTGAAGGCAGTGCTCTACCGCTGAGCTAACCACCCGGATGCCGGATGCGGCGAAAACGAGATTATGGCGAAAAGCTGCGACCGTGTAAAGACCTCGGCCGCACTTTTTTGCATCAGGCCGCTGGCGGCGTGGCGTCCTGCGCCTCGCGCGTCCAGACCGTCTTGCCGCCGCTGGCCTTGTCGATCTCCTTGAGCACCCCGGCGTGGGCAGCGGCTTCGGCCTCGGAGGCCACCAGCACGGGCAATTCCAGCGCGCTCAGATCGACAGCGGTGGCTTCAGCCGACTCGCCCTCGCCGCCTTCCAGCATGTCGATCACCAGCGTGTTCTGGCCGCGCGTCATGGCCAGGTACACCTCGGCCAGCAGCTCGGCATCCAGCAAGGCCCCGTGCAGCGTGCGGTGCGCGTTGCTCACACCCAGCCGGTCGCACAGCGCATCCAGCGAGTTGCGCTTGCCCGGGAACATCTGGCGCGCCTCGCGCAGCGTGTCGATGTGACCGGACAGGTGCTCGCGGAAGGTCGGCAGGCCGAGCTTCTGGAACTCCATGTCGAGAAAGCCCAAGTCGAACGGCGCGTTGTGGATGATGGCCTCGGCGCCCTGCACGTAATCGCGGATCTCAGCCACGACCTCCGCAAACCTGGGCTTGTCGGCCACGAACTCGTTGGTGATGCCGTGCACCGCCATCGCGCCCGCGTCGATCTCACGCTCGGGGTTGATGTAGAAGTGCAGGTTGCGGCCGGTCAGGCGGCGGTTGACCATTTCCACGCAGCCGATTTCGATCACGCGGTCGCCGGTGGCGGCGTTCAGGCCGGTGGTTTCGGTATCGAGAACGATCTGTCGCATCGCGTCTACTCCTTAACCCTTACTTGAAAACCACGGTCTTGTGGCCGTTGAGCAGGATGCGGTGTTCGGCATGCCATTTCACCGCGCGCGCCAGCGCCACGCATTCCACGTCGCGGCCCACGGCGGTGAGCTGCTCCGGGTCCATGCTGTGATCCACGCGCTCGATCTCCTGCTCGATGATCGGGCCTTCGTCCAGGTCGGCCGTCACGTAGTGGGCCGTGGCGCCGATCAGCTTCACGCCGCGCTCGTGCGCCTGGTAGTACGGCTTGGCGCCCTTGAAGCTGGGCAGGAACGAATGGTGGATGTTGATGGCCCGGCCTTCCAGCTTGCGGCACAGGTCATTCGAGAGGATCTGCATGTAGCGCGCGAGCACCACCAGGTCAATCTGCTGCTCCTGGGCGATTTCCCAGATGCGCGCTTCCTGCTGGGCCTTCTGCGCGTCGGTGGCCTGCAGCAGCGGCAGGTGCATGAACGGCACGTCATACGACGCCGCCAGCTGATAGAAATCGCGGTGGTTCGAGACGATGGCGGCGATCTCGATCGGCAACTGGCCGGCGCGTGCGCGGAACAGCAGATCGTTCAGGCAGTGGCCGATCTTCGAGACCAGGATCATCACACGCGGCTTGATCGACGCATCGAACAGGCCCCATTGCATCGAAAAACGCTCGCCGATGGGCGAAAAACGCTCGCGCAGCGTCGGCAGGTCCAGCGGCTGGCCTTGCGGCACGAAATGCACGCGCATGAAGAAGCGGCCCGTGAACTCGTCGCCGTACTGGTCGGAGTCGAGGATGTTGCAGCCCTGCTCGAACAGCAGGCCCGACACGGCATGGACGATGCCGGGCTGGTCCGGGCACGACAGGGTAAGAATGAAACCGGAGTGACTCATCAAGCGTTGTGTGATTTGTTATCGGGCGAATCGGTCGGGCGCCAGGCGTTGCAGGGCGTCGAGTGTGACGAGCGTGGCATCCACCGTCATCGCGCAGTCCGCCATGATAGCAAGGGCCGCATCCACGCTTGCGCTCAGGTGGCCGGCAACCTCGCCGTCCTGGTTGACCGGCGTGAAATCGGCGGGCAGCGCCAGATCAAAGGCGAACAGCGTTTCGTTCTGGATGCCTTCGGGCACCTCACGCAGCACGTCGAGCGTGCCGCGCTCCACCAGATGGGCCACCAGATCGGCGCCGATACCGGCCTCCTCCCAGCACTCCTTCTCCAGCGCGCCGCGCGCATCGAAACCGTGACCGATGCCGCCAGCGACGAGGTTGTCCCACATGCCGGGGTCGATCGGCTTGGTCTCGGCGCGGCGGGCCAGCCACAGCGTCGGCTCCAGCGCGTCGACAATGCCATTCATGTGAGCGGCGTAGGTGCGGATGCCGAAAAAGCGCGCGGCGGCGCGCTCGATCAGCGCCAGCGCCGGCTCGCCCCAGCCGGTGTTGACGGCAAAACGCTCGTCGCGCCAGCCGCGCACATGGCCATCATCCGCCAGCCTGGCAATGACTTCGCCCAGGGCGGCCGTGCGCTCGGCCTCGGTGGCGAGCGCATCGCGCAGCTCGACCCGATCAGCAGCCACCACGAACCAGTGCTGCCAGCGCGTGAGCAGCGCCGCGCGCTCGCGGTCCAGCCAGCCCACGGCCTGCCCGGCGACAATCCACGGCACCAGCGCGGCGGCGTTGAAGCGATTGCGCGTCGCCAGGCCCATGGCCACGCGCGCGACACGTGGGTCAGTCATGCTAGCGTCCTCCCAAGCGATTGCGGCAGGTGCTTTGCGTGCCGCGCGCATCGGGCGATAATGCGCTGTTACCAGAAGCCGTCATCAGAACTGGAGAGAAAAGGATGGATGAAATCGACGAGCTGTCGGATCTGCCGACCCCGCGCTTTATCTGGGGGTTCGCCATTGCCGTCACACCGTCTGGTGAAGTGTCGCACGACGAGTTCGAATACCTGACGCACACCCGTGCCCCGCGCTTCACCTGCCGTGTGGTTGAACTCGAAGACATGCCGGCCGAGCCGGAAGACGACGGCGATATCGATGGCCGCATCGTCCATTTCGAGAACCCCAAGCGCATGTTCTACATCACCGATCTGGGCTTGGCGCTGATGAATTTCACGCTGTTCGACAAGGTCGACAACAAGGCCAAGCTGAAGAACGCCTGCGACGAGGCCATCGCCGATTGGCTGACCCGCCGCGAATTCCTCGAAAACGAGCCGGAAGACGACGAGGAATAACCCGCGCTACGCTGCGCCGCCTGCCTTGCCATCTTCGGCAAAGCGCAGGTCGGCCAGGCGCACATCGGCGTAGGAACGCCCTGCGGCCAGCAAGGCCGACACCTGCGCCCGCACTTGCTCTTTCTGCGCGCGCAGCGCGCGGCCCGGCAACTTCGGGTCCTGCCCGGTGTGGTGCAGATAGAGCATCTTGTAGGTGAGCTGGCTCACCATCCACTGCCGCAGCACGCGGCGGCGCCCCGCGTGGTCGGCTTCGAGTGCATCCACCTGCGTCAGCAGCGCGGAGAATGCCCGCGCCATGCGGGCCGCATCCGACACCTCCCCAGCAATGCAACGCTCGGCCACGGCACGTGCGTCGACCAGCGGCATGGCATCGGTCTCGACAAAGCGATCTGTGGTCTGGCTGGAGGCCGGCATCTGGCGGGCGACCCGCGCCGACACGGCACTCAACGCTTCCTGCGCGCGGCGGATGGACGCATCCAGCGATTCGGTACTGGCCTGCAGCAAGCCAAGCGTCGGCGTTTCGCTGGGTTGTTCGACGTGTTTCTTGACGTCCATCGCTCCCTCCGTTTGCCGCCAGCAGCGAACGCACGCTACCGGGCGAAAACAGGATTGTAGAACGCAAAGCACATTCCGCGACAAATGAGCCTATTTGTTCAGTTTTGGTGACGAACCCAAAACGATAACGTGACGTCACAAAACGGGAGCCCGCTGTTGGGCGGGATCCACGCAGCCCCGCCATGCGCCGGGTAAAATAAGCGTTTGCGCGCAATCGATGCGCCCCATTGCTGACCGCCCCGCGCGGCAAGGAACTCGCCTTGATCAAGTGGATTATCGTCGCCCTGTACCTGGGCTCCATTCTGTACGTGCACTTTCGCGGCAAGGTGCGCCTGAAGATCTGGCGCCAGATGCTGGACCACTCCGCCGTGGTTGCACCGGTCAACTGCTTCATGTACGCCTTCTCGGGCGTACCGCAGACGCCGTACGTGCCGGTCGAACGCTTTCCCGATCTGCAGAAGCTGCAGGCCGCCTGGCCGGAAATTCGCGACGAAGCCCTGGCGTTGATCGACCTGCGCAAGATCAAGGCCGCCGACAAGAACGACGACGCCGGCTTCAACTCCTTCTTCAAGAATGGCTGGAAGCGCTTCTACCTGAAGTGGTACGAGGCGAGCCACCCGTCGGCCGAGCAGCTGTGCCCGAAGACGGTCGCCCTGCTGCGCGAGCTGCCCAGCGTGAAGGCCGCGATGTTTGCAGAGCTGCCGCCGGGCGGCAAGCTCAACCCGCACCGCGATCCGTTTGCCGGATCGCTGCGCTACCACCTGGGCCTGGCCACTCCCAACGACGACCGCTGCTTCATCGAGGTCGACGGCGAGCGCCACAGCTGGCGCGACGGCGAGGGCGTGGTCTTCGACGAGACCTACCTGCACTGGGCGCAGAACGCCTCCGACCAGGACCGCGTGATCCTCTTCTGCGACATCGAGCGCCCGATGAAATTCGGCTGGGCGCAGCACATCAACAAGTGGCTCGGCCGCAAGGTGATGACCGCGGCCAGCTCGCCCAACGACGAGAATGACCAGACCGGCGGCATCAACAAGCTGTTCCGCTATGTCTGGCTGATGGGCCAGTACCGCCGCCGCTTCAAGGCGTGGAACCGCAAGGTCTATTACGTGGTGAAGTTCGGCCTGATCATCGGCGTCGCGGCACTGATCATCTGGATCTGATGCGCACCTGCGCTCGTCGCGAAGAAAAACCGGCCTCGCGCCGGTTTTTTGTTGCGCTTGCACAAGGCATCGGCCGTGCCACGGTTTTTTCGCTTTTACACAAACAAGCGTGAAAAAGCGCTACCGCCGGCACTAATCTCGCCTAATGTCAGGAACTGAGCGCATCGAACCCCGTCCGATATGACGGGCACGCCGCTTGCTGCACAGCGGGTGACACCCGTTCGGTGGCATGGCCCGCGCCAATGCCGTCACCGCGTGGCCGCGTCGCCCCCTTTCCATCACAGAGAGATCGATCGCCATGAAGAACACACTCCTCAGCCGTCGTACCGCCGCCACCCTCGCCGCCGTCGCGCTGCTGGGCACACAGATCGCCGCCTGTACGACCACCAGCCCGAACGCACAGGGCTCGGACGTGATGACGTCCACCAACAAGCACGCCACCACCAACTCGCAGGCCGACTCCGTGCTCTCGCGCCTGTACACCACCGCCAATGGCTCGCGTGAGCTGGTCTCGCGCGCCAAGGGCGTGCTGGTGTTCCCGTCGGTGCTCAATGCCGGCTTTGTGGTCGGCGGCCAATACGGCGAAGGCGTGCTGCGCACCGGCGGCGGCAAGCCGCTGGGCTACTACAACATCGCCTCCGCTTCGGTGGGCTTCCAGGCCGGCGCCCAGTCGCGTGCGCTGATCGTGCTGTTCATGACGGATGATGCCCTGCAGAAGTTCCAGAACAGCCAGGGCTGGACAGCAGGCGTGGACGCCACCGTGGCGCTGGCCAAGATCGGCGCGAACGGTGCGATCGACACCAACACCGCCCAGCAGCCGATCATCGGTTTCAACCTGACCAATGCGGGCCTGATGGCCGGCGCGTCGATCGAAGGCACGAAGATCACCAAGCAGACCAACTAAGCCGCATCACGCTTGCCACCAGAAAACCGCCGTCCAGTACGGCGGTTTTCTTTTGGAGCGATGACGCCGTCACCCGTGGGCGGCTCACAACAGCGGCGGCCTCTCTCCGGGAAATCCGGGGCGGGCGACGGGCCCGATCTGGGCTACGATCCCCACACCGCACCGGCAGAGTGCAACACAACCCAGCACAAGGGGGAGACATGACGGGACGCACATCCGCAACCCTGGGCACGGCATGCACGCTGCTCGCAAGCATGGCGCTGTGGGCGGGCCAAGCCCTGGCCGAACCCGGCATCACCGACAGCAAGATCCTGATCGGGCAGACCGCCGACTTCAGCGGCCCGGCCAGCAAGCCCGTGACGGAGATGACCGAGGGCGCCAAGCTGTATCTGGACGCCGTCAACCGCGCCGGTGGCGTGTACGGCCGCAAGATCGAACTGATCACGGAGGACGACGGCTTTGACGCCAACGCGTCCAAGCAGCACGCGCATGCGCTGCTCAACGACAAGCAGGTCTTCGCGCTGTTCCTGCCGCGCGGAACGCCCAACACCGAGGCGATCATGACCGAAGCGCACGCCGTGGGCGCGCCCGTGGTGGCGCCGTCGACCGGCGCGGCGACGTTCTTCGAGCACCCCGACCCGCTGCTGTTCGTGGTACGCGCCAAGTACCAGACCGAGATCGCCGAGCTGGTCCATTACTTCGGCACGCTGGGGCTCAAGCGCCTGGCACTGGTCAACGTGAATGACACCTTCGGTAAGGACACCGAGACGGGTTTCAACGCCGCCACGCAAGGGCAATCGGCGGATGCGCGGCAGATCTTCACCGTGGACCGGATGAAGCCTGACATTGCCACCGTGACGGCGGCCGTCGGCAAGTTCGCGCCGCAGGCCGTGATCCTGGCTTGCCCGGGGGCGACCGCCCGTGCGCTGATCGAGTCGCTCAACAAGCAAGGCGTGACCGCCCAGCTGTCGACGCTGTCCAACAATGCGAGCCTGGCGTTCGCCGCCTCGCTGGGGCCGTTGGGGCGCGGCGTGGTGGTGTCGCAGGTGATGCCGTCGCCGGTGCGCTCAACCGCCCAGCTCGGGCGCGACCTGGCCGCCACCGCCAAGGCCGCCGGCCTGTCGCCCTCCTACGCGATGATGGAAGGCTATGCTGCGGCCAAGGTCCTGGTCGAAGGCCTCAAGCGCGCGGGCAAGACCCCGACGCGGGCGAGCTTCATCGCGGGGCTGGAGTCGGCCGGTACGATTGACCTGGGCGGGCTGGACGTCCGCTACGGCGCGAATAGCCGCAAGGGGTCGACCTACGTGGAGCTGTCGGTGATCGGCCCGAACGGCACGTTCATCAAATAGGTGCGGCCCGCGTGCGGCGCGGCGCCATCCAAGGGCATAGGCGTTGCCCTCGGAAACCGCATGAGCACATAAGAAAATACTATTTGGAATTCACATACTGCCTCTAACAGAATGCATTAACCACATGCATTGACTGGGATCAATCAGGCAGATGGAACTCCGACAACTCGAAGCCTTCGCTGCCGTCATGTCGACGGGCAGCGTGACCGCCGCCGGCAAGCTGCTGGGCCGTTCGCAGCCCGCCATCAGCCGGCTGATCCAGGACCTGGAAGCGGAGATCGGCTACGCGCTGTTCACCCGTGCCGGCCCGCGCGTCTCGCCCACCGAGCAAGGCTTCCTGCTCTACGAGGATGTCGAGCATACGCTGATCAGCCTGCGGCAGATCCGCACGCGCGCCGAAGAAATCGCGCGCGGCGAGGCCCGCCCGCTGCGACTGGCCGCCACCTCCGCCCTGGCGGCCGGCCTGTTGCCCGCGGCGCTGGCCGATGAGCGCCAGATCCCCCACCACATCCAGATCCGCAGTGCCTCGCCCGAACAGGTCGTGCACGCCGTGTTGACCGGCGCGGCGGACCTCGGCATCAGCAGCCTGCCGCTGGAGCATCGCGGCGTGACAGTGCATTGGATTGGGGAATCGGCGTGTGTGGCAGCCGTGCGCGAAGGCGATCCGCTCGCAGCGGGCAAGCGCGTGGCACTGGCCGACTGCACCGGGCACCGCATCGTCACGATGCACAACCCGTATCGCCTGCGCCGCCGGCTCGACCAGGCGCTGGCGCAAGCCGGTGTCGCACCCACCGAGCTGATCGAAACCAACGCCTCGCTCAACGCCTTGACCGCCGTGCGCGCAGGCCTGGGCGTGGCGCTGCTGGAGCCGGTCACCGCCTACGGCGTGCCGATCGACGGCGTGGCGGTGCGGCCGATCGATGCGCACATCCCCTTCTTCTTTGGCGTGATCACGCCCGAGGTCAAACGGCCCTCGCCGGCTGTGACCGCGCTGATCGACGCCCTCTCCCGCGCCGCGCAGCGCCTGTTGCCGGACTGCAAGCTGCACGACCCGGCACGCCACGCCAGCATGCTGCAGGTGCTGTACGGCGAACCCCTCAACACAACGGAAGACGCGTCCGCATGACCGCTTCACACCAAGACAACGTGCCGCCGGCTGCTGGGCTTGCGGCACTGGAAGCCCGTTTGCGCCAGGACCTGTCCTGGCTGGAACTACCCCCCAAGGCGTGGACGCTGCCGCATGTGCTGGACGGCCGGCCCGTGCTGGACGTGGCAGTCATCGGCGGCGGCATGGCGGGGCTGGCGGCGGCCGCCTCGCTCAAGCACCTCGGCATCGGCGTGGTGGTGTTCGACCGCGCGCCCGTCGGCTTCGAAGGCCCCTGGGCGACCACGGCGCGCATGGAGACGCTGCGCTCGCCCAAGCAGCTGACCGGCCCAGCGCTGGGCCTGCCCGCGCTGACCTTCCGCGCGTGGTTCGAGGCGCAGTTCGGCACCGAGGCGTGGGAGGTGCTCGACAAGATCCCGCGCCTGCAATGGATGGACTACCTGCGCTGGTACCGCCGCGTGCTGCAGCTGGACGTGCGCAACGAACACCTCGTGCAGGCAATCCATCCGCGCCAGGACGGTGCCGTCGAACTCGTGATCGATGCGCCGGGCCAGCGGACGCAGCACGTGTTCGCCCGCCGCGTGGTGCTGGCGACCGGCCGTGACGGCCTGGGCGGCGCGTCGGTGCCGGACTTTGCGCGCCGCCTGCCGCACCGCTGGTGGGCGCATTCATCCGACGAGATGGACTACGGCACGCTTACGGCCAAACGCGTCGGCGTGATCGGCGCGGGCGCATCGGCGATGGACTCGGCGGCGACCGCGCTGGAAGCTGGCGCCGCGAGCGTCGACCTGCTGATCCGCCGCCCCGACCTGCCGCGCGTGAACAAGGGCAAGGGCGCCGGCAACCCGGGCCTGGTGCACGGCCACCTGCACTTGCCCGACGCGTGGAAATGGCGCATCCGCCATTACGTCAACGTCGAGCAGGTGCCACCGCCGCGCGGCAGCACGCAGCGCGTCTCGCGCTTCCCCAATGCGCGCTTCAACCTCGGCTGCGGCATCCTCGGCGTGGATGAGCACGACGGCGTGCTGCACGTCGCCACCACCAAGGGCGTGTTCCAGCTCGATTTCCTGATCTTCTCCACGGGCTTCCGCACCGACTGGGGCGCGCGTCCCGAGTTCAGCGCGCTGGCGGCGCACATCCGCCAATGGCGCGACCGCTACACGCCACGCCCCGGCGAGGAAGACGCCGAACTGAGCGACTCGCCCGACCTCGGCCCCGTGTTCGAATTCCGCGAGAAGACGCCCGGCACCCTGCCCGGCCTGTCGCGCGTGCATTGCTTCTGCTACCCGGCCTCGCTCACGCACGGCACCGTGTCGGGCGACATCCCAGCCATCAGCGAAGGCGCACGACGGCTGGCGCAAGGCATTGCCGGCCTGCTGTACCACGAGGACATCGACGGCCACTACGCCACCATCCAGGCCTATGCTGAACCGGAGATCTTCGGCGACGAATGGACGCCCGCGCCACCACCCGGCGTGGACGCCGAAGCCGCATCCGACCAGGAGGCCGCGCAATGATCGGTTGGTTGATCCGCCGCATCGGCCAGGCGCTGCTGGTCGTGCTGGTGATGACGGTGATCGTCTTCGTCGGCCTGCATGCCATCGGCAATCCGGTCGACATCCTGATCGGCCAGGACGTGGACCAGATCGACCGCGCGCGCATCATCACGGAACTCGGCCTGGACAAGCCGCTGTGGCAGCAATACCTGGCCTTCCTCAACGGCGCGCTGCACGGCAACCTCGGCAAGAGCTTTGTCTACAACGAGCCGGCCATCCAACTGATCCTGCAACGTCTGCCGGCCACGCTGGAGCTGGCGTTTGCGGCGCTGATCATCGCCGTGGTGATCGGCGTACCGCTAGGGCTGTTCGCGGGGCTCTATCCGAGCCATCCGCTCTCGCGCCTGCTGATGACGGGCAGCGTGGTGGGCTTCTCGCTGCCGACGTTCTGGGTGGGGCTGATGCTGATCATGGCCTTCAGCGTGGGGCTGGGCTGGCTGCCGGCCAGCGGGCGCGGCGAGACGGCCCGCTTTCTCGGTATCGAGTGGTCGTGGCTGACGGTAGACGGGCTGCGCCACCTGCTGCTGCCTGCCATCAACCTGTCGCTGTTCAAGCTCTCGCTGGTGCTGCGGCTGACCTCGGCCGGCGTGCGCGAAGTGCTGCCGCTGGACTTCGTGAAGTTCGCGCGCGCCAAGGGGCTGTCGCCGCTGCGCGTGGTGCTGGCGCATGTGCTGCGCAATACGCTGATCCCGTTGGTGACGGTGCTGGGGCTGGAGCTGGGCTCGACCATTGCCTTCGCGGTGGTGACCGAGAGCATCTTCGCGTGGCCCGGCGCGGGCAAGCTGATCCTGGACAGCATCAACACACTGGACCGCCCGGTGATCGTCTCGTACCTGATCGTGGTGGTGTGCCTGTTCGTGTCGCTCAATCTGATCGTCGACATCCTGTACCGCATGCTGGACCCACGCGTGCGTGCGGCGGATAGCGCGGAGGCGGCGGCATGAACACGACTTCGCAAACTGCAACGCGGGCGGCTCAAGCCGCGCCGGCGCCCCGCAAGCAATCGCCATGGCGGCGTGTGGCGGCGGATTTCCTGGCGTCGAAGTCCGCCCTCTTCGGGCTGGTGGTGGTCGTGCTGCTGGTGGCCGCCGCGCTGGCCGCGCCGTGGATCAGCCCGCAGAACCCGTATGACCTGATGCAGCTTGACGTACTGGACTCGCGCCTGCCGCCGGGCTCGCCGAATGGCCTGGGCACGTTCACCTACTGGCTCGGCACCGACGGCCAGGGGCGCGACCTGTACTCCGGCATCCTCTATGGCTTGCGCATCAGCCTGGGCGTGGGCATCGGCTCCGCCAGCGTGGCGGCCATCATCGGCACGCTGCTCGGGCTGATCGCCGCGTACGCGGGCGGCAAGGTCGACAGCGTGATCATGCGGACGGTCGACCTTCTGCTGTCGTTCCCCTCTGTGCTGGTGGCAATGATGATCCTGGCCTACCTCGGCAAGAGCATCAGCAATGTCGTGCTGACGCTGGTGCTGCTGGAGTGGGCCTACTACGCGCGCACGGTGCGCGGGCAAGCCCTGGTCGAGCGCCGCCGCGAATATGTGGAAGCCGCGCGCTCGCTCGCCCTGCCCGACTGGCGGATCGCGCTCAAGCACATCCTGCCGAACTGCCTGCCGCCGCTGATCGTGGTGGGCACGCTGCAGGTGGCACGCGCGATCACGCTGGAGGCGACCCTCTCCTTCCTGGGCCTGGGCGTGCCGATCACCGAGCCGTCGTTAGGCCTGCTGATTTCCAACGGATACCAAACCATGCTGTCTGGCCAGTACTGGATCAGTTTCTATCCGGGCATCGCGCTGCTGCTGGCGCTGGTGGCCATCAACCTTGTGGGCGACCGCCTGCGTGAAGTGCTGAACCCGAGGGCGCAGCGATGAGCGCGTCGGGCCATGCCAATTCAATGACGCTGGAAGTGCGCAACCTGCGCACGCAGTTCTTCACGCGCGACGGCGTGCTGCCGGCGGTGGACGACGTGTCGTTCTCGCTCGCACGCGGTCGCATCCTGGGGCTGGTGGGTGAATCGGGCTCGGGCAAATCGGTCACGGGCTTCTCGATCATGGGACTGGTGGACCCGCCCGGCCGTGTAGTCGGCGGCGAGATCCTGTTCCAGGGCCGCGACGTGACCAAGCTGCCCGCGCGCGAACTCCGCAAGCTGCAGGGCAACCGCATCGCCATGGTCTTCCAGGACCCGATGATGACGCTCAACCCCGTGCTGCGCATCGACGCCCAGATGATCGAGGCCGTACGCGCGCACACAAGCATGAGCCACGCCCAGGCCCGCGAACACGCGCGCGACACGCTCGGCCTGATGGGCATCCCCAGCCCGGAAGAACGCCTGCGCGCGTATCCGCACCAGCTCTCCGGCGGCATGCGTCAGCGCGTGGCGATTGCCATTGCGATGCTGCATCGGCCCGACCTGATCATCGCCGACGAGCCGACCACCGCGCTGGACGTCACCATCCAGGCGCAGATCCTGTCGGAGGTGCAGAAGCTCGCGCGCCAGCACGGCACCGCGCTGATCTGGATCACGCATGACCTGTCGGTGGTGGCTGGTTTGGCCGACGAAGTGGCCGTGATGTACGCCGGCCGCATCGTCGAGCATGGCCCCGTCGATGCCGTGCTCGACGCGCCGCTGCACCCGTACACCATGGGCCTGATCGACAGCCTGCCGAGCGAGAACCGCCGTGGTCAGCGCCTGCGCCAGATTCCGGGCATGACGCCGAACCTGCTGTCGCTGCCGGCAGGCTGCGCGTTTGCGGCGCGCTGCCCGCGTGCGTCCGAGGCGTGCGGCGTGCGTCCGGAGATCAAGCAGAACAGCCCCGACCGCCTCGTGCGCTGCTTCCACCCCGGCACGCTGCCGACAGCAGGAATCGACAACCAGCGGGAGGTCGCGTGAGCACGCCGCTGGTGGAACTCAAGCAGATCAGCAAGCGCTTCGGCGATCGCAAGATCGGCCCGGGCGGCCGCGTGCTGCAACGCCTGGGCCTCGCCCAGCCGCCCGCCGTGGTGCGCGCCGTCGATGGCATCGACCTGGCGATCCAGCCCGGCGAAGTGGTCGGCCTCGTCGGCGAATCGGGCTGCGGTAAATCCACGCTCGGCCGCATTGCCGCCGGGCTGATGCCGCCGTCCGACGGCGAGGTGCGCGTCGACGGCAAATCGGTCGACACGCTCTCCGCCCACGAAGCCCGCGACGCCCGCCTGAAGATCCAGATGATCTTCCAGGACCCGTACGCCAGCCTCAACCCGCGCCTGCGCGTGGAAGAGAGTATCGGCGAGGCGCCGCGCGTGCACGGCCTGACCGACCGCGCCAACTTTGCCGACTACGTGGCCGCGCAGATGGAACGCGCGGGCCTCGACCCCGCCCTGCGCGATCGCTATCCGCACCAGTTCAGCGGCGGCCAGCGGCAACGCATCGGCATTGCGCGCGCGCTGGCGGTGCAGCCGTCGATGCTCGTGTGCGATGAGGCGGTGGCGGCGCTGGACGTGTCCATTCAGGCGCAGATCCTGAACCTGTTCATGGACCTGCGTGAGCAGCTCAACCTGACGTATCTGTTCATCAGCCATGACCTGGGCGTGGTCGAGCATCTATCGGACCGCGTGGTGATCATGTACCTCGGGCGCGTGGTGGAATCGGCACCGGCTGAAGAGGTGTTCCGCCGCCCGAACCACCCGTACACGCAGACGCTGCTGGCAGAGATCCCGCGCCTGTCGTCTCGGCACAAGACCTTCACGGCGATCCAGGGCGAGATGCCCAGCCCGCTGCACCCGCCCAGCGGCTGCCATTTCCACCCGCGCTGCCCGCACGCCATGCCCCGCTGCAAGACCGAGGCGCCGACCCTGCGCGGCATCGCGGTCAACCATGTCAGCGCGTGTCATCTGAACGATCTTCAATAAGCCAACGATTCCAACAACAAAGGGAACAACCGTGAAACGCCTCCTCGCTTCGTCGCTTGCCGTTGCCCTGCTTTCCGCCGCCGCAGTTGTCACCACCCCTGCCGGCGCGCAGACGCTGAACATCGGCTTTGCCGATCCGCTGTCGTCGCTGGACCCGCAGTTGAACAACCACGCCGGCGACCGCTCCGTCGACGTGCATTTCTGGGATCTGCTGGTCGAGAACAAGTGGAACAAGCTGCAGCCCGGCCTGGCGCTGTCGTGGAAGACGCTGGACCCGAAGACGTGGGAGTTCAAGCTGCGCCCTGGCGTGAAGTGGCAGGACGGCCAGCCGTTCACGGCGGACGACGTCATCTTCTCGTACCAGCGCGCACGCAGCGTGCCGGGCAGCGTGGCGACCTTCGCGGGCTACCTGCGCACGGTGGAATCCGTCACGGTCAAGGACCCGCTCACGCTCATCATCAAGACCAATATCCCGAACCCGGACCTGCCGCTGAACCTGGCTTCCGTGCACATCGTCAGCAAGCACGTGGGCGACAAATCCGCCACCGAGGACTACAACGCCGGCCGCGCCGTGGTCGGCACGGGCCCGTTCAAGTTCGTCTCGTACGTGCCGGGCGACCGCGTGGTGATGGCGCGCAATGACAACTACTGGGGCGGCAAGTCGACCTGGGAGAAGGTCAACTACCGCTACATCAACAACGCCGCCGCGCGCACGGCCAACCTGCTTTCGGGCGAGGTGGACGTGATCGACAAGGTTTCAGTGTCGGACCTCGCGCGCCTGCGCCAGTCGCCCAACGTGAAGGTGTTCGCCTACCCGGGCCTGCGCGTGATGCTGCTGCAGCCGAGCTTCCGCAAGGGGCCGAACGAGTACATCACGGGCGCCGACGGCAAGCCGCTGCCGAACAACCCGCTGCTGGACGTGCGCGTGCGCCGGGCGCTGTCGCTGGCGATTGACCGCAAGGTGATCGTCGATCGCATCCTGCAAGGCGCGGCCACCATCGCCAACCAGTGGATGCCCGCCGACACCTACGGCTACAACCCGGACGTGAAGGACATCGCCAACGATCCGGCCCAGGCCAAGAAGCTGCTGGCCGATGCCGGCTTCCCGCAGGGCTTCAACCTCACCATGCACGTGCCGAACGACCGCTACCCGCAAGGGCCGGAAACGGCGCAGGCGGTGGCGCAGTTCTGGACGCGCATCGGCGTGAAGACCAAGGTGGAGGTGGTGCCCTGGTCGGTCTACTCGGGCCGTGCCAACAAGAACGACTATGCGATGAGCATGCTGGCCTGGGGCAACGGCACGGGTGAGGCGAGCTACGCGCTGGTCAACGTGCTGGCCACCGTCGACACGAAGAAGGGGCTGGGTGCCTCCAACTGGGGCCACTACAGCAACCAGGCCGTGGACCACGCGCTGGACGCCTCCACCGAGGAGTTCAACAGCGAGAAGCGCGCCGCCATCCTGCGCCATTCGGTCAAGCTGGTTTCCGACGACGTGGGCGTGTTGCCGCTGTACCACTACCAGAACGTGTGGGCCGCGAAGAAGGGCTTGAAGGTCACGCCGATGACGAGCGACCGCACGGCTGCGCAGATGGTCGCCAAGGACGGCAAGTAAGCGTCATGGGAACCTTCGCGCTCAGCGTCACGCCGGCGGATGACCTGATCGATGTGCCGCGCCGCATCATCGTGACGGGGCTCGTGCCGGGCGAGCAAGTCGGCATCGTGGCGCAGACGCGGCGAGGCAACGGTGTCCTATGGCACAGCCGCGCCGCCTTCATGGCCGATGCCGAGGGCACCGTCGACCTGACGCGCGATGCGCCCGTCTCCGGCGATTACACCGGCATCAGCGCCATGGGCCTCGTCTGGAGCCAGCGCCCGGATGACGGCAAGTCGCGCGAGGTGTTCCCGCAACCGGTGACCGCGCCGCTGACAACCACGCTCACGTCCACGGCCAGCGGCGAGTCGGTCCATGCGACGTTCATCCAGAGGCTGGCTGCGCCCGGTGTCACGCGCCACGAGGTGCGCGACGAGGGGCTGGTCGGCACGCTGTGCCTGCCAGACCCGTACGCCCACCCCGGCCCGCGCCCGGCAGTGCTGATCCTCAACGGCTCCGGCGGCGGCATCAACGAACCGCGCGCGGCGCTGTATGCCTCGCACGGCTACGCAGCCTTTGCGCTGGCGTACTTCAAGGCGCCGGGGCTGTCGGACTACATCTCGAACACGCCGCTCGAATACTTCGAGCGCGCCCTGGCTTGGCTGCGCCGGCGCGTGGAGCCGCTGCACGATTTCGTCGCCGTGAGCGGCCAGTCGCGCGGCGGCGAACTGGCGTTGTTGCTTGGTGCGACGTTTCCCGAGGCGGTCTCGGCGGTGATCGGCTATGTGCCGGGCGCCGTCGTGCACAGCGCGCAGAACGCCGCTGACCCGGCCATCGGCCGTGAAGGACCGACATGGCTGTATCGCGGCCAGCCGCTGCCGCATCTGTGGGAAGGCAACCGCACCGCAAGCTGGGCGCCGTTTGACGAAGGCCCCGCGCCGCACCGGCACGAACGCGCCATCCGCACCGCGCTGCAGGATGCGGATGCCGTCGCACGCGCCCGCATCCGCGTGGAGCGCACGCGTGGGCCCATCCTGCTGCTCTCCGCCACCGACGACGGCTCCTGGCCCTCGGGCGACTATGCGCGCATGGTCACCGCCAAGCTGGCCGAGGTGCGCCACCCCTACCCCGTGCGCCACTTCGACTACGAAGGCGCCGGCCACGCCATCGTCTTCCCCTACGTGCCGACCACGCAGCTCGTCTATGCGCACCCGGTCTCGGGCCGCATCAGCACCGGCGGCGGCGAACCGCGCGCCAACGCCCGCGCCGACGCGCAATCGTGGGCGGCCGTGCGCCGCTTCCTCGCCGATGCGGTGGCCGCGCGCGGCGCATCCGTACCCGATTCTCGGAGCCTTTCATCGATGGATTTCACGCCTGCCCACGACGTAGTGGATCAGGTTGCCGGCCTCAACGGCGGCGACGCCACGTACGCACTGCGCCACGAGCGCGAGAAGGTGGCCACGGCAAGCCAAGGCAGCTACGACGCACTGTTCGACGCCGCCCTGCCCGGCCTGTCCTTGGGCGAGCGCCTGCTGGTGGCGCTGTATGCCTGCCGACTGACGCCGGCGCCCGAATTGGCCGAGCACTACCGCGCACAGCTTGCTGGAACGACGGTCGACGCGGCTGCCTTGCTAGCCGTCGACCACGGCGATGCAGAAACGCTGGCTGACCCACGCCTGCACGCCATCCTCGCCTTCACGCGCACGCTCATCGAACGCCCGATCGAAGGCGACCGCGATGCGCTGCTGCGCCTGCCGGCGGCGGGCCTGGCCACGGCGGATGTCGTGACGCTCGCGCAGCTGATCGCCTTCCTGTCGTACCAGACGCGGCTGGTAGCCGGCCTGCGCGCACTACGCGAAGCCACCGGCACCGACACCTCCACCGCTTCCACGGAGACCGCCGTATGACCGAGATCATCCGCGCCCACGGCTTCACCAACGAATCGCTCGAATGGAAAGCGTGGCTCGACGTGGTCGACCTTGAGCGCGCCACGCCCGAGCAGATCGCCGTGCTGGAAGAGAGCCACCCGAAGGCGAAGACCTCCGACTATTACCGCTTCCTGGTGCACCAGCCGGAGATCCTGCGCCAGCGCTCGGCGGCGTTCAACGCGATCATGTACGCGCCGGGTGGCCTCTCGCGCGCCGAGCGCGAACTCGCCAGCGCGGTGGTCTCGCGCGTAAATGGCTGCGTGTATTGCGCCTCCGTCCACGCCCAGCGCTTCGAGCAGATCGCCAAGCGCAACGACGTCATCAAGCAAGTCTTCGAAGATCCGCACACCGCCGGCACCAACGCGCGCGAACGGGCCATCGCGCTGTTCTCGATCGACCTGACGCTGCGTCCCGGCGACGTGCGCGCCGACGACATCCAGCCGCTCAAGGCCGCCGGGCTGACAGATGCGGAGATCCTCGACCTGATCCACGCTGTGGCGATCTTCGCGTGGGCCAACCGGCTGATGCTGAACCTGGGCGAGCCGGTGTTTGCGGCCGCGACCTAGAAACCGCGCCCAATCAGTAAATCAGTCGATCAGCCGCCCAAGGAAAAACCGCAGACCCGGATCAGGTCTGCGGTTTCTTTTTGCGCCAACGCCGCCTCACACCATCGGCAATTGCCGCACCGGCTTGCCGGTGAGCTGGGCCACCGCGTGCGCCACGGCTGGCGCGATCGGCGGCACGCCCACCTCGCCCACCCCGGTGGGCTCCGCCGTGCTGGGCACGATGTGCGTTTCGATCACCGGCGTCTCGGCCATCTTCAGCACCGGATAGTCGGGGAAGTTCGACTGCACGACCTGCCCGTCCTTGATCTGGATCTGGCTGTACAGCGCCGCACTCAGGCCAAAGATGATCGCGCTCTCCATCTGCTGCGTGACGATGGCAGGGTTGACCACGGTGCCGCAATCCACCGCGCACACGACGCGATGCACGCGCGGCTTGCCGTCCTTGAGCGACACCTCCACCACCTGCGCCACCACCGAGCCGAAGCTCGGATGCAGCGCCAGCCCGCGCGCGCGCGGCGCCCCGTCGGCGGCCGGCGCGAGCGGTTGGCCCCAGCCGGCCGCCTGCGCGGCCGTATCGAGCACCTTCAGCTCGCGCGGATGCGCCTTGAGCAAGTCGCGCCGCATCGCCAACGGGTCGAGCTTGGCCGCAGCCGCCACGTCGTTCAGGAAGCCTTCCAGGAAGAACCCGGTGTAGGAATGCCCCACGCTGCGCCAGAACCCCACCGGCACTGGCAGATCGACCGCCACATGGGCGATGTGCTCGTGCGCGATCTCGTACGGCAGGTCGAACAACCCCTCGGCGGTGTAGCGATCCATGCCCATCGACGGAGCGCCAAAGAGGCGGTCCAGTTCGCTGGCCAGGATCGATTGCCCAGCGCTGCGTGAGGCGATGGCTGTGAGCTTGCCGTTGTCGACGCGTGCCTTCAGGCGGGCGATGGCCTGCGGGCGATAGAAGTCGTGACGGATGTCTTCTTCACGCGTCCAGATCACCTGTACCGGGCGGCCTTCGGTCTTGGTGGCGATGGTGACCGCCTGGCCGATGAAGTCCGATTCCAGCCGCCGCCCGAAGCCACCGCCGATCAGCGGGATGTCGATCTTCACTTGGTCCCGACTCACACCTGCGGCGCGGGCCGCCACCAGTTGCGCCAGCGTGGCGACCTGCGTGGGCGCCCACAGCTGCACGCCATCCTTGCTCACCTGTGCCGTGCAGTTGATCGGCTCCATGGTGGCGTGCGCGAGATACGGCGCGTGGTATTCCGCTTCGACGATGGTGGCGCCCTGGGCATTGTCGAAGGCCTTCAGGCCATCGCCCATCGAGCGGTAGGTAAAGCCGCCCTTGTCGCTGTCGAGTGCGCTGGTGAGCTGCTGCTGGATGCCGGCGGAATCGAGCGACGCATGCGGGCCGCTGTCCCACACCGGTTCGAGCTTGACCACCGCCTGGCGCGCCTGCCAGTAGTGGTCGGCCACCACCGCCACACCGGGCGCGCCGCCCGCCGCGCCTTCGAATGGCACCACATAGCGCACGCCGGGCATGCCCTGCGCGGCCTTCGCGTCAAACGACTTGAGCTTGCCGCCAAACACCGGGCACATGGCTACCGCCGCGTACAGCAGGCCCGCCGGCCGCGCATCGATGGCGAAGCGCGCGCTGCCGTTGGTCTTGCCTTCGATGTCATTGCGCGGCGCGGGCTTGCCGATCAGTTTGAATTCCGAGGCTGGCTTGAGCGTGACGCTGGATGGCGGCGCAATGTCGCGCGCCCTCTTGGCCACCGCGCCAAAATTGGCCTGCTTGCCGCCCGGGCCAATCAGCAACCCGTCGTGCACACTCACCTGTGCTGCCGGCAGGTTCCATTCGCGTGCGGCGGCCTCGACCAGCGTGGCGCGCGCCGTAGCGGCGGCTTCGCGCACCGCCAGCCAGCCGTCCGCGACGCTGCTGCTGCCGCCGGTAATGATCAGACCGATTTCGCGCGCGCCCTTGGCCATGATCCAGTGCAGCGCGCGCGCCCAGGTCTTGTCGGCATCGTCCGGATGCAGCGGCAGCGAGCTGTCGCCCATGGCGACGACGTTGCCGTAGATGCGCTCGACGGGCGAGGTCTCGAGGCTCACGCGCGACAGCGGCACATCCAGCTCTTCGGCGGCCAGCATCGCGAACGCGGTGTAGATGCCCTGCCCGAACTCCACGTGCGGCATGGCGAGCACGACGTTGCCTTCCGGCGTGATCTTGATCCACCCGTTCAGGGCGACCTCGCCGGCGTGTTCGGGGAAGATCGACGAGTCACCCAGGCGGCTGCGCGGCGGCATCACGCCCCAGCCCACCACCAGCGCGCCGCCCAGGCCGAGGGCGCCCAGCAGGAAGCGACGACGCCCGCTACGTGGTTTGGTTGCGTTGGCGTTCATGCGCGGCCCTCCCGCAGTGCCTTCGCGGCACGCTTGATGGCGGTGCGCACACGCGGATACGTGCCGCAGCGGCAGATGTTGGTCATGGCCGCGTCGATGTCGGCATCGCTCGGGTCGGGCTGCTTGGTCAACAGGTCTGCCGCGGCCATCAGCATGCCGGACTGGCAGTAGCCGCATTGCGGCACCTGCTCGTCGATCCAGGCCTGCTGCAACGCGTGGCGCTTGCCATCGCCGCCGGCCAGGCCCTCGATGGTGGTGATGCGCTTGCCGGCCACCGCCTGCACGGGCAGCACGCAAGACCGCACCGCCGCGCCGTCCAGATGCACGGTGCACGCGCCGCAGGCCGCGACGCCACAGCCGAACTTGGTGCCCGTGAGATTCAGGTGATCGCGCAGCACCCACAGCAGGGGCGTGGCAGGGTCGCAATCGACGCTGACCGGCTTGCGGTTGACGTCCAGATCCATCGGTGGTCTCCAGTCATTTTTGAACGGCTTTTTTCGCCGCCCAAGCCTACTTTCAAACGCCCACAGGCCGCAATAGTGGAACAACTCCATCTCGGACGACAGGCGGCGCCCCCGGGGGCGGAGCGCCATTCACACCGGCCCAGCGGGAACGTGTTACGTAACGCACGCCCCCACACACCGCCGCGCGAGACCGCTACCGCACTCGCCTGCGCGCACCCCACCAACGAGGGGAAAGCTACCGCAAAGGGTTGCTGGCCATGCCTTTGCGGCAAGCGACTCGGATGCTCGCGACGCACCTCGACAGCACGATGGGTCACGACACCGCTCTGGCATGGAAGTTGCGCTACCGCTTTAAACAGCAGCGCAGCCGCACGCAACGGCCGCGCAACCCGCCCAGACAGGCGCCTTTTCCAGCAGGAGACCACCATGCCCGACCGCAACATCCGAGACGCCGAGATCGCCCGTGCCATCGACGCAGATCTGCTGCGCCGCCGCCAGCAGTTCAATGGTCAGCCTGCTGCATGGGGCGTGCTGTGCGAAGCCGCGCACGTGGCGACCCTGAACGAGCGCGCGCGGATGGCCTTCGTTGAGCGCGTGGCCGCCAGCCGTGGCGCTGATATCGCATTGCGCCTGCTGCACAAGGCGGAAGCGATTCGCGAGTCGGTGATGAAGGCGCTGCAATCGGCGGACACTGCGGCCGACACGCAGATGATGGAGCGGCCCGCGCTGCTGCACTGATACCCCACGTTGCGGGCCGGGCTGCGCCCTTGCCCGCAACGGCAAACACCACGATGCAGACCGTGGCGTTGCCGGCGTCTTCCCTCTTCCCTAGTGCGTCAACTGGCTTCCCGCATAGGTGCCGGGCATCAAGATCGGCAGCTCCACGCCGGCCGCAGACACGGTGTAGACGTTCGGCACCGCCACCGTCGACAGGTTGAGCGCTGAGATGACCGGCGGGATCTGGGTGCCAAGGGCGAAGTTCACGGCGTTGGTCGCATTCGGCAACGCACTCGCGCTGACGATCGCCGCATACTGGACGTGCTGCGGATAGAACAGCAGCCCCACCTGATCGCCATCCTGCAGTTGCTGGCCGACGGCCGGCAGCAGGACGGCGCCGGCGTTCAACCCGGCATCGTCGCGGTGGTCGCCTTCCGCGAACGGCGTCACCTGATCGTCCACCAGGATCAGCCTGCCCGCCCGCTGGATACCGACCCCCACATAGGCCACCGCCGCCTGCACGGCACCGGTGCCACGCGCCACGGACAGGTCGGCAATGCGCGGCACGCCGGCCAGCACCTGCCCACTGCCGCTGATGGTCGTGACGGGCGCGAACACTGGCCCGGTCGTACCGAGCGGCACCGACGCGCTCAGGGTAGGCGCAACGGTGGGAACGGCCCCCGCTCCAGACAGCGAACCGACCGGCATGCTGTCCAACATCAGCCCAACCGGCGTGGTGTTCGGCGCGCCCACCGTGTCGGCCACGGACAGGCAGACCTTCGGAATCGCATCGAACGTGGCAGAGTGGATGTCCTTCAGTTGCTTGTCGAACCAGCTCAGGATCGACGCCACGCCGATGATGCCGCCGCAGTTGGCCGTGCCCTCGGATTGCCCTGCCAGCGGGTTCATGTGCCCGCCCTCGGTGGTCAGCACGCGCACGTCCGCACCGGTTGCCGCGAAGTAGCGCGCATTCAGGTACGCCTCGGTAGCGTTGAACAGGACATCGCGGTTGCCTTGCAGGAACAGCGCAGGCACCTTGCGCAAGACGGCCTGGGTCTCACCGAAATTCCACGGCAGGCCGGCGCGCTGCCGGGCTTCGAAATATCCGGTGCCATGGCTGAAGAAGAATTGCGTCAACTCGGTGCCCGAGACGGGGCGCGGGTAGGCCGTCGGCAGGCCGGCCAGGCCAAACAGGTCGGCCTTGGTGCGCACCGTGGAAGCGGCCGGCCCCTGCACGCCGATGGTGTTGCACAGCGTCGCCACCAGCGGCGTGTTGGACACGCCATGCCCGCCGGGGTTGGCGGTGCTGGCGGTGGTCGCCAGCAGGCACAGCAGACCGCCATAGGACAGCTTCATCGCATCGCCCGGCAGCAGGCTGTACAGCAGGTCATACCAGGTGCCGTTGGGCACGATGGTATCGATGCGTGCATCGAGCGCGGCCAGCGGCATCTCGAAACCGCCGCCGTAGCTGTAACCGATGGTGCCGACCTTGACGTCCTTGGGAATGCCGCTGTGCGGCTCGGTCTGGACGTAGAGGCTGTCTGCGTTGTCGTAGACCCAGTCGAGGATCGCGCGGGCATCCTGCACCTCCGCGCGCGGGTCGATGATGCGCGCGTAGCCGCCGCCGTTGGCGGGCACGGTATCGCCATGTCCGCGCTCGTCGTAGCTGATGACGACGTAGCCGTGGTATGGCAGCGCCTGGACGAGTGCATCGATCGACGCGAAGTGCGGATCGTTCGGATGCAGGTCGCCGTTGGCGGCCAGGGTTTTCAGGCGGTTGCCGCCATAGCCGTGGCTTTGCAACACCAGCGGGAAGTGATCACCTGGGCAACGCGCGGGCAGCATCACGGTGAAATAGACCCGCGTTGTGGAGGTCGGATTCGAGGTCGGATCGAAGTCCGACGGCACCGGTACCACGATCGAGGTATTGGTGACGCTGGGCGCCAGCGGTGCGGCGCACGTCGCAGGCTGCGCGCCCCCCGATGAGGTTGCCGCTTGCGTCGTCTGGGAAGCACTGGTTGAAGCATCGGTCGTGCCACCACTGCAGGCAACCATGAGCGCGCAAAGACACGCCGCAAGGCCAATGCGGATGATCGACATGGGGTCTCCTCCTGCCTCGGATGGCGATTGTGGTCTTGGTATGACCGAGGCTGCGAGGATTCTATGGAGGCGCTTCCGTTTTAGGCACTGTGTTTTTTAGAGCCATCAATCAAAACGGAATTGAATTGCAGGTTAACCCGGAAAGCGGTGATGGCCGAAAACGATTGCCGGATTCTTCAAGCGCATCGCCAGTCTGCAAGCCGTTCTAGCGGCAGCGGATGTGCCGCCAGAACGCTTGGTAAGTGAGCTGTTAATTCAATCACCGAGAGGATTTTCTTCAAAGCAACAGATGACGTTTTCCATGCATCCCATTTAAAAGGTGAGCACGGCCCCTGCGCTTTCACCCCATCGCGCCGGCAAATTGCCCGTGCGCAACAAACGCCTCGAACTCCGCCGGCAGAACCGGGCCGCAGAACAGGAAGCCCTGCCCATAGTCGCAGCCTGCTGCCGTGAGGATGTCGATCTGCTCGAGGGTCTCGATGCCCTCGGCGATGACCTTGATATGCAACGCGTGAGCCATGCTGATGATGGCGCCGCACAGGGCGACATCTTCCGGGCTCTGCGCCAGGCTCCGGACAAACGACTGGTCGATCTTGATGTAGTCGATGTCGAAACGCTTCAAGTACGACAGCGACGAATAGCCCGTCCCGAAATCGTCGAGCGCGATCTCGATTCCAGCGCGACGGAATGCGTTGAGATGCTCGATCACCTCGGCGTTCTGGGCCATCAATGAACCCTCCGTGATCTCAACGATGAGGCTGCGCTCCGGAACCCCGCGGTTGTTCACCACCTTGGGCCACGAATTTTCCGTGGCCTGGTGGGCACGGAACTCAACGGGGGACTTGTTGACCGACACCTGAAAACCACGGCCGAACAGGGTGTGCCACCGCATGAGTTGGTCCAGTACCTCGCTCAAGACCCACTGGCCGATGTCGATGATCAGGCCGGTTTCCTCGGCAACGGGGATGAAATCGCCCGGATCGATGGCCCCCCGCACGGGATGCCGCCACCGGATCAGGGCCTCTGCCTTGCACACCTTGCCGGTGCGCAGATCGACGACCGGCTGATAGTGCATGGCAAACTGCCGCTCCTCCAGCGCAACGCGCAGGTCGTTGGTGATGCGCAGCCGCTCCTGCTCCGCGCGCTGCAGCGCCGGGGTGAAATGGGTCCATTGGTTGCGCCCCGCAACCTTGGATGCAAACATCGCCTGGTCTGCGTGCACCAGCAAGGACTCCGCATTGTCGCCATCGCGCGGGTACATTGCCACGCCGATGCTGGCCGATACGACCACCATTTCCTCCGCCAGCTTGAGCGGCGCACCGATGCGCTCCAGCATCTCGCGGATGATGCCTTCCGCAGCGCCAGGCTCCCCGAGGTTCGACAGAATGACCGTGAACTCATCACCACCGAGCCGGGCCACGGTGTCGGTTGACCGCACGGTTGACGTGATGCGGCGGGCAACCTCCTGCAGCAGGATGTCGCCCTGATCGTGGCCGAGGGTGTCGTTCACCTCCTTGAATCGGTCCAGGTCGATGAACAGCAACGCCAGCGGCCCCTCCGAGGTCTGCGCCTTCTGGATCTCCTGCCGCAATCGATCCGAGAACATGCGCCGGTTGGGAAGATCGGTCAGCGCATCGAAATTCGCCTGCCGCCAGATGACCTCCTCGGCGCGCCGCTTCTCGGTCATGTCGTGGATCAGCGCCACGCGCCTGCGCTCGCCAAGCGAGTGCTCCAGGAACGTATCGATGGTCACCAGCGCAGGGAATTCGCTGCCATCCTTGCGGCGGATCAGGTATTCGCCGCTCCAGGAGCCTGCGGCCCCGACCGCCGCCTGCATCCCCTCCATCAGGGGCAGGTCATTGCGCTCGGAGCGGATGGCATCGCTGTGCCTGCCCTTCATCTCGGCGGCGGTAAAGCCGGTGGTGGCGGTAAAGGCCGGATTCACGTCGACGACGCGGCCATCGAGCGTCGTCACCATCATGGCTTCACTGCTTGACGCGTAGACCAGCGAGGCAAGCCGCATTTCCTCCAGGTGCCGCCTGCGCTCGGCCATCGACCGGCGCAGCGTGAAATGCAGCAGCGCGATCAACAGGGTCGATGCAATGGCCTCGGCCAACGCGGTGTGCCAGTACGTCTGGTACGGCGACAGCACCGACACGACCGACTCGCCCACGGTGAAGGTCAGCCCAATTTCGGGGATCCGGTAGTACCCGAAGATCCGCTCGACGCCGTCGGTTTGGGCAACCACGCGGTAGTTGCCCGACAGCGGCGCCTCGCTGCGTGAAAAAGGCCGATTCCGAAGTGGCTTGCCGAGACTGCTGATCCCATCGGGCACGCGGGCGATGATCTGCCCGGATTCCTTGACGATCGTCGCGGTATCGCCCTCGCTCATCTTGAGTTTGCCCGCGAAGCTGGCGAACTGCTCCGGGCTGACGGACACCACGATGACACCATCGAACCCGCCCGCCTTCAGGATCGGCCGGGTAAATTGGATGGACCACTTCTTCGAGACCTTGCCCTGGATGGGGTCGCTGATGAACAGGACATCCCGACCGCCCGACACCTTGTGGACGCGAAAATGCTCGCGCTGGCTGAGGTCGACGACTTCCGTGACCGGCGCGATGGAGGAGTAGGCGAGGCGCCCGTCCTTGTCGATGACGGCCACCTGGAATGACAGGTCCTGCACGACATCCTGCCGCTCGTGGATGACCTGCTCGAAGATCGTGCGGCCCGCGAGCCAACTGGCCCGCAGGTCGAGGAGGAATTCTGAGAGGCGCCGCGTGCTGGCGTGCGCGTACTCCCCGAAAGCCTGGGCCTCGACCACCGTGCGCATCTCGGCATCGCGCAACAGACGATCACGCTCTCGGCTGAGCTGGTAGAACGTGAACGACCAGATGGCGATCAGGCAGACCGCCACTCCGACATTCAGTGGCGAAAGCAGGCCCCGCAGGCCGCGGAGCACCTTGGATTCTGAAGTATTCGAACGCTCTGACGCCACGCCAACTCCAGGAATGTCATGTCTGCCGGCCCTCAAGGGCGGCCCCGGGTGGCGCTGGTCACGCCACTACCACGGTGTCTTCACAGCAGTCTGGCACACGATCCATGCGGGTGATACCTAGTGGCCGGCGATGCTCGCCCTACCGGTGCTCCTGGATGGCGGCAGGCATTGGGGCTGCGTGCGTCATGACCGCCCGGCGCCTTCGTCAAGTGACGGGAACAGCTATTACACCTATACCAATCGGCGGAAATGTCAACTGCTTTAGCGCAATGACCGAGCGCAACAAGAAAAGCCCGCGCGATGGTGGGCATTTTGGGCAGGGATCCTGGCAGACAGAGGGGGCTGCCACAAACCTAGTGTTTAGACGGATTTTCGGGCTGGTGCGCGGGCTGCCCGACGGGTCCGCGCGTATCACTTTGCCCGGCTCAGTGGGCCGCGCACAGCAGATTTGCCCGCCTCGTTCTTTTGGCCCGCCTCCACGATGCGGGAACAACAAAGGGGTCTTATCGCCCCCTGCTGGCACTCGGTGATTACACCTTTTTGGCGATGTCGCGCAGGATCTGCTCATACCCGGACACAGGCTGACTGCCGGTGACAAGATACTGGCCATTGATGATCATCGAAGGCACCGATTGGATACCAAGCTGGCGGTATTTCGCCTGGCTTTCGCGCACCTCTGCGGCGTAACGGTCCGAGCCGAGCACGGCGCGGGCCTCCTCCGCATCCAGCCCGACGCCAACCGCCAGTTCGCTCAGCACCGCGTGGTCGCTGACGTTCTTCCCATCGGTAAAGTAGGCCGAAATCAGCGCGTGCTTGAGCGCCAGCTGCTTGCCGGACCTGGCCGCCCAATGGAGCAAGCGGTGGGCATCAAAGGTGTTGTAGTAATGGCTGCGCTTTTCCATGTTGAAGGTGAAGCCAAGCGCCTTGCCACGCTCCGTGATGTTGGCGTAATTGGCCAGCACCTGCTGCTTGGAGAGGCCATATTTCCGCTGCTGGTTCTCGAAGACGAGCAGCCCCTCCTTGGGCGCATCCGGGTTCAGCTCGAAGGGACGGAAATGGATGTCGACGCTCAGCTCATCGCTGAGGTGATCGACGGCCTGTTCGAGGGCGCGCAGCCCTAACGTGCACCAGGGGCACATGACATCGGAGACAAAATCGATGGTCAGTTTTTTCATGTCCTTACACTCCAGCTTGATTCTTGAAAGCCAGGCAATCGGTCGCCAGCGGTCGGCGCATCCTGGCCACGTTGGTGATCTTGACTCGCCGAGTGCTCCGCCCGACGAGATACGCGCCTTCATCGGCTTCCTGACGGAGGAGGCCCGAGCGACAAGCGCTACGCCGGGCGGCAAGACCCGCCCGGCCAACACGGGACCTTACGATTGCGCCACGCGACGTGCCGCCGCCGCGACGCGCTCGCCGAACAGTCGCGCCGTGGCCAGGTCACCCTGCGGCACTTCCTCGGGGCTGGCATCGGACGGCGATGCAGTCGCCAGGCCAGCGAACGACGACAGGTAATTGATGTCGTCGCGCCGGGCAGCCTTCGAGTTGCTTGGCATCAAGCCGGTGCCGACCCACAGCATGCCGTGCTGCTGCGCCAGCGTGAACAGCGTGTACAGGGTCGTCTGCTTGTCACCCGCAACCGAAGCGGAATTCGTGAAGGCGGCACCAAGCTTGTCCTTCCAGCCCTGCTGCGCCCACACCTTGGACGACTGGTCGGCGAATTTCTTGAACTGCCAGCTGACGTTGCCCATGTAGGTAGGACTTCCAAACACGATGGCCTGGGCCTGCTCCAGCGCGTCCCAACCACCTTCGGGCAGATTGCCTTCGGCGTCGATGGGCACAAGCTGCCCGCCGCTGCCGGTTGCGACCGCCTCGGCGACCTTGCTGGTATGGCCGTAGCCGCTGTGATAGACGATAACGATCTTCGAGCTCATTTGGATTTCTCCTGTCACGCGATGGGATGGTGAGTAAAGGTCTTGTTGACAATCTTCCAGCCGTCCGGCCGTTGCGCGAACGTCAGGTACAGGTAGTAGTCGAAGCCGAGCATCGGCGAATGCAGGCGGGCATGGGCGATCGGGCCGAGCACGTCGAGCGCGAGCAGGCGCATGCGGTAGGGCTCGCCCAGCGATGCGGGGCTCTTGCGGCCGGCAACGCCATCCACATAGGCGGCCGCGGTCTTGAGATAGGGCTCACCGGCAATGACGCCATAGACCCTTGCGTCGCCATCGAACAGACCCGTCAGCAGCGCAGCGTTGCCTTGATAGACACCCTGGAAATAGCGCTCGACCAGCTCAAGAATTTCTGTGTGGGGGGACATTTCGCTCTCCTCGTCTTGCGGACTCGATGGAGAGGAATATAGGGATGCATGCGTCGCCGATGAAGCGGGTGCGAGTCACATGATTTGATACATCATGGAACAGACGGGAGCCGACATGCCCCGCTATACCGCTGGACGTACCGCCAGAGGGAGCCACCTGAAGAGGTGGACGACGTGGAATTGTTTTCAGCGGACGAGCAGCGCAGCATCATCGCTGCCCCACCCGATCAAGCCGCCAACATGGCGCGGTTCGCTTTCTGGTCCGGCCTGCGCACTTCGGCGTGCGTGGCGTTGGATTGGTCCAACGCGGATTGGTAACGCACCGCGCCTCGCGGCGACCTTGCTCGGTATCTAGCGCGATGGCCGAGCGCAACAAAAAAGCCCGCGCGACGGCGGGCTTTTTTTGGCAGGGAATCCTGGCGGAGAGAGGGGGATTCGAACCCCCGATAGGTTATTAACCTATACACGCTTTCCAGGCGTGCGACTTAAACCACTCATCCATCTCTCCGGAAGCCCGCGATTGTAGCACACTGCACGGTCTCGCCAAGTTTCCCTCACGAACAAAAGGCCCGGTCTCCCGACAAGGCCTTTTGCATCCCACCGCCGACTCAACTTACCTGGTCGGCATCCCCTCTCGTAACTCAATGCAGCGTGGCTTGTGTCTCATTCGTCATCAGCGTCTGCGCAACCTGATCGCGAATCGACTGCGCTTTCAGCAGCAGGCGCAGGGCGATATCGGCACCACGGCTATTGGCAACGTGCTCGATAAACGCGTTGCGTGCGCGTTCATTCAATGTGGCAACGTGCGCGGCCTCCGACCAGACCCGCCACGCGGCGGGCTGACCGGCAAACTGCTCGCGGCGGCGGAGCAGGTCCGAGTCGATGGCAGCGGCAATCTCGACGTCTTGAATGTTGCGATTCATGATGGCCCCCTTGCGGTCTGTGCTGTTGTTGCGCTCTTCGTATGGCGCCCTGCGCCGGGCGTGCAGCCTGAATATGCAACGTCCATGCCAACACCCATGAGCCGCTCAATTCGCGCGTGTTGCATGCGTGCGTTGTTGTTTTGATCTGTTTGAAACACCCTGTTGGCGGCGCTTTGCGGGGAGCATCCCTACGTCGGTGGGGTGCGAAATTCTCATCTGAAAACCGCTGCGTCAGGCGGCTCGTTACGCGGAACGTTACGTAACGCGGGCGGTGTTCCGGGCCCCAACACACGTGCCATATCGCCGTACAACGCCATCTGCGTGGTGACGGGCGGTGGGCATGCTTGGTGCTTTATCCGTGCGCCCAAGCCCGCTGGCGCGCGGTCGGTCGTGTCACCCACCCCTCTTCTGCGCCGGCCTCTTCGCTTGCTTCGCTTCTGAACCGGAAGCGATCGGCCGCATGCCGCCACCCTCGGCGCGCTGGCCATTCCCCCCACACAACAAAAGCATTCAAGAGGAGACACCCCATGCAAATGGGCACCCCACGTGTGCGGCGCGGCCGCATGCTGATGTCGGCACTGCTGTGCGCGGCGCTTTCGCTCTCGGGCTGCGGCGGCAATGATGGCTCGACTGTCGCCAACAGCATCCGCGCAGATTCAAACACCACCACGCAGCCAACACCGCCGGTACAGCCGGCCGCAGTCAACTGGACCACGCTCGGTACGCGCGCCACGCCCGCGCAGCCGGGCACGTCCATCACGAGCAACGCTGGCGCCAAGTGGGTCGACTACAACCCGCCCGTGCTCTACGCGGGCGTCGCCCGGCAAGCCACGCAATACATCTCGATGCCCGACGGCACGAAGCTCGCCGCATATGTGACGCTGCCCGCCGACGCATCCGGCAACGCCGCAACGGGCTCCTTTCCGACGGTGCTCGTGCAAACCTCGTACAACGGCGGCAACGCGCAATACGAAGCCTCGATCGGTGCTGCGCTGGGCGCGGCCGATCCGTACATCGTCCAGCACGGCTACGCGACGGTGGTGGTGGACGTGCGCGGCACCGGCCAGTCGCAAGGCACATGGGACGCCTT
>CAJXMR010000043.1 GCA_913056305.1 uncultured Ralstonia sp.
CGCAGGCTAAGCTCAATGCCGTCGCCAGACGGCTCAACGAACGTCCGCGCAAGACACTAAACTTCGATACGCCGGCGGAGCGATTCCATCAATACGTTGCATCGACCGGTTGAATCCGCAACCCGTTGCCGACGGTCGAGCCGTCAAAGGTGCAACGGCGTGGATCGGAGTGGAGCAGTCACCCGGTACGGCCACTCAAGGACAATTGGTCGGCCTTTGCCAACGTCAGGAAGCTGATTCGGTGAGGTGGCAAAGGGGGCACTTTCCGGGCATTTGCGCCGAAGCATCGGCGGCCCGGCGACGTGACCGTCGCGGACTTTCACATGCCACCATTGGCGACCTAGTTTCCCGCCGGAAGCAGTCGCTCAGCGTTGTTACCTCAGCTTCTTTTCGAACCAATGGTGCATGACTGCGTCCACGCAGTAGTCCATCAGGAAAACGCGTTTCCAGCGGGCATGGCGCACCAGGACATATACGCTCCACCACGCTATGACGTGCTGGGATCCACGCCTGCGGACCCCAGCCTTTTTCATCTCTACGTCCGCCATGAGCGGCGGATGCGTTCGCGAATGTCGTGCAGGCGTGCGACGGCCTCGTTGGCGAACACGAAACGCAGATAGCGGTCCGCATCGGGTCCCCAGTTCGTCATCGGCGTCGCGGCCACCTTGCCGTGCTCGAGCAGCAGTTTCGACGCGTCGGGCGGCTCCAGACCGACGCTGCGGGTATCGATCAGCATCGACCAGCCGCCGTGCGGACGGATCACCGGCAGGTCGGCGAGCGCGCTCATCATGAAGTCGCGGCGGCGCTCCCATTCTGCCGTCGCGGCCGCCACGCCATCGTCGCTTGCTGTCAGCGCGGCGGTTGCGCCGGGCATTGCGATGCCGACCTGACACACGACGTTCGACAGGCTCACGAGCCGCAAGTCGTTCATGATCGGCGCAGGCCCGACGATCCAGCCGACACGCCAGCCGATCATCCGGTACTCCTTCGACACCGCGCCGACCGTGATGGTGCGTTCGCGCATGCCGGGCAATGCGGCGGGATGCAGGACCTCGCGCCCGTCGAACAGGATGCGCTCCATCGCGGCGTCGTAGATCAGCCAGAGGTCGTGACGCTCGCAATGCTCCGCGATCGCGCGCCATTCGTCGTGCGACACGACGTAGCCGCTCGGCATCGAAGGCGACATGACGAGCAGCGCTTTCGTGCGCGGCCCGATCGCGGCGGCGAGGCTGTCGGGGTCGAGCCGCCAGCCGTCGGCGCCCGGCTGCAGGCGCGCGAACTTCGGCACGCCGCCGGCCAGATGCACGCGGTTGATCAAGCCGGCGTAGGTGGGATCCGTCAGCACGACCTCGTCGCCCGGTTCGAGCACGCCCAGCAGCACGTTGAGAATGCCCGCGAGACCGCCGGCCGACACGATGCATTCGCTCGCGGCATCGTAGGCGGTGCTGGCGCTGCGGCCGACCCGCGCGGCCGCCGCTTCGCGCAGCGCGCGCTGGCCGATGAAGGGCAGGTAGCTGTTCGCCGCGTCGTCGTCGATCGCCGCGTGGGTGCTCGCCAGCGCCGCCGCGGGCGGCCGAAGGTCGGTGTCGAGATTCTCGAGCCTTAGAATGTCCGCGTCGCGCAGCGAGTCCGCGGCGTCGCCCACCCGATCGACGCCGATGCCGGGAATATTTCTCAATCTGGATACCGTCACATCAGCCTCCGTTACCGTTTTAATATATTAAAATGAAAAAATCAGCCGATGGCAAGCTCTCTTCGACGCTGCTCGCCGAGCGCCTGCGCGAACGCATCGCGAACGGCACCTGGGTGCCGGGGACGCAGTTGCGGCAGGACCTGATCGCGAAGGAGTTCGGCACCAGCCACATTCCGGTGCGGGAGGCGTTCGTGCAGCTACAGGCGGGCGGGTTCGTCACGATCGTGCCGAACCGCGGCGCGTTCGTGTCCGCGATGACGACCTTCGAGGCCGCCGAGCTGACCGAAATGCGGGTCGCGCTAGAGCTGCTCGCGCTCGACGCGGCGATCGACGCGTTCGGTGCGGACGACGAAACCGCAGCCCGCGCGATCCTCGCGCGCGACGCGGACGCGCACGAGGTCGAGCACTGGTCGATCGACAACTGGGCGTTCCATCGCGCGATCTATCAGGCGAGCGGCAAGCGGCATCTGCTGGAGACGCTGGAGGCGATCTGGCGCAAGACCGACCGCTATCTGCGGCTCGTCTGGCAGCTCGAGCGCTACCAGAGCCTGTCGCTCGCGGAGCATCGCGCGATTCTCGATGCGGTGCTCGCGCGCGACCGGCGTGCCGCGAAGCGCCTGACGAAGACGCATATCGAAGCGGTCGGCATCGTGATGCAGGATGCGCTGCGCGAAGCGCGGCAGGAATGAAGCGGGAGCGGGTTCGAGCCGGCAGCAGGGATGGCGGAATCAGACCACGCTCCCTTGAACCGGTCGGCCGCCCGGCATGACGCGCGAAATCACGATGTAACGCAGAAAAGCTCACGCACGGCGACTATCGCTGCCTGAGAGGCCATTAGGGTCGCACTGAGTGAGACGGGAAGTGTGCATCCGTTTGCAGCGAAACCTAACGCTCGCACCCGCCGAGGCTCGAATGCCAGGACAGTTGCCTGCAACCGCCTTACAAGCGCCCCCTATCTGAAAGTCCGCAAAGGTCCAATTGTGCGTGTCACCCGTCCGTCGGGTTTCGGAGTGATGCAGCCAATCCAACGGCGGGTTTCCCAGCGAGCAAAACGGCAGGTTGTGGCCGTTCAGCGACCCTCATTCGCCCACGTCGCACGATACGTTGCAGCGCACAAAACGAAATCAACCACGAAATGCGGACACCCATTTCTTTTTGCCCGCGCGGGGGCGGCGAAACCAAGCCCGTGCGCACAAAGGAAAAAACCCGGCGCGCGACCGGGAACAGGACCACCGCGCTGGCGACGTGCGCCAACTGATAGTCCGGGGGCCATTACAGCCTGGCTAGGGGCGTTTTCGCACGTCAGCCTCCCGTGCTGCCGGTCATGGTGGGCAGCAGCACCCGGTAGATCTGGATGAATGCCGGGCCCAGCAGCACCAGGAGCAAGGTCGGGAAGATGAAGAAGATCAGCGGGAAGAGCAGCTTGAGCGCGATCTTGGCGGCCTGCTCTTCGGCGATCATGCGGCGCTTGGTGCGCAGCATCTCGGACAGCACCCGCAGCGAGGTGGCCAGGCTGGTGCCGAAGCGGTCGGCCTGGATCAGCATCGAGGCAAACTTGTCCACGTCTTCCACGCCGGTGCGCAGGGCCAGGTTGAGCAGGGCTTTCTCTTTCGAGAAGCCGGAGCGCAGCTCCAGCAGCATCAGTTCCAGCTCCGATGCCAGCACGGGGCAGCGCAGCGCCAACTCTTGCGACACGCGCAGCAGCGCGGCATCGAGCCCGAGGCCCGCCTCCACGCAGACGGTGAGCAGGTCGATCATGTCGGGAAACTCTTCAAAGACCGCGCGCTTGCGGTTCTCGATCTTGCGGGCGAGCACCGCGTTGGGCAGGTAGTAGCCGATGGCGCACAGCAGGCCCAGCATGGCAAAGGCCATCTCCTGGCTGGGGAAGTTCACGTGCTTGGCGCCCATGACCGCCAGCGCCAGCATCGGCAGCACGATCGCCAGCACCGTCTTGACCCCAAAGTACAGCGGCGCGGCCGAGGCGTGGCGCCAGCCGGCATTCATGAAGCGCACGCGCAGCTGCGAGTTCTCCCAGCCCTCCTTGGGCAGTGAGAGCTGCGAGACCGGCTTGGCCCACGTGGCCAGTTTTTCCACCCAGGCACTATCGAGCCCGGTGGCGGCGTCGGTGTCCAGCATCTGGCCGCCGATCTGTTGCACCCGGCTGCGCGTGCGGTCTGGCGCAAAGAGGTGCAGCAGGCCGAGTGCGGCAACAAAGACGGCAACAAAGACCAGGACCAGCACCAGGTTCTGTTCGGAATAGATGGTTTGCATGATCGTCTCCCTCTGCGGAACGGTGCCCGCATGTCAGTGCCTATCGCAACCTTTGATCCCTCACACCCGGATGCGGATGATCTTGCGCATCCAGAGCACGCCGAGCACCATGTTGATCAGCGCCGCCCCGATCATCTTCAGGCCCATCTCGTCGGTCCAGAGCACCTTCATGAAGTCGGGGTTGACGACGAGGATCAGCCCAGCCGTGCAGAACGGCAGCAGCCCGAGGATCCACGCCGACAGGCGCCCCTCGGCCGACAGCACGCGGATCTTGTCGTACAGCTTCAGGCGCTCGCGCACCAGCATGCCGATGGTGTCGAGAATCTCGGCCAGGTTGCCGCCGCTCTCGCGCTGGATCAGCACCGCGATCACGAAGTAGCGCAGGTCATTGACGGGCACCCGCATGGCGAGGTTGGTCAGCGCTTCGTCCACCGCCACGCCGTAGTTGATCTCTTCAAACGTGATGCGGAACTCCGGCCCCATCGGCTCCTTGATCTCCTGCCCGACCATGCCCAGCGCGCTGGCAAAGGAGTGCCCGGCGCGCAATGCGCGGGCGATCATGTCGACGGCATCCGGCAGCTGCACCTCCAGGCGCTTGATGCGCTTGTTGCGCAGCCGGGCGATATACAGGGTGGGCAGCATGCCCACCAGCAGCGCCACCGCACCCACGATGATGAGCGGCACCGGCAGCAAGCTGCCCGCCACCGCCGTCCCCGCGGCAAACAGGAGGCTGGTCCCCAGCAACTGCCCGACCGACCACGTGCTGCCGGACTGCGCCAGCCAGCGGTCGATGAGCGTCACGCGGGGCAGACTCATCAGCCAGCGCTGCAGGCGCGGCGAGTCGCTCAGCAGGCGTTTCTTCAGGATCGAGAGCCGCTCCTGGTCGACGTGGCCGCCGGCCGACAGCGCGCGGATGCGGGCATCGACGCGCTTGGCCGCGGGGCCGTGGTAGTTGTTCCACCACTGGTAAAGGCCCTCGATGCACAGCACCACCGCCGCAAACAGCAGGATCATGAAGGCATAGAAGATTTGGGTCATTTGGGGTTCCCCCGTGTTCGGATCGCGCCGTCTGTGGCGGCTTGATATGTCGTCCTCAGGTTGCGTCCTCGGGCCTCGCTCAGGCCTCGAAGTGCCGGGCCGGGTCGAAGGTCTCGTCGGGCAGGCCCACGCCGTACACGCGCAGCCGTTCCGCAAAGCGCGGATAGACCCCGGTGGCGTGGAAGTTGCCCTTGACCGTGCCGTCCTGCCCAACGCCGGTGCGCTGGAAGGTGAAGATCTCCTGCATGTTGATGATGTCGCCCTCCATGCCGGTGATCTCCTGGATGCTGACGACCTTTCTGCGCCCGTCCGTCATCCGCGCCACCTGGATGACCACCGTGATGGCCGAGGCGATCTGCTGGCGGATGGTCTTGGGCGGCAGGTTCAGGCCGGCCATGTTCACCATGTTCTCCATGCGGGTGAGGGCGTCGCGCGGGGTGTTGGCGTGGATGGTGGTGAGCGACCCCTCGTGGCCGGTGTTCATGGCGTTGAGCATGTCGAGCGCCTCGCCGCCGCGGATTTCGCCGAGGATGATGCGGTCCGGCCGCATGCGCAGGGCGTTGCGCACCAGCGCGCGCTGCGTGATCTCGCCCTTGCCTTCGATATTGGGCGGCCGGGTTTCCAGGCGCAGCACGTGCGGCTGGCGCAGCTGCAGTTCGGCCGCGTCTTCAATCGTGACCAGGCGTTCGTCCATCGGGATGAAGCCCGACAGGATGTTCAGCAGCGTGGTCTTGCCGCTGCCGGTGCCGCCCGAGACCAGCACGTTGAGCTTGGCATGCGCCAGCGCCTGCACCAGCTTGGCCATCGGCGGGGTCAGGGTGCGCAGCTCGATCAGGTTGGAGATCTGCAGCGGGTTGGCGGCAAACCGCCGGATCGACAGCAGCGGCCCGTCGATGGCCGAGGGCGGGATGATGGCGTTGACGCGCGAGCCGTCGGGCAGGCGCGCGTCCACCATCGGGCTGGTCTCGTCAATGCGCCGGCCCACGCGCGAGACGATCTTCTCGATCACCTTCATCAGGTGGGCATCGTCGTAGAAGGTGATGTCGGTCAGCTCCAGCTTGCCGCGCCGTTCCACATAGGTCTGCTTGGCGGTGTTGACCAGGATGTCCGACACGGTCGGGTCCTGCAGCAGCGGCTCCAGCGGGCCGAAGCCGAACATCTCGTCGAACACGTCGGCCGTCAGCTGGCGGCGCTCGGTGTCGTTGAGCAGCAGCTTTTCTTCATCGATGATGCCGTTGACCAGGATGCCGATCTCCTGGCGCACCCGGTCGGTCGGGAAGCGCGCCAGGCGCTCCAGGTCCACCCGGTCGAGCACGGCTTCATGGACGGTCTTCTTGAAGTCACGATAGGACGGATGCCCCGGCTTGGTGTGCAGGATCGCGCCGTGCCCGTTCATGGTCAGCGGCGGGTGTTCCGGCTGGGCGAGTTGTTCGCGGATCGACATGATGGACTCCAAGATCGGCTCCAGGATCGGCTGTATAGCGCAGGAGCGTTCAGGCAATGTTCGGTGAGGACGCGCGGGCCCGCATGAAGAGCTTGCTCAGGGAGAAGCCCTTCTCTTGCGGCTGGTGGCGTTCGTTCTCGCGGGCCGTGGCAAAGATGTCGGCCAAGGCCAGCACGGCCTTGGAGACGGCGCTGTGCCGGTGCTCGTGGGCGGCGGGCACGCCCTGGCAGATGGATTCATCCACCGCTGCGGGGTCGTCGGGCAGCATGTGGAAGATCTTCATGCCGAAGACGTTTTCCAGCGTGCCGCGCGGCAGCTCGTCGCGCCGGCCATGGCGGTTGACCAGCACGCGGATCTTGTCGGCCGGGTAGTGCAGGCCGTGCAGGATGTCGAGCAGGCGCCGCCCGGTGCGGGCAAAGGCGATGGTCGGCTGGACCACCAGGCAGATCTGGTCGCAGTGGTCGAGCACCGCAATCGACAGCGGGTTGATGGCCTGCCCCACGTCGACCAGGATGAAGTCGTAGCTGGGCGAGACTAGCGAGAGCACGTACTCGATGCGGTCCTTCTTGATCTCGCCCGCCTTGATCGGGTCGGTGGCGCCGGCCAGGATGTCGAAGCCTTTGTCGACGTGCGTGAGGCACGCTTCCAGGAAGGCGTCGTCCAGGCGGTCGATCTGCGCGCAGACTTCGGCCAGCGTGGCGGGCGGCGTCTTGCTGCTGACCAGGAAGTGGGTGTCGCTGAACTGCGTGTTCAGGTCGATCAGCAGCACCCGCTTGTGCTCGTGCGTGGCCAGCGCGTGGCCGACGTTGCTGGCGATGAAGCTGGCACCGGAGCCGCCCTTGCTCGACACGAAGGCGATCACGCGCGCTTCTTCCCGGGCCCGGGGGGTGAAGTTGGTCTCCAGCCGCTTGAGGGCATCGGCCAGCTGGCCGCGCTCCAGCGGCCAGGCCAGCACATCGCTCACGCCGGCGCGCAGCGCGCGGATCAGCAGGTCGGGCTGCTGCGACTGCGTGACGAGGATGCAGGGCAGGTCGGGGTGCTGCTGGCGCAGCGCTTCAATGCACTGCATCTGCGGGGTGCCGCCGTAGGCCTGGTCGATGATCAGCACATCGGCGCTGCGCAGCTGGCAGGCATGCGAGGGCAGGTTGGCCGGCGCGTCCTGCAGCCGCATGACCTGGTAGCTTCCGCTGGCGGCTAGCAGCCGTGCGATCTCCGCCAGGCGTTCGCCGTCTTCGGATGCAATCAAGATCTTGAGCATGGCAAGGCCTCCTGTTTCTATCGTTGCTGCTGTGTTGCTGCGCGGTTCGTGCTGTGTCCTTGCGATGCCGTGCGGCGGATCGACCGGCCCGCCCGCGCGGGCCAGTGCGGGTCAGTGCACGCTAGTGCGAGCCGCCGCCCGACATGCCGACCCCGCCGTAGCCGCCGCCGCCAAAGCCGGCGCTCGTGCTGCCCGCGCCGGCGCCGCCCGTGCCGAAGCGATACAGCGAGCGGTCGTAGTTCGACATGGCGGCCACCGCGGCCTTGCCGTCCACACCGTCTGCGGCGGGCAGGTTGCCCGGCGCATCGGGGTTGATGACCTGGGCGCGGTTGACGGCGGTGACGGCCTCACCGAAGTGCTTGTCCCACGTGGGCGTGGTGGACATGCAGGCGGTCAGGGCCTGGCTGGCCAGCATCAGCAGTGCAACGCGGGACAGGAGTTTGAGGTTCGCGTTCATGGCGGTTCTCCAGTGGGTTTCCGGATGCTCAGCGCGCTTGGGGCGCAGCGCTCGCGTCTGCCACCGCTGCTTTGCGGTCGGCACGGGCCCTGGCCTGCGCCAGGCGTGCCGCGGTGGCCTCGATGCGGGCGACGCGCGCGGCGGTGTCGTCTGCCAGCGCCGTGGCCGGTGCCGGTGGCGGCGTCACCGCCATCACTTCGGCCACGGGCGCGGTGGCGACCGGCGCGGCCGGCGCGACCGGGGCATCCTGTGCGGGCTTGTCGGCGGGCGCGGTGGTCACTTCCGTGCGCGGAGCGGGCACCGGGGCGGGCGTGACCGGCACCGCCGGAGCGGGTGCTTGCGAGGCGGGTGCCGACGGCGCGCTCGGTGCGGGCATCGGGGCTTGCGGCGCCTTGCCCGGCATCGGTTGGCCCGGGCGGTTCTTGCCGCCGTAGCCTTCCATGTTGCCCATCAGGTAGACCGCGGCCTCGCTGGGTGTCGAGAAGCTGTCGGTCGGCAGCGGATAGGACGCCGTCTGCATCGGCTGCACCAGGTGCGGCGTGATCACGATCACCAGCTCGGTCAGGTCCTGCTGGTACGACGTGCTGCGGAACAGCGCGCCGAGCACGGGCACTTCGCCGACGGCGGGCAGGGCCTTGAGCGAGCCGCGTGCGTTGTCCTGCATCAGGCCGCCGATGGCGAAGCTCTCGCCGTCGCGCATCTGCACCGTGGTGGAGGCCCGGCGGGTCGTGATCAGCGGCAGGATGGTCTGGCCGGTGAGGCTGGAGCCCGTGACCGTCGCGCCGGTGGGCGAGAGCTCGGACACTTCCGGCGCCACCTTGAGGTTGATGCGGCCGTTGGCCATCACCGTGGGCGTGAACTTCAGCCCGACACCAAACTCTTCTTCCTGCAGGGTGATGGTGGCTGCGCCGCCGAGGATGTTGCTCTGCGCGACCGGGATGTAGATCTTGCCGCCCGCCAGGAAGCTGGCTTCCTGGCCGCTGAGCGTCACCAGGTTCGGTTCGGCCAGCACCTTGACCAGGTTGTCGTTGCGCTGCGGATCGAGCTGGACCTGGAAGGGCCGGTTGTTGGCCTTGTTGCCGAAGACCGCCGTGGAGGAGCCCGTCAGCAGCGAGGTCAGCAGCCCGCCGCTCCAGGAGCCGAAGCCGCCCTGGATGTTGAGCGCCGAGCCCATCTGGTTGAGCAGCGTCTTCGACACCTCGGCCACCTTGACCTCCAGCATCACCTGCTGCGGGGTGTCGACGGTCATCATGTTGAGCACGCCGCCGCCGGGGTTGCCGCCGGCCTTGTCGTTGCCGGCCTGGGCCGAGGCCGCGTAGGCGCGCGCGATTTCCATCGCCATGGCGGCGGATTGTGCGTTCGACACGGAGCCGGTCAGCACCAGGTTGTCAGCCGCCGTGGTGACGCGGATCCGGGATTCGCCCGGCATCAGCTGCGCGAGCGAGGTCTGCAGGCCGCCGGCATCGGCATTGACCACCACGTCGACAATGCTGCAGGCACCGCTGCGGCCTTGCACGATCATGTTGGTGGTGCCCACGCTGCGGCCCAGCAGGTACATGCTTTGCGGCGAGACCATGCTGGCCTGCACCACGTTCGGGTTGCCCAGGGTGCGATTGCGCACCGGTTCCGGCAGCGCAATGATGGTCGACTTGCCCACCGGCACCACCACGTTGCTTTCGCTGCGCACAGCGCCCGTGCAGTTGGGGCCGCGCACGTCGGGCTGGGCCGGCACGGCAGGCTGCGCCATGCTGATGGTCATCTGCATGGGCGCCGCCCCGCCTGCGCGCGACTGAGATTGGGCGGCGACGGGCGCCGTGGTGGATTTGGCGACGGCGCCTGCTTCCATCGCGGTTTGTGCGCGCACGCCTGTGGGCACACACAGCATGGCACCTGCTGCCCCTGCCAGCGCCATGGCGCAGACCATGGCGCGGGTATTCAGCAGTGCGGCATCGATTTTTTGGTTCGTTTTCATATCTCCCCCCCGGAGAGGCAGTGCTGTACAAGAAGAACTTGCGTTGGCTGGGAAACCCTCTGTTGACTGGTTGACCTTCACACCGTGATGGCGCCTGGGCTGGGCTCAGAAGCACTCCATGCTGCCGTGCACACCGGACAGCACGCCGATGCAATCACGCTGCTTGACCGCGGCGGTGCTGGCACGCCGCACCTTGACCGGTGCGCGCGCCGGCACACTGACCGTCACCACCTTGGGTGCCGGCTCGGCTGCAGGCGTGCCCAGCAGGGTGAGCTTGGTCGCGCCGCCGGTTGACGTGGCGGCCACATCGACCTGATTGCGCAGCACCAGCGAGAGCGTGCCGACGCTGCGTGCGACATCGAGCTTCTCGGCCTGCTCGGGCGTGACCTCGAGCGTGACCGCATTGACCACCTTGGGCTGCGTATCGTCGCGGCTGACCTGCTGCGCGACCGCCAGCACCAGGATCTTTTCCAGCACGATCTTGGAGATGCTGGCGTTGTTGTTCGCGGCCCTCGTGTCCTCATTGGTGTTGACGATCACGTCGACCAGGTTGCCTGGCAGCGCGAAGCCGGCCACGCCCACCACATCGTTCACGCGCACGGTGATGGCGCGCTTGCCCTCGCCGATGACCGCCGACAGGCCGCCCTTGGTCCCGACCGGGGCGAGCTTGCTCTCCAGGATCGGTTCACCTTGCTGCAGGCTGGTGCGCACCACGCGCCCCTGCAGCGCCTTGGGGTCGTCGAAGGTGCCGGGGGGCACGCTGCCAGACGGCCAGCTGACCACGCGCAGCTGTTCGCTGCCCAGTGGTTGGCCGAGGTCCATGTCGTTGCCGGCCACCACGATCTGCTTGACCGAGCTGGACGATTGCTGCGCCAGCCACCGCGATGCGGAGATGACTGCCGCGATACCAGCCGCCAGTGCGACGACCAGCATCAGGATTGCACGCGCGTTCTTCATGATGAGTTCCCCTTACTGAGATCGATGACGCGGGTCGGATACGCAAGCGTCAGGTGGCGGCCGGGGTATCCGGCTGCGTGCCTGGGTTTGCCTGCATGGGTTGGGTTGTCCTGGCATCCACGGAGGCGCAGAAATAGCTTTGCCAGGCCCGGCGCAAAGCGTCTTCGCTCACATGGGGTTCGGTTCCGTGGTAGTGCACCGCAGACGCGACCAGCCGCAGCAGGTCGCGTGGAATGCAGGCCAGCAGCGGCTTGCCCGTGGCGCCGTGCAAGCCTTCGAGCAGGTAAGCGAACGCCGCATCGGCGCTGTCGCTTTGCAGGCCGAGATCCTGCGCGGCGCGCATGTAGACCTCGTGGTATTCGCGCACGGTCAGCGGGCCGACGTGGAGCTTGCTGCCGAGCCGGCGCAGGAAGGCGTCGTCGCCCAGGTCGCTCGGCTCGAGGTTGGTCGAGAACACCGGCCACACGTCAAACGGCACCGAGAAGCGCACGCCGTTGCGCAGCGAGAACATGTCGACGCGGCGGTCCAGCGGCACGATCCAGCGGTTGAGCAGCTCCGTCACGCCCACCTGCTGGCGGCCGAGGTCATCCACGATGTAGATGCCGTTGTTGGCCTTCATGTGCGGCGGAGCCTGGTAGAAGCCGGTGGACTGGTCGTAGCGCAACTCCAGCATCTCCAGCGTCAGTTCGCCGCCGGAGAGCACGGCCGGCCGGTGGCAGACCAGCCAGCGCCGATCGAGCGGGCGTTGCTTCAGGGGGCTGTCGTCGCCCTCGAACGGCACGTGCACGAGCGGATCGAAGATCTGGATGATCTCGCCGGCCACCGTGACGGCGTGCGGCACCGGCACCGCGCCCGGCAGCAGCGTGCCCAGGTGCTGGGCCAGGTAGGTCTTGCCGCCGCCGGCCGGGCCGTACAGCATCAGCGCGCGGCTGGTGTTGAGCGCGATGCCGACGTTGTCGAGCAAGTCCTGCGGCATGACCAGGGCGCTGAACGCGGCCGTCACTTCATCCTTGGACAGCGACGCCAGCTGGATGGAGTGCCGCTGCACGGCCTCCACATAGGCCGCCAGCGTGACCGGTGCGGCGCCCACGTAGCTGCAGCGCGCGCTGCATTCGGCGGCGCGCGCATAGCCGACGTCGGTCAGCCCGAAGCGCACGTCCAGATCGTTGGCGCCGCGGTGCAGCACTTCCAGCATGCGCTCGCGCACGGCATAGGCGGCCACCTCGTTGATGACCATGGCTGGCAGCTTGAGCGTGTCCATCAGCATCGCCAGCGTTGCGCTGCGGTTCAGGTAGGCCACCTTCAGCAGCAGCCCCAGCAGCAGCGAGATGTCCAGGCCCGTCTCGGCCACGGTGCGCGGCAGGGCATGCCAGGGGGGCACCGGCTTCTTCTCGGCCATGCCTTCCCCGGTTGACGGCACGGGCTCGAGCATGTGCGTCACGTGCCCGATGTCGGTGTGCTCGAGTCGTTCGTCCAGAATCATGTTCGTCACCGTTTGTGTGGGTGGAGTGGGGTGCGCGTGAAGGGGCTCACCAGGCGGAGGCAAACAGCATGGCGATCGTGCCGGCGGCGATCGCCACGCCGTAGGGCACGGCACCCACCGACCACGATGCGTCTGCGTTTGGCTTGGGTGGTTCTGCGCTGCGGCTGATCTGCCCTTGCGAGAGCAGGATGCTGGCCAGGTTGCGGCGCAGCTGGGCCATGCGCCTGCGCCGTGCGGTGAGCGCGAGCGCCCACACGCCGCCGATCACGAACGTGGCCAGCGCGATCTGCAGCGCCATCGAGGCGCCCAGCCAGGCACCCACGGCGGCCATCAGCTTGACGTCGCCGGCGGCCATGCCGTGCACCAGGTAGAAGGGCAGGAAGATGGCGAACCCGGCCACCCAGCCCACCGCCCAGTCGGCCGCACCGTGCCCGAGCCCATGGATGGCGATCTGCAGGGGCAGTGCCATCAGCCACGCACCGAAGGTCAGCCAGTTGGGAATGCGGCGCTCGCGCAGGTCGATGGCGGCCGCGGTCAGCACCATCCCCATTGAAGCGGGGGCGATCATCGGCGAGAGCAGGGCGGCGGCAGTCATGGTGTCCTCGGGTGCGTTGGCGGTGTCAGGTCGGAATCCTCAAGCGTTCATTGGTGAGCAACAGGCGGCGCTGCGTCACGGTATTTCTGCGGCGATCATTTGGTAGAGGGAGAGCACGGTGCTGCCCAACGCCGAGACCGATGCAAGGATGACCATGGCGATCAGCGCGCCCAGCAGGGCGTACTCGATGGCCGTCACACCCTGTTCGTCGCGCAGCAGCTTCCACTGATCCATGCGTCGTTTCATTGCCAGTCTCCAGCGATGTCCAACAAACCCCGCGATGCACTGTCCTGCCGTGCGTCGCGGGGGGCTCGCACTCCCCCTCTCCAACGCGTGATGTCTTCACAGGACACGTGAGGGCTCCTGTGCGCATCCGCTTCCCCGTCGTGATGCGATTGCTTTGGCGGCATCACCCGAGCTCGGCGGCGATGTAGCTGAACACCGAACTCAGGTTGGTGCCGACCAACTGGACAGAGGCGATGATGACGACCGCAATCAGCGCTGCGATCAGGCCGTACTCAATGGCAGTGACCGCCTGTTCGTCGCGCAGAAAGAGGTCTAGGGAGGTTCCGATCGGTTCCATCTCAATCTCCTTCAGTTGCAGGGGGACTGCGCGCACCCGAGCCAGACGATCCGGCTAGCAGTGGACCGAGGGCGTGGACTGCCGACCTCCCGGCAGCCCACGCTTGCCCCCCGGCTCGCTGCCGCCATCCGGCGACCCTTTAGCGACCTGGTATGCAGCGCAATCGACCCCGCGCCGCGGGTCAACCGAGCTCTGCCGCGATGTAGCTGAACACGGTGCTCAGGTTCTGGCCGACCAGCTTGACCGAGGCGATGATGACGACCGCGATCAGGGCGGCGATGAGCCCGTATTCGATGGCGGTCACGCCATCTTCATCACGAACGAATTGCTTGAGAGTGGTAGTCAGGCGTTCCATGACAATCTCCTTCATTGGTAAAGAAAGTGCTGCTGTGGAAAGGCTCGATGAGGGAGCGCATGTCGGCGGCGCGCAGATGGCGCAGGCGTGGAACGGCCAGCAGCCCTCGCTGTTGCCGGGCACCCACCGGAGGCTGATCTGCGACATGCGCGCAGACCGCTGGTGTGTGTGCCGGGCCGAGCGTGCCAGCGCGCCAAGCCCGCGTGCACGCAGCAGGGAACGCGAGGCGCACCATGCGGTGATGCGGCTGGCGTGGTCCTGTGCGGGCGATGTGAGCACGGCATCGGTAGACATTGGCTCGGGTCCCTTGGTCGGCGCCAGCGTGGGTGCTGGCTGTTCGTTCTGCCCTCCCGCCGCCTTTGACTTGGCTGCTCCCCTCGCTAGCCCAAGGTGGCGGGTCTTGCGAACGGGGATAGGCAAAAGGCGGGCCACCCCTGTGCCGATTCAGTTGCGACAAGGCTTTGCGGGCGATGCGGTGGTGTTGCGTGGCGGCAGTGCGAGCCGCGCACCGGGTTCTGCCGGGGTGCCGTTGCCGGGTGGAAACGCGCGCCATGGCGCGTGCATTTGGATGAGGCTCCATAGGGATGAGGCCCTGCAGGCGTGCCCTCATTCGAATGGTCAGTGGGGCGTTAGCGTAGTAGACGGTGGTAATCCGCGCGGGATGGGCGCGGGGCCCGGTGTGGTGGTGCCGACCGGGTGTGCGGGCCAGCCCCGTCGCTGCAGGGGCGATGTTTCCGGCTGGAAACGTGGCGCGCGACCGTCGCGTCGATCCCTCCATCGTTGCGCTCGGCAACGCCGCTCATGTGGCCGATCCGCAGGTGGAAGGCCCGCGCTTCAGCACTGAAACGTTGCGCCGCCAGCGGCGTTTCACCAGCCGCCAACACCCGCGCCACGCGGGGCTCTCGCCTTGCCTTATCGGTACCCGCGAACAAGACTGAGTTCAGGCTTGTGCAGGGCAAATCCGTCGCGTCCACCACGACCGCCATGCATGCCACGCACACAAGCCAATCAGCACACCAGCAGATCAGCACGACCCGCCCGGCACGACGCATCACGCGCAGCCCGGCACACGCGGCGAGGAGATGGCATGAACCCGAAGTCAGCGCGCCTGCCGGGCAAGAACGATGCACCGGTGCATGCCGGTGTCGCCGGCGGCTGGCTCGATCTCGATCGGGTCCGGGTGTACAGCGCAGCGCTGCTGGTGCTGTTTGCCGCCTTGCTCATCTCCTGGGGATGGGTCAGCAAGGGCTTTACCGATGCCACGATTTCCCGGCCCGGCTCGGACTTCTCGGTGTTCTGGGGTGCCTCGCACCTCGCCCTGACCCAAGGCCCGCTGCACGCTTATGACGTTGGCCAATTGACCGCGGTGATCGCCCGGTACGGCACGCTGGGCAAGGACAGCACGGTGGTGCTGCCGTGGCTCTATCCGCCGACGTTCCTGTTGATGGTGCTGCCGTTCTCGTTGTTGCCGCTGGCATGGAGCTATCTGCTGTTCCTGCTGGCGACGGGCGCGGTCTATCTGAAATCGGTAGCGGCGCTGGTGGCGGGAGACGCCACCAGCGGTAACACCACCGGCAACTTCTGGCGCCAGGGGCTCTGGCTGCCGGTGGTGGCGTCTCCCGCCACCATCATCGCGGCCGTGATGGGGCAGAACTCGCTGCTCACCGCCGGGTTGGCCGCCTGGGCGGTGTTCTGGGTCGACAAGCGGCCCGTGCTGGCCGGCGTGCTCATCGGCGTGCTGGCCATCAAGCCGCAGCTTGCGATGCTGTTTCCGCTGGCGTTGCTGGCCGCGCGCGCGTGGAAGACGTTTGCCAGTGCGGCGCTCACCGCGGTGGTGTTTGCGCTCGCCAGCGTGGCGGTGTGCGGCTGGGAAACGGTGCCGGCGTTCCTGGAGAACGCGCAGTGGGCGCGGACCCATTACATGGAGGGCGGCATCACCGCGTGGTATGGCATGCCGACGCCGCTGGCGGCGGCGCGTCTGGGCGGCATGAGCATCGCCGGCGCCTATGTCCTGCAGGCGGTGGTGGCGCTGGGCGGTGCCGCGGCGTTGGCCTACGTCTGGCACCGCAGCCGCGACTTCGGCCTGCGCGCGGGGGTACTGGTGATCGCTACCATGCTGGCGACGCCATATCTGCGTGACTACGAGCTGACCTGGCTCGGCATTGCGATTGCGGGCGTGGTGGGCGACGGCATCCGGCATGGCCTGTCGCGTGCGGAACGCGGGCTGCTCGTGCTGGCGTGGCTGCTGCCGCTGTTCGAGCACGCGAACCCATTCCTCAAGCTGCCGCAGCTTGGGCCGCTGGTCTTGATGGCCATGCTGCTGGTCATCCTGCGGCGCGTGGCTGGCCGGACGTGAGGGTGCGCCATGTCTGTCGCCGAACTCACTGCCAAGCGTCGCCTCTTCGCCGCTGCCAGCGCCGGGCATTGGCTTGATCGCGAGCGCCTGCGCGTGTACTCCGTGGCGGCGCTGGTGTGCTACGCCATCTACTTCGGCATCTGGTGCGTGCGCGCCGAGGTGCTGAAGGTGGCTGGGGTGTTCCCGCCCGGCGGCGATTTTGTCGTGTTCTGGAGCGCCGCCAAGCTGACCTTGCAGGGCAACGCGCTGGCTGCCTACGACATTGCCACGCTGCACCAGCTGGAGGTGGCAACGGTGCCGTTGATCGCCACCAACCAGGCCGTCCTGCCGTGGTTCTATCCGCCCACCTTCCTGTTGTTCGTGGCGCCGTTCGGTTTGCTGCCGTATTGGCTGGCGGTGCCGGTGTTCTTTGGCGTGAGCGCCGCTGCCTTCGTGTGGGTGGTCCGCCGCATCGTGCCGTGGCGCGAGGCATGGCTGCCGAGCGTGGCGTTTCCCGGTATCGCGGTGGTGCTGGCGACTGGCCAGAACGCGCTGCTGCTGGCGGCGTGCGGCGGGCTGGCGCTGACCATGCTGCGCGCCCGGCCGGTGGTGGCGGGCATGTTGCTGGCGCTGCTCACGCTCAAGCCGCAACTGGCCTTGATGGTGCCGGTGGCGCTGGTGTGCGCGCGGGCGTGGAGGGCGCTGGCGGCGATGACGTTGACGACGCTTGCGCTGGCGGCTGCTGCGCTGGGTGCGTTTGGCATAGAGGCGTATGCGGCCTTCCTGCACAACGCCGGCTTTGCCCGGTCGGTTGTGGAATCCGGCGCGGTCATCCTCGCGCGCATGCCGACCATCTTTGCCCTGGTGAAGATGCTGCATGGCGGTGTGGCGCTGGCCTACGCGCTGCATCTGGCCGTGGCGGTGGCGGCGACCGGCGTGGTGGTCTACGCGTGGCGCCGCCCGTGCGCGTTTGCATTGCAGGCCAGTGCGTTGCTCGTCGCCACGCTGCTCGCCAGCGCCTACCTGTACGACTACGACCTCGCGTTCCTCGGCCTGGTGATCGCCTGGTTCGGCACCCATGCGTGGCGCCGCGGCTGGTTGCCCGGCGAGCGCGAACTGCTGGTCCTGCTCTGGCTGCTGCCCATGGGCGGCATGCTGTTGATCAAAACGATCGGCTTCCAGTTGATGCCGGTCATCTTGCTGCTTGCCCTCATGCAGATCGCACGCCGCATCCATCTTGAGCGTGCAAGCACCACGCAATAAAAGCGGCGCGCATTGATGCCGACGCCGCGGACGGGGAGGAAATGATGGCTGAGTACAAAAGAGCGCAATTGCTGTCGCTGGTCGTGCCGTTCTACAACGAGAGCACGGCGCTGCACGCCTTCTTCGCGCGCGTCATCCCGATCCTGGAGTCGATCGATGCCATGCAGTTCGAGATCGTGTGCGTGAACGATGGCAGCAAGGACGACACGCTGGCGCAGCTGGTCGAATTCGCGCACAGCGACGAGCGCGTGCGGGTGATCGACCTGACGCGCAACTTCGGCAAGGAAGCCGCGCTGACGGCCGGCATCGACGAGGCGTTTGGCGACGCCGTGATCCCGATCGACGCGGATCTGCAGGACCCGCCGGAGCTGATTCCGACGATGGTTGCCCACTGGAAGCGTGGTGCGGAGGTGGTGCTGGCCCAGCGCACCAGCCGCGCCTGCGATTCGTTTCTCAAGCGCGTCACGGCGGCGGCGTACTACCGGGTGCACAACAAGCTGTCGGACCTGAAGCTGCCCGAGAACGTGGGCGACTTCCGCCTGATGGACCGGGCCGTGGTCAACGCGCTCAAGCAGCTGCCCGAGCGGCACCGCTTCATGAAGGGCCTGTTTGCGTGGGTGGGTTACAGCACCGTCATCGTGCCGTACGAGCGCGAGCCGCGCAGTGCCGGCACCTCCAAGTTCTCCGGCTGGCGCCTGTGGAATTTCGCGCTGGAGGGCATCACCAGCTTCAGCACGCTGCCGCTGCGCAGCTGGACGTACCTGGGCCTGGCCATCGCCAGCCTGGCGTTCTGCTACGGCAGCTACATCATCTTGCGCACGATGATCCTCGGCGTGGACGTGCCGGGCTATGCGTCGGTGCTGTCGCTGCTGCTGTTCTTCGGCGGCGTGCAGCTGATCGGGCTGGGCGTGGTCGGCGAGTACATCGGCCGCATCTACGACGAGGCCAAGGGGCGGCCGATCTATCTCGTCAAGCGCCGCTATCAGGAACGTCGCGCGCGCAACCGGGTGGCAGGGGAACGGCGGGTCATCCCGATGGTCAGGGGACAGCGCGGTTAGCGGCGCTGCCTGAGGTGCCTGAGGTGCGTGGCCTGCGGCGGGGAGGGAGCGCCATGTCGTCAGCCTGGCAGCGGCGCCCGGCAGCGCGTCGCCTGACGGTCTATGCCGGGGTTGCCGTTGCACTGCAAGCGGTGGCGCTGCTGGTGTGGATCGTCCGCTTCTATCTGCTGGAGGACTACACCGCCCCGATGGTCGGCAACGACTTCGGGGTCTTCTGGTCCGCGGCCCGGGTGACGATGGCGCACGGTGCCGCGGCGGTGTTTTCAATGCAATGGATGCAGCCGATCGAGATATCGCTGTGGCACGCGGTCAACTACGCGCCGTGGCCGTATCCGCCCACCTTCCTGCTGGTGGTGTTCCCATTCGGGCGGTTGCCGTTCGGTGTGGCGTTGATGTTGTATTCCGCGCTGGGCCTGTGCATCTACGGGAGCATGCTCGTGCGCCTTGGGCATCGTGTCGATCGCGCGCTGTGGCCCTTGCTGGCGGCGTTTCCCGGAGTGTTCGTCGCGCTCGGGCTGGGGCAGAACACGCTGTTGACGGTTGGGGCCGCAGGCATGGCGCTGGCGATGCTCGAGACCGATTGCGCGCTTGCCGGGGTCTGCATCGCGGCGCTTGCCATCAAGCCGCAGTTTGGTGTGCTCTTTCCGCTGGTGCTCATCTGCGGCCGGCATGGCAAGGTGTTTGGCGTGGCCGCGGTGTGTACCCTGGCCTTTGGCGGCATGAGTGGTGCGGTCTTCGGGCGCGACGCGTGGGCGGCGTTCGCCGCCTATCTGCCCGAGTTCAGCCACACGATGGTGGAGGAGGGTGGCCGCGCGATGTGGGTCGGCATGCCGACGGTCTTCGCCATCAGCCGCAGCCTTGGACTGCCGGTGAACGCGGCCTATCTGGTGCGTGCGCTGGTGGCCGCGCCGGCGGTTGCGGCGATGGCCTTCCTGTGGGCCCGGCGTGCCCGCTTCGCGCTGCGCGCGTCCGCCTTTGTCGTGGTCACGCTGCTGGTGCCGCCCTACCTCATGTTCTATGACCTGGCGTGGCTGATCCTGCCGATCGTCCTGCTGCTACGCGATGCGAAAGCCCGGGCGCTGCGCCGTGTGGAGTGGGTCGTGCTGGCCGCAGCATGGGTGGCGCCGCTGCAAGGGGTGGTGGCGGCGTATCAGGGGCGGTATCTGCAGATGGTGCCTGCGGTGCTGCTTGCATTGCTCGTGGTGGTCATGCGCCGGTATTGGCTGGCTGCCGGCGGGCGTGTCGTAGACCAACCGGTCGCCGCTATCCCGCATCCTTGATTGGGTGCGCGACGGCGCCGATGCTCGCGCTCGCGTGGGCGGTTGCGCCGCGCAGGGCGCGGCGCGCACGTTGCGCGGTCAGCACGAGCAAGGCTGCGAGCGCGATGAGGCCCCACTGGCCCATGGTGTGGGAAAAGACCGCCAGGAACCCTTGCGCGGGCACCAGCCAGCTTGCCATCAGCACGACCCGCTCGAATCGGTTGCTGCCGTGGCGGACACCGTCGAGCGTGAGCAAGGCGATCGGTAGCGCCAGCCAGGCCAAGTCGTAGTACATCAGATAGGGCTGCACCATCAGCGTCGCGAGCGGCAAGGCGGCAGCGCGCAGCGCGAATCGGCAGCCGCTGCGCCACAGCCACACGCTGGTGGCAACCACCGCCACCGACGCGAGCGCTTGCGCCGCATACGATACGGCCACGCTGCAGCCGGCCGTGCGCAGCAGGCCGTACACCGTCGGCGCACCGTACAGGACCGAGTCGCCGTTCTCGACCACCACCTGGCGGAACATCGCGAAGCTGTGCGCGAAGGCGAGCAGCGTCTGGGTGCCGAGCGCGAGCCAGGTCAGCGCAAGGTAGGCGATCGAGAACACGGCGGCGGCCGCCAACGCCTTCCATTGCCGCTCGCACAGCAGGAACAGCGGGAACAGCACCCCCAGCTGGGGTTTGATGCACAGCACCGCGATGCAGGCGCCGCTGGCAACCGGGTGACGCCGCAGCAGGAGCAGCGCACCTCCGGCGGCGGCCAGCGTGAAGAGCGAGTTCTGTCCGGCGATCAGCGTCACCCAGACCCCCGGGAACGCCAGCGCGGGGAGGAGCCAGCTGACCTGCAACCGGCGCAGCAGTGCCCGCAGCACCACCAGGTACAGTGCGATCCCGCCAGCGGCCAGGGCGACCATGGCCGCGCCGAAGCTCAGCTTGCCGAGCGGGTAGATCAGCAGCAGGAACGTGGGCGGATAGGGGAACGGCCCGAAGGTGCTGGTGGACAGCCCCACGGCTTCCGCCGCGCGCAGCAGATCCCAGTCATAGGCGGCGGGCGCCCCATGCTGCAGGGCCACGCCCGACGCGCTCCAGAACACCCCGAGGTCCCACGCCAGCGCCGGAATGGTCGGGTTCTTCAGGATGTAGTGCCCCCATAGCCACGCGGCGAACACGAAGTACTCGCAGAACAGCAGGGCGCCGGCATAGAGCGTGAGCCGCTGCAGGCGCTGCCGGCCCGGCGGTGTCGATTCGGGCGCGGGCAGGGCGGGCTTCGTCTTCGGCGGGCAGTCGGGCATGGCCTATCGGGGTTGCGATACTGGGTTGCGACGCGGTTTCCGGTGCGCGCGTGGCGCTCGCCTGCCGATGCGCTAGCCCTGCACGCAGACCATGCCCATTTCGCTCTTGCGGATCTGCAGCTTGTACTCGCGCATCATCCGGAACAGTGTCACGCGCGAGATGCCCAGCTCTTCGGCCACGTCGATCAGCCGCTCGTGGTGGCGCTGCAGGGCTTCCTTCACGGCGCCGCGCTCGGCGGCTTCGCGCACTTCGGCCAGGGTCAGCGGGCGGGCGGGTTCCGGCGGCGGCTGCAGGTCGAGGTCGCGCGGCTTGAGGATGCCGTCCTCGCACATCGCGGCGGCCTGGCGGATGCGGTTGATCAGCTCGCGCACGTTGCCCGGCCAGTCGTGCTGGTTGAGCGCGCGCACCGCCGCCGGCGAGAAGCCCTTGATGTGCTCCGGCGAGTGGCTGCGGATCGCGTTGAGGATGTGCTCGGCCAGCAGCGCGATGTCGGTCTCGCGCTCGCGCAGGGCCGGCTGCTTGACGCGCAGCACGCACAGGCGGTGATAGAGATCGCCGCGGAAGCGCTCGGCCATGACCGCGGCTTCCAGGTCGACGTGGGTGGCGGAGATGACGCGCACGTCCACCGCCACCGATTCGGTGCCGCCCAGCCGCTCGATGCAGCCGGTTTCCAGGAAGCGCAGCAGGCTGGTCTGGCTCTCCAGCGGCATGTCGCCGATCTCGTCGAGGAAGAGCGTACCGCCTTGCGCCAGTTCAATGCGGCCGAGCTTGCGCCGGGTGGCGCCGGTAAAGGCGCCGCGTTCGTAGCCGAACAGCTCCGACATCAGCAAGGTGGGCGGGATGGCGGCGCAGTTGACGGCGATGAAGGGCCGATCGGCGCGGCGCGAGGCACGGTGGATGGCCTGCGCGGCGAGTTCCTTGCCGGTGCCGGATTCGCCCGAGATCAGCACGGGTGTATCCCACTTCGACACCTTCTCGATGCCGCGGAACAGCGCCTGCATCGCGGGGCAGTTGCCGATCATGCCGTCGGGGCGCAGCGCGTCGCGTGCGGGGGTGGCGGCGGGGCGCAGGCTCGCCATGCCGACGGCGTGGCCCAGCGCGCGCGCCAGCTCGGCGTTGTCGCAGGGGACGTTGTAGTAATCGACGAAGTACAGGCCGAGCAGCTTGCGCATCGGGTCGGTCAGCACGTCACCGCTGCAGACCATGCCGATCCAGCCGATGTTGCGCGAGGCCAGCCAGGGCTCCAGCTCTTCCAGTTCGGCATCGGAATAGCCGCAGGTCAAATCCATGAGGCCGCTGAGCGCGGGTTCGTCATCCAGGTCCAGGGCTTCGAGCTCACGGCGGCTGGTGGCAAAGATGAGCCTCCAACCCTGTTGTGTCAGGTAGCGGCACAGCATTGCGTCGTGATGCAGCGAGACGTAGAGCAACGGGCGGTTGACGTACGCGTTCATGGCTTCCCCCAGGTTCTTCTATTCGGGCCGCATTTCCTGATGCGACCACTGGCCGACAGCTGGACTGACTGCTCGAACAAAGGCGGCAACAGCCACCTGTCCGCAATGCACTGCTGCCCGGGGGAGGGACGTACTGACGCCGCACCGCAACCGCCCGTTGGGCGGCCACACGCTTGGCACTCTGATCGTCTCGTTACAACGAGACTGGTTTGGCGTCGGCTCAGACCGACGGTAACCCCCGGACACTGCTACTGCTCGACGACTCCCATCGCGTCGCGTGCTGCACGTGCAGCGGCGCCGCTTGGTGCAACCATCGGGCGCTTGGCCATCTCATGTGGCTGGCGCACCCGCCTTGCTGGCACTTCCCCTCAGGATGCCGCGCTCGCCGCACCCTGTTGTTTGATCTGTCCTGCGGTCTCGGCTGCGGCATCGGGTGCCGCGCTGTTGATGTACCGAGCTTGCGGATCGCTGTGTTGCCCCGTGTTGTTGTGTGTTGCCTGCTGGGCGGGGGCATCAGAGCGACGACCATGCCACAGCCGCTAAAGCCTTGATTTACAAGGCATGCTGCTGCGGATGTGGTGCTTGTGCAGGCAGGCACCCGCTGGATGTTTCGAAACGGAAACCTTGCGAACGACCGTCCGCACCGTGGAAAACACGGAATTTCCTCCCGTTTTGTGCGTGATGGGATACGCAAACGGGCGCAAAAAGTGATCGATGTTGCCTGTTGCAGTGCGGGGGGATGGGGGCAACCAGAAGCACGCGTATTGGTTGCATCCGTGAAACATGGCCCGCGCAGCGGGTGCACGTCTGCGTTGGGTCACGCGCCCGGGATCTCGCGTCAGCTGCGCCGGTGTCGCAGAAATGACGTAGCGCAGGCTCCGCAATGCGGATGAGTGCGCGCCACGTGATGCCTTTGATTCCTGAGGGTGGAGGGCCGTCGCCTCATCCTAAAGGATGAGGCGCCTCGCCGGCCACGCTGGCCGCCGATGGGGCGCGATTGCTGGTGCCAAGTTGTATCAGTCTTGAAACAGCGGCCGTGGATGGGCGGGCTGGCCTGAAACTTCGGCGCAACAAGGCGAGGCCGGCATCTGCGCCGCGCATCGCATCATGCCGCTCGGCCCGGGCAGGCCGAGGGCGCGTGGGCGGTCAGAGCACGAGCGGCTTGTCGGCCAGCTCGTTGGCACGTGGTGTGCCGTCGGAGGGGAAATGCGCGGCCAGGATGCCGTGGACCTGTTCGAGCGCGGCCAGCACCGGTTCAATCGCCACGCGCTGGGCGAACCCGCGTGTGACGGTCTCGCAGACGGCGCGCCACGCGTGGGCGTCGACCTTGGCCGCAATGCCGCGGTCGGCCAGGATTTCGACCGCATGGTCGGCCAGGTTGAGGTAAAGCAGCACGCCGATATGGTCGTGCGTGTTCCACACCTCCAGCAGGCCGAACAGCGTGCGGGCGCGCTGGCGTGGCGTCACGCCCGTCCAGGCATCGCGCACCGGCAGCGACGCTTCAATCACCACGCGCACTTCGCCGCGATGGCGTTGTTCGCCTTCGCGCACGGCCGCCTCCAGCTTCTGCAGGTCGGCCGCTGAGAAGGCCCGACGCGCGTGCGCGGTGGTCGTCAACAGGTGAGAGAGGGCGCGGCGCGCGCCGCGATGGTGTCGGGGTGTGGATGTCATCGTCGCGCTCACCAGTTGCCGGAGGCGCCGCCGCCGCCGAAGTCGCCACCGCCGCCGCCGCTGAAGCCGCCGCCACTGCCACCACCAAAATCGCCACCGCCGCCGCGACCCCAGCCGCCGCCCAGGCCGCCGCCGAGCCCGCCGATGGCGCCCGGGCCCCAGCCACGGTTGCCCATCACCACACGCGAGCCGGGGCGGCCGGGCAGGCTGCGCGTCACTGGCCCCGAGCGCATCGCCGCGCTCAGCACGAAGAACACGATGATGGCCAGCGGAAACAACACCGGCAGCCAGTCACCGATGCCGCCCCCCGCGTTCTGCGGCTTGGTGCGTGCGGCCGGCGGCAGGTTCTCCTGCGCGATGACGGTCTGGATGGCCGACACGCCCGCCGACAGCCCGCCGTAGAAATCGCCCTGGCGGAAGTGCGGCGCCATCACGTCCTGCAGGATGCGCTTCGATTGCGCATCCGTGAGCGAGCCTTCCAGCCCGCGCCCGACCTCGATGCGCATCTTGCGCAGCGAGGCCGGGTTGTCCTTGGCGATGAGCACGATGGCGCCGTCGTCCACGCCCTTGCGGCCGGCCTTCCACGCATCGGCCACGCGGATGCCGTAGGCCTCGATCGGCTCCGGCGCGGTGGACGGCACCATCAGCACGAAGATCTGGCTGCCGTGCTGCTGCTCTTCCTCAGCCAGCACCTGTTCGAGCGCGCTGCGCTGCTGGGCAGAGAGGGTGCCCGTGAGGTCGGTCACGCGCGCGGCCAATGGCGGCACGGCCACCAGGTCGCTCTGCGCGCGCGCAGGCAACGCGACGGCCAGCCATAGGGCTGCTGTCATCAGCAAGGCGAGGAAACTGCGCGCGCGATTCGACATGATCGTCAGCCCGTCAGAACTTCACCGCCGGCGCGGTGGAGATGCCCTTCTCGTTCTCGACCGTGAAGTTCGGCTTGACTTGGTAGCCCATCGCCTTGGCCGTCAGGTTGGTCGGGAAGCTGCGGGCCAGCACGTTGTAGTCCTGCACCGACTTGATGTAGCGCTGGCGCGCCACGGTGATGCGGTTCTCGGTGCCTTCCAGTTGCGATTGCAGATCGCGGAACGACGCATCGGCCTTGAGCTGCGGATAGTTTTCCGACACCGCCATCAGGCGCGACAGCGCGCTGGACAGCTCACCCTGGGCTTGCTGGAATTTCTGGAACGCGGCCGGATCGTTGAGCGTCTCGGGCGTGACCTGGATGCTGGTGGCGGCGGCGCGGGCGCGTGTGACGGCTTCCAGCGTCTCGCGCTCATGCGAGGCATAGCCCTTGACCGTGTTCACCAGGTTCGGGATCAGGTCGGCACGGCGCTGGTACTGGTTGATGACCTCGGCCCAGGCGGCCTTGGTGGCTTCGTCCTTGGACTGGAAGTCGTTGTAGCCGCAGGCGGATAGGAAGGGTGCGGCCAGCACGGCCAGCGACAGCGCCAGCCAGCGCAGCACCGAGAAACGCGTCGAACGGAAGGTCAGGGCAGGGGTCATGAAAACCTCTTGGTCAGGAAAGCGATGTGGCATGAGACCGACATCGTCTCACGGCGTTCCAGCGAACTCTAGCGTAGACGCTTGACGCTTCCGTCACACATCAGTACGGTGTGGGGACGTTTTTGACAATTCCATGCGCGCGATTTCCACCCTTTCGTCGATCTGCTCCGTGCCGGCACTGTGCCAGTCGGCTGCGTCGACGCTTGCGCGCGCAAAAAAAGCCTCCAAACAGCTGCTCGTCTGACCGGAGCGCTGTTCCGTCAGATGGGCGACGGAACAGCGGCCAGCCGACAGTTGGACACGGTTGACCCACCCGCACCTCCTGCGGGCCACGCACTCCTGATGGTTCTTGATCGGTCGTTGATTCGTCCAGGAGTGTTGTCATGCTTGAAAATCCGTCCACCGCTGCCGCGCGCCCTTCCTATGCGGGCATCTGGGTGCCCATCGTCACGCCGTTTGTCGATGACGCGGCGCGTTCGGTCGATTACGGTGCGTTGTACACGTTGGTAGCGCGGTATCGCGCGCAGGGTATTGCCGGCTTTGTGGCTTGCGGCAGCACGGGCGAAGCCGCGGCGCTCACCGATCAGGAGCAGGTTGACGTGTTGAATACGATACGTGCTGCGGCCGACGGGTTGCCGGTGGTGATGGGTGTGTCTGGCAGTGCATTGGCCGCTGTGCGCGAGCGCATGTTGCGGTTGGCCCAGCACCGGCCATCGGCGTTTCTCGTGCCCGCGCCGTCGTACATCCGGCCGTCGCAGGACGGGCTCATCGAATACTTCACGGCGCTGGCCGATGTGTCACCCGTGCCGGTGCTGCTGTACGACATTCCGTATCGCACTGGCGCGACGATCTCCACGGAGACCTTGCTCGCGCTCGCCGCGCATCCGAACATCCATGGCATCAAGGATTGCGGCGGGGATGCGGACAAGACCCAGCGCGTGATTGCCGATGGGCGGTTGCAGGTGCTGGCGGGGGAGGATGGGCAGGTGTTCGGCACGCTATGCGCGGGCGGCGTCGGCGCGATTATTGCCGCAGCGCACGTGCGTACGGAGTTGTTTGTGGAGATGGTGCGGGCCGTGCAAGAGCAGCGGTTGAACGACGCGCGGCGGTTGCATCATGCGCTGGCGCCGGTGGTTCGGTTGTTGTTTGCTGCGACCAATCCTGGGCCGTTGAAGGCTTGGATGGCGGCGGAAGGGCTGGTCGCGAATGTGCTGCGGGCGCCGATGATGGCGGCGTCCGACGGATTGGGGGCTGAGCTGGTTGAGGCGGTGGGGCGGGTTTGAATGCTTTTGTGGGGTGGGCTTTTTGTTGGTGGTCCATCCCCTGTTTCATCCCCTGCCGGGGCTGACTCACTTGCTTTGGCAAGACAAAGAAAAGTGAGTCGGCCCCGGCAGGGGGCGAAAGGGAGGTGGACCAACAAGGCCCAGCCCCCAAGACAAAAATCAAACCGCTTTGAATGCCTTCCGAGCCGCGTCGAAAGTCGCATCCAGAATCGCATCATCATGCGTCGACGAAACGAAGCCGGCCTCGAAAGCCGAGGGTGCCAAGTACACGCCTTCAGCCAGCATCGCATGGAAGAACGCATTGAACTTGCCCACGTCACTGCGCGTCACTTCAGCAAAGCTCGTCGGCACACCTTCGCGGAAGTAGAGGCCGAACATGCCGCCCACGCTATCAGCGGCAAACGGCACACCCGCGTCGCGGGCAATCCCAGCCAGCCCATCGACCAGCTTGCGCGTCTGCGCAGCCAGCCGGTCATGGAAGCCATCCGCAGCAATCAACCGCAGCGTGGTGAGGCCAGCCGCCACGGCCAGCGGGTTGCCCGACAGCGTCCCCGCCTGATACACGCTCCCCAGCGGCGCGAGGAAGCCCATGATGTCGCGCCGCCCGCCAAAGGCCGCGGCCGGCATGCCGCCACCGATCACCTTACCCAGGCAGGTCAGGTCCGGCGTGATGCCATACAGCGCCTGCGCGCAGCCGAGCGCCACGCGGAAGCCCGTCATCACCTCATCGAAGATCAGCACGGCGCCGTGCTCGCTGCACAACGCGCGCATCGCCTGCAGGAACTCGGCCGTGCCGCGCACGAGGTTCATGTTGCCGGCAACCGGCTCGACGATGACGGCGGCGATTTCCTTGCCATGGCGCGCAAACGCCTCGCGCAGCGCGGCCACGTCGTTGTACGGCAGCACCATGGTGTGTTTGACCACGTCTTCCGGCACGCCCGCCGAGGACGGCGCGTTCTGCGTAGTGTCAGCAAAGGTCAGCAGGCCCGAGCCGGCCTTGACCAGCAGGCTGTCGGCATGGCCGTGATAGCAGCCCTCGAACTTGACGATGAGGTCGCGGCCGGTGAAACCGCGCGCCAGGCGCAGTGCGCTCATGGTCGCCTCGGTGCCCGACGAGACCAGCCGCACCTGCTCGATCGAGGGCACCAGTTTGCAGATCTCCTCGGCCATGACGATTTCGGCCTCGGTCGGAGCGCCGAAGGAGAAGCTGTCGGCCGCCACCTCCTGCACGGCGCGCACCACGTCCGGATGCGCGTGGCCGACGATCATCGGGCCCCAGGAGCCGACGTAATCGATATAGCGGGTGCCGTCGGCATCCCACAGGTACGGGCCGGCTGCCTTGGCAATGAAGCGCGGCGTGCCGCCCACCGAGCGGAACGCCCGCACCGGCGAGTTCACGCCGCCGGGGATGGTTTTCTGGGCACGTTCAAACAGAGCGGCGCTGCGGGAAGAGCTGGACATGGACGATGTTTGGAAGAGAAACGCCCCGCGCCAACCCAGGCGGTGGCGCGGTTCGTTGGAGTTATTGGGCGGTTTGCCGCAGATGCCGCGGTTTGCGCGCAGCTTGCAGTCAAACAAGACGCTCACCCGGTGCTTTTTCTGGCGCGGGCGTGCGTGATTCGGTACCATCTGGCCTGCCATTTTAATAGACGGAACCACCGAAGCTTTGCCCTATGGAACAGCAGATTGAATACAAGACGTGGATGTGCCTGATTTGCGGCTGGATCTACGACGAAGAACAAGGCGCCCCGGATGACGGCATCGAGCCCGGCACGAAGTGGGAAGACGTGCCCATCAACTGGACGTGCCCGGAATGCGGCGCGCGCAAGGAAGATTTCGAAATGGTGCAGATCTAAGATCTGTCATGTCGGCAAGTGGGCGGTCACCCTCTTGCTGACAGCCAAGTATCAGGAAGTGAAGAATCCGTGAAATCGCTCGTCGCTTCCATGCCACACGCACCGGCGTCCGCTGCGACGCCATTGACGGCGAATAGGTGACTTGTCACACTTCGTCAAATTCTGAGCTTCACACTTCATAAGCGGGCCGGGGGGCGGTGTTTTGAAGTCGACGCTAGCGGGCTTGCGTGCCGGCTGTGCGGCGATTTGCCGCGATCCATCCGGTCAGAATGTCGTGGCGACCCGTGGTCGCGCAACGCGAGAACATGATGCAATCCGCGCGGGTGGAACAACTGACCGAATCCCAACCTCTGGCGAACCAGCTTGCCGGCCGCAAAGTGCTGGTGATCGACGATTCCAGCACCATTCGCCGTACCGCGCAGATCTTCCTGGCGCAGGTCGACTGCCAGGTTGTGCTGGCCGAAGACGGGTTCGACGCGCTGGCCAAGCTCGGTGATTTCAAGCCGGATATCGTGTTCTGCGACATCCTGATGCCCAAGCTGGACGGGTATCTGACCTGCTCGCTCATCAAGAAAAGCCCAAAGTTTCATGCCACGCCCGTGGTCATGCTGTCCTCGCGCGACGGAGTGTTCGACCGTGCGCGCGGCCGGCTGGTCGGGGCGGTGGACCACCTCGCCAAGCCCTTCTCGCGGGAAGCGCTGCTGGGGGCGGTCCAGGCGCATTTGCCGGTGGCTGCCGGCGCCGCGCAATAATGGCGCCTCTATCGACGAAGGATTGTTTGTATGGCTATCAAGAAAATTCTGGTGGTTGACGATTCCCCCACTGAAGCATTGTTCCTGTCGGAGATTCTCGGCAAGAACGGTTTCAAGGTGACGGTTGCTGCCGACAGCGACCAGGCCATGGGCAAGCTCGAGGCCGAAGCGTTTGACCTGATCCTGATGGACGTGGTGATGCCCGGCCAGAACGGCTACCAGGCCACCCGCGCGATCAAGAAGGATGACCGTTTCAAGGACATCCCCGTGATCATGTGCACCACCAAGGGGTTGGAGACCGACCGTGTGTGGGGCATGCGCCAGGGCGCATCGGACTACATCGTCAAGCCGGTCAAGGCCGAAGAGCTGCTGGACAAGATTGCCAAGCTGACGCAGTAACCCTGCGCCAGTCCGTTTTCAACCGCGCGACGCCAAGCAACGGCACGCGCCAGACGCTTCCGACATGAGCGAGCCGCGCACCAACCTGACCTCCCGCCAGCGCCTGCATGAATACCAGGCGATGCTGGCACGCCGCCTGCAAGAGGCGCGCGCCAAGGCGTCGACGGACAGCTTCCTGGGCGTGCAGATCGGCGAGCGTTACTGGTTGCTGTCGCTGGCCGACACCGGCGAGGTGCTGGACTTCCAGGCGCCCGCGCGCGTGCCGCTCACGCAGCCGTGGTACCTCGGTCTCGTGAATGCGCGGGGCAACCTGCTGGGCGTGATCG
>CAJXMR010000044.1 GCA_913056305.1 uncultured Ralstonia sp.
TGACCGGGCCGTAGTCGAACAGGCGCGGGTCGAAGCGGATTTCGCGCACGCCGGCTGGCGAGACCTCATTGATCTTTACCGGCTGGTCGTAGTACGAGCCTTCGTGGAAGAAGCCGAGTTCGAACGGCAGCTTCTCTTTGCGCCAGTAGGCCTGGTCCGACTTGAAGCGAATCTCGCGATACTGGTCGTAGCGGAGTTCGCGCAGTTCGCGCGGCAGGGTGTCGGCGGGTGCCTGGTACGGCTTGGCGGCGAGCTGCTTGGCGCGCACGGCCACGTCGTTGAAGCCGAAGGCCAACGCGGCATGGGCCGAAGCCAGCGCCAGCAGGCCCACGGCCAGCCGCACACAGCCGGCCACCGTGCGGGCGCGGCGGGAAGAGGAGGGAACAGCGTGTGGGATAGTCAAAATGCAGTCGTGGGTCATGCGATGGGGCCGCCGGAAGTCGCCGACGGGCCCGTCGATCATTCATCTGTGCCGCCGAGATTCTACCCGCCCGGCCTTTGCCAGATCAAAACCGGCAACATTTTGATAACGTTTCCGGCCGGCATAACGTGGGTAACCGCGTCAATTCGTGTGTAAACGGTCAATTTGTCGCCGCCCATTCTTCGGGCAGAAGGGAACATGACCGTGCCCCCCCAGGTCAGAACCGAACGCGCCGTGCCCCATGGCACACTCTCGCTTCCCTTTTCAAACTGGAGTTCGCATGACCCGCTGGATGTGCCGCGCCGCCGCGCTCGCCTGTTCGACTGCGTTGCTGGCGCCCGTGGCGTTTGCTGCACCTGCCGCCAAGGATGCGCCCAAGGCCGCACCCGCCAAGACCGTCCGCGACCCGGGTGACGTGGCGGTGTTGCTTGACGCCTTCCCGCTCGGCAAGCCGCTGCCCAAGCTGCCCTCGTGCGATGACGTGCGCACGGCCGGCGGCAAGGATGTCTCCGAATACTGTTCCGATGCGCTGGAGTCGCACGGCCTCACGCGCTCACTGGGCGTGCCGTCGGCCAAGCGGCCCGAGTTGATGGATGGCCCGCAGGCGGTGCTGCTGATCGACCAGGGCAAGGTCGCCGGCCTGTTCGTGCCCACGCGCGGCGTAGATACCGAACAGCGTGTCTTCGAGGCGCTCTCAGATCGTTATGGCAAACCTGCGCAGGAAGGCAAGGCAGCGCTCAAGCTCAAGTCCGGCAAGACCGTTGACTCGCTGCGCGCGCGCTGGGCGGGCCGTCAGACCGTCGTGACGATGTACGCGATTCCCGAGGAGCCGCAAAACGGCACGGTGGAATTCCTGTGGGCGCCGCGCGCGGGCGCGGTGATGGACCAGATGCGCGCCGAAGTGGACCCGGATGCGCCCAGGCCGGCCTCGGGTGTGGCGGCTTCGGCGCCCGCAGCCAGCGCACCGGCCACCCAGCCCAAGCGCTGAGCCTTACCGACACCTTTCCGTATCGTTCCGTTACAACCCTTACACCCGCATGACCCCGGCGTCGCCCGGCCGCGCATATAACGTCCCCATGGCCTCACTGGAGGGGCCGAAGGACGCTAATCATGAAAATCGTGGCTCTGGCCTTGTTGGCCGCGACGCTTGGGGGTTGTGCGGTGTATCCGGCGCCGGTGGCGATTGCGCCTGCCCCGGTCTATGCGGCACCGGCCCCGGTCTACTACGGCGGTTACGGCTATTGGGGACCGTCGATGTACTTCAACTATCACCACCGCTAAGCAGCGGTCTGCTGAACTGCGTCGACGCCTAGTCCGCTGAATGGAGCCCCGGCCAACCTGGGGCCAGCGTCTGCGGCAGGCCGAGCAGGTCGAGCACGCGCCCGACCGTATGGTCGACCAGGTCGTCGATGGTCTTGGGGCGCTGGTAGAACCCGGGCACGGGCGGGAAGATGATGCCGCCCATCTCGGTGACGGCCGTCATGTTGCGCAGGTGCGCCAGGTTCAGCGGCGTCTCGCGCACCATCAGGATCAGGCGGCGGCGCTCCTTGAGCGTGACGTCCGCTGCGCGCGCGATCAGGTTGTCCGACAGGCCGTGCGCGACGGCGGCCAGCGTGCGCATTGAGCACGGCGCCACCACCATCGCCTCGGCCGCGAACGAACCGCTAGCGATCGTGGCGCCGATGTCGCGCACGTTGTGCACGACATGTGCCAGCGCTTCCACTTCCTCGCGCGTCATATGCAGCTCGTGCTGCACGTTCATCAGCCCTGCCGGCGACATCAGCAGGTGCGATTCCACCCCCGCCGATTCGCGCAGCCCCTGCAGTACCTGCAGCAGCCGCACGCCATAGATCGCCCCCGACGCGCCCGTGATCGCCACGATGATGCGCCGCACGCGCTGCTCGCGCTGCACATGGGTCGTGGCGGGTTGCGTTGCCGGCCCGAGGCCGACGTCCTGGGCCGAGGTCACGCTGAAACGGGGACGCGTTGTGGATCGATTCGTCAGGCCGCCAGCAGCGGCTGCAGTTCGCCGCTCTGGTACATCTCCATCATGATGTCCGAGCCACCGATGAACTCGCCCTTGACGTAGAGCTGCGGAATGGTCGGCCAGCTGGCGTATTCCTTGATGCCCTGGCGGATCTCATCGTCTTCCAGCACGTTCACGGTGTAGGGCTGGTCCACGCCGCAGGCCTTCAGGATCTGGATGGCGCGGCCGGAGAAGCCGCACATCGGGAATTGCGCCGTGCCCTTCATGAAGAGGACGACGGGGTGGCCTTTGACGATCTGGTCGATCTTTTCGTGCGTGGTGCTCATGGGGAGACTCGATTTGGTGAGGGAGCGGCGGCCGCAGTTAGCGAACCGGCATCCGCATTGGAAAACCTGACTATTTTAGCGAGATTCCGCCAGCGCCGTTTCAGGCGGCCGGGCGGCGTCCCCCGCTGCAGCGGTCGTGGCCGGCCAGATCCTGCGCGGTGAAGACCTCGGCGAAGCCCGCGTCGGCCAGCAGGGCACGCACGGCCTCGCCCTGGTCGTAGCCGTGCTCGAGCAGCAGCCAGCCGTCGGCGGCCAGCCGTGCCGGGGCGCCGGCGATGATCGCGCGCAGGTGCTTCAGGCCGTCGCCGTGGTCGGTGAGGGCGCTGCGCGGTTCGAAGCGCAGATCGCCCTGGCCGAGGTGTTCGTCCGTCGAGGCGATGTACGGCGGGTTGCTGGCGATCAGGTCGAACGTGGGCGGCGCGTCGGTCTCGGCCAGCGCGGCATACCAGTCGCCCAGCGCGAAATGCAGGTTGCCAGCGTGCAGCGCCTGCGCGTTGGCAGCGGCCACGGCCAGCGCCTCGGCGGAAGCGTCGGTGGCCCAGACGCGTGCATCGTGCCGCGCCAGCGCAATGGTGATGGCGATGATGCCGCTGCCGGTGCCGAGGTCCAGCACCTTGGGGGCATCGCAGTCTTCGAGGCAATCGAGCGCGCGCTCGACCAGCAGCTCGGTATCCGGGCGCGGGATCAGCACCGCCGGCGAAACCCGGAACAGGCGTCCGAAGAATTCACGCTCACCGAGCAGGTAGGCCATCGGCTCGCCGGCCAGGCGGCGCGTGGCCAGATCGGCCAGCACGGTGCGCGTGTCGGCCGGCAGCGCGTAGGTGTCTTGCGTGATCAGCTGCACGCGCGACAGACCCGTCGCGTGGGAGACCAGCATGCGCGCTTCGAGCGCGGGCAGGCCGCTGAGGGCCAGCGCAGCCAGGGCCTCGGCAACGGTGGAAAGCGAATCAGGCGAGAGCGCGGACACGGGGCAGGGTATGCGGGACACGGGCCGCCAAAATAACACGGGCCCGCGTCGTATGGCGCGGGCCCGTGCTGGGTGTGGCGGAGCGCGTGTTACGGCTTCTTCGCGCCTTCGACTTCCTTGGTGGTGGCGTCGATGGCCTTGTTCGTGGCTTCCTGGCCAGCGGCCATCGCGCTCGACACGGCGGCCTTGGTGTTCGAGGCGGCATCCAGCAGGCCGGTCTTGGCGGCGTCCTTGGCCTGGCCAGCGGCCTCGGTGGCCTTGCCGGCCGCAGCGCTGGCGCTGTCGACGGCCTGCTTGGCGGCATCGGCCGATTGCTGGATCGCAGCCTTGGCGGCGTCGGCCGGGGCTTCGTCCTTCTTGCCGCAGGCGGCCAGGCCGAAGGCGGCGGTGGCCGCGAGTGCCAGGGCCAGTGCGTGGGTCTTGTTCATGCTTCTCCTCTCCTGATCATCGATTGAGTCGCTGGGTGCGGATCGATTGCCGTGCGCGTGTCCACGCACCAACAACCGGAGTCGATTATAGGAATGGGTCTGCCGCCTGCCACCGCGCAAAGCTGTATCAAACGCAAGTGGATGTAACGAGGCGGGCGCTTTTTAACAATCAGGCGCCTTAGGTGTCCTCGCCCAGTGCGGCGAGCTGCTCGGCCTGGTGCTCGGCGGCCAGTGCGCCTACCAGGTCATCCAGGTCGCCGTCCATGATCGCGTCGATCTTGTACAGCGTCAGGTTGATGCGATGATCGGTGATGCGGCCCTGCGGGAAGTTGTAGGTGCGGATGCGGTCGGAGCGATCCCCCGAGCCGATCAGGCTCTTGCGCGCGCTCGCTTCCTTGGCCTGCGCCTCGCGCTCCTGGCGGTCCTTCAGGCGCGCGGCCAGGACCTGCATGGCACGGTCCTTGTTGCGGTGCTGGCTGCGGTCGTCCTGGCATTCCACCACCAGGCCGGTCGGCAGGTGGGTGATGCGCACAGCGGAGTCCGTCTTGTTGATGTGCTGCCCGCCCGCGCCGGATGCACGGAACGTATCGATGCGCAGATCGGCTGGGTTGATCTGGATATCGGCCAGCGCATCGGCCTCCGGCATGATCGCCACGGTGCAGGCCGACGTGTGGATGCGCCCCTGCGTCTCGGTGGCCGGCACGCGCTGCACGCGGTGGCCGCCCGACTCGAACTTCAGCCGCGAATACGCACCTTCGCCCGCCAGCCGCACGATCACTTCCTTGTAGCCGCCCAGGTCCGACGCCGATTCGCTGACGATCTCCACCTGCCAGCGCTGGCGCTCGGCAAAGCGCGTGTACATGCGCAGCAGGTCGCCGGCGAACAGCGCCGATTCATCGCCGCCCGTGCCGGCGCGGATTTCCACGAAGATGTTGCGGTGGTCGTTCGGGTCCTTGGGCAGCAGCAGGCGTTGCAGGTCGGCTTCGAGCGTTGTCATGCGCTCGCGCGCGGCGCGGATCTCGTCTTCGGCGAAGGCCTTCATGTCGGGATCGGCCAGCAGTTCCTGCGCGGTTGCCACGTCGTCCTCGGCTTGCTTCCACGCGGCGTATTGTGCGACCACGGGCTCCAGCTCGGCGTGTTCGCGCGTGAGCTTGCGGTACTGGTCGAGGTTGGCGGTGGCGTCTTCGCGCGCGAGCAGCGCGTTGATTTCGACGGTGCGCTCGGCCAGTTGGTCGAGCTTGGACAGCATGCTGGGCTTCATTCGGGCAGTCGCGGGAGAAGATGCCAAAGGCGGCTAGAGGCGAGGGCGGCGCATGATATTGCGCCACAAGACGCGCGCCGCGACCCAGGCGGTCGGGCGCGCACGGCGGCTGCGCGCCGCTAGCGCTCGGAGTGGCTGGACTGGCGGAACAGCGCCGGCAGCAGGTCGATGAGCTGTTCGCGGCCTTCGCCTTGCGCGTGGTTGAGCGCGTGGGTCGGGCCGTGGAGGAATTTCTTGGTGAGCGCCTGCGACAGCGCTTCGAGCACCAGCGCCGGATCGTCGCCGCGCGCGAGCATGCGCTGGGCGCGCTCCAGCTCGCCCTGGCGCAGCGTCTCGGCCTGTGCATGCAGGTCGCGGATGACGGGCACCACGCTGCGCGCATCGAGCCAGTGCATGAAGTTCTGCACGCGCGTCTCGATGATGGCCTCGGCCTGCGCCACGGCGGCCTGCCGCAACGCGTTGCCCTCGCGCACGATGGCGCCGAGGTCGTCCACGGTATAGAGGAACACGTCGGACAGGCGCGCGACTTCGGGTTCGATATCGCGCGGCACGGCCAGGTCGACCATGAACATCGGGCGGTGGCGGCGCAGCTTGATGGCGCGCTCGACGGCGCCCAGGCCGATGATGGGCAGCGTGCTGGCGGTGCACGAGACCACGATGTCGAACTCGGCCAGCTTGGTCGGCAGTTCGGCTAGGCGCACGGCGCGGGCATTCAGGCCCTGGTTCGACAGCGCCTCGGCCAGCTTCTCGCCGCGCTCCAGCGTGCGGTTGGCGATGACGACCTCGCGCGGCTGTTGCGCGGCGAAGTGGGTGGCGCACAGCTCGATCATCTCGCCGGCGCCGATGAACAGCACGCGCTGCTGGGCGATCGATTCGAAGATGCGCTGCGCCAGGCGCACGGCGGCGGCGGCCATCGACACGGAATGCGCGCCGATCTCGGTGGTGCCGCGCACTTCCTTGGCGACCGCGAAGGTGCGCTGGAACAGCTGATTCAGGTACGTGCCCAGGGCGCCCGCCTCGGTGGCGGTGCGCACGGCGTCCTTCATCTGGCCGAGGATCTGCGTCTCGCCCAGCACCATCGAGTCGAGCCCGCTGGCCACGCGGAAGGCGTGGCGCACGGCCAGCGATTGGCCCAGCGAATAGACGTGCGGGGCGAGTTCGCCCGGGTCGATGTTGTGGTGCTGCGCCAGCCAGCGGATCGCGTGCTCGTGCGCGGTGTCTTCGGGCAGGTTGCCGTCGGTGGCGCAGTAGAGCTCGGTGCGGTTGCAGGTGGACAGGATCGCTGCCTCGGCCGTGCTCTTGAGGTGCGGCAGGTGCTGGCGCAGCGTGGAGAGTGCGGGCTTGAGCTGCTCGAGCGGAAACGCCACCTTCTCGCGCAGGGCAAGCGGCGCCGTATGGTGGTTGATTCCGAGGGTGAGCAACTGCATGTGGGGGCGGCCGGCCGATATGTGAACGGCACGAATTTTGAGTACCCCGAATTATAACGCCCGGACTTGACCTCGACAGGACGCAGGTCAAACGGGGCGCGGCCTGGCGGCCGAATGTGGGTTATGCGCCACTCCGCGGGCCATGGTTTTCCCTCGCGCCTTGCGCTAAGGTACGCGTCCAATCGAACTTGGGCACTTGGAGAACACGGCGATGGGGTGGATCGGGCCACTTTGGATCGGGCTGGTCGTTGGCGCGGCGGCGCGTGTGCTGCATCCGACCGGAATGCGGCTGGGTTTGCTGGCGGCGATGCTGGCCGGGATCGTGGGGGCGTTGCTGGCGTACTACGGCGGGCAGCTCGTCCACCTGTTTGCCGATGGGCAGGTGCTGGCCTGGACGGCGGCGGTGGTGGGGGCGATGGTGGCGCCGGCGGTGTGGGGGCTGGTGCGGCGATAGCGCGCAGCCTGCACGTCCCGACCGGCATGAAAAAAGCCCCGCAGTGCGGGGCTTTTGTTTTGCGCTTGCCTGATCTCAGACGTTGAACAGGAAGTGCAGCACGTCGCCGTCTTTGACGATGTATTCCTTGCCTTCCGCGCGCATCTTGCCGGCTTCCTTGGCGCCCTGTTCGCCCTTGAACTGGATGAAGTCGTCGTAGGCGATGGTCTGGGCGCGGATGAAGCCGCGTTCGAAGTCGGTGTGGATGGCGGCGGCGGCGCGCGGGGCGGTGTCGCCGATGTGGATCGTCCACGCGCGCACTTCCTTCACGCCCGCCGTGAAGTAGGTCTGCAGGCCGAGCAGCTTGAACGCGGCGCGGATCACGCGGTTCAGGCCCGGCTCTTCCATGCCCATGTCGGCCAGGAATTCGGTCTTGTCGGCGTCGTCCAGGTCGGCGATTTCGGCTTCGATGGCGGCGCACACGGCCACCACCGGCGAGTTCGTCTGCGCAGCGTAGGCGCGCACGGCGTCCAGGTGCGGGTTGTTCTCGAAGCCGTGGTCGAGCACGTTGGCGACGTACATGGTCGGCTTGGCCGTGATCAGGCACAGCGGCTTGATCGTCGCCCATTCCTCTTCGGTCAGGTTCAGGCCGCGCACGGGCTTGGCTTCGTCCAGCACCTTCTGGGCCTTTTCCAGCACGGCGACCAGCTTGGCGGCTTCCTTGTCGTTGCCGGACCTGGCGGCCTTGGTGTAACGCTGCAGCGCCTTTTCCACGGTGGCGAGGTCGGCCAACGCCAGCTCGGTGTTGATGACCTCGATGTCGGCGATCGGGTCGACCTTGCCGGCTACGTGGATGACGTTTTCGTCTTCGAAACAGCGCACCACATGGGTGATGGCGTCCGTCTCGCGGATGTTGGCCAGGAACTGGTTGCCCAGGCCTTCGCCCTTGGACGCGCCCGCCACCAGGCCCGCGATGTCGACGAACTCGACCACCGCCGGCAGCACGCGCTCCGGCTTGACGATGTCGGCCAGCGCCGTCAGGCGCACATCGGGCACTTCCACCACGCCGACGTTGGGCTCGATCGTGCAGAACGGGTAGTTCTCGGCGGCGATGCCGGCTTTGGTCAGGGCATTGAACAGGGTCGACTTGCCGACGTTCGGCAGACCGACGATGCCGCATTGGAGACTCATGGTGAAAAAGGCTCTAAATCAAGGGGTTGCGTGATGCGTGACGGCGGCGCTCGGGGTGGCTCGCGCCGATCCGGCGGGCCCGTGAGACCGCAAGGGAAGCGGCCCGGGCCCTGGGCGCAACGTTGCTGCGCGCGTCTTTCACGGAAAGACGTGATTGTAACCGGTCCGGATGGGCTTTCCTTCAGGGCTTGGTGGTCCGGCCCGGGTCGAGGGGGGGCGCCGCGCGCTGGCTCTGCGTGCGGCTCGCCAGCACCAGGGCGATGCCGCCGAGGATGGCGGCGGACGCCGTCGCCAGGCGCGGCGTGAGCGGCTCGGCCAGGAACAGCACCGCCCCGAACGCGGCGATGGGCGGTACCGACAACTGCACCGCCGCCGCGCGCAGCGCCGACAGCCCCTTGAGCGCCGCGTACCAGAGCACATAGCCGATGCCCGAGGTAACGGCGCCGGAGGTGATCGCCAGCAGGATGCCGGCCGGGGAGGTGCGCACGCGAGCGAGGAGCAGCACGCTCAGGACGAGCGCCATGGGCGCCGCGCGCAGGAAGTTGCCGGCGGTGGCCGCCAGCGGATCGGCCAGCCCGCGTCCGCGCAGCGAATACACGCCCCAGGCCACGCCGGCCACCGTCATCAGCCCGGCGCCCAGCGGCGTCGGCGCCGTCACGCCCGGCGACACCAGGTACACCAGCCCCCCCAGCGCCAGCGCGAGCCCCAGCCAGCCAAGCAGCTCGAACCGCTCACCCGCGCGCAGGCCGGCGCCGAACATGGTGAGCTGCACGGCGCCGAACAGGATCAGCGCGCCAGTGCCGGCGCTGAGCGACAGATACGCGAACGAGAAGAACACAACGTAGGCAAACAGCATCGCCGCGGCCAGCCAGTCGGCGCGTGCCTGGGGCGCCCGGCCTGGGCGGGTGCGTACGATGACGGCCAGCATGATCGCGCCCGACACCAGGCGGATGCTGGAGAAGCTCGCGGCATCGATGCCGGCATGCTGCAGGGCCAGCCGGCACAGCAGCGAGTTGGAGGCGAACGCCACCATGGTGATGGCGGTGAGCACCACCGTGCGTATTGCGAGGCCACCGTCGTTTGCCTTGTCCATGCCTGCCTCCTCCTGTCTCACGCGATGGAGGCCACGCCCCAGACGTGCGTTGCGGCAAGCCATGCCGCGCCTGCCAGCAACGCCACGCCAAGCGGCGCACTGAGCCGTCGTCCCCAGGCAACGTTCTTCTCGATGGCCATCGCGGCGGCAAGCACCAGCATCCAGCCGAGGCTGCCGGCCCCCACCACGAACATCAACAGCATCAACGCCCAGCAGCAGCCGACGCAGAACAGCCCATGACGCAGGCCCAGCACGAACGCTTGCCGGGCGTGCGCGCGGCCCTGCCAATGGCTGATCACGAAGGACAGCGGCGTGCGGCACTTGTCGAGGCACTGATACTTAAGCTGGCTGAACTGGAACGCGCCGGCGCCCGCCAGCGTGGCCACCCCGATCAGCCAGCTGTGCCAGGCCAGCACCGGCACCTGCGCGACCCCGGCCAGCAGCAGCGCATGCAGCCCGTGCACCAGCAGGCCAAACACACTCCATGCCGCCAAGTAGCCGGCGCCGAGCAGCGCCAGCAGACGCGCGTGGTCCGGCCGCCCCGAGACGACGCGGTCGAACGCATTGAACAGCGACAGCGTGGTCGGCAGCATCATCGCCAGGATCATCAGCGTCCAGGACAGCGCGTAGAGCGCCGCCGGCACGAACAGCGCACCGCCGGGGACGGCGTGGCACAGCCAGGCCGCCGGCCCGGAGGCCGTCCAATCGCCATGATCGAGATAGCGGCCATACGGGCTGCGCGCCCACAGCCACAGCGTGAGCCAGGCGAGCGTGACCAGGCTCGCCAGCACGGGCGGGAAGAGGCGTCGATGACGCGACAGGGCCGGCACGATCGACACGGCACCGGGCGCGGCGGTACGACCCCACGCCCAGTGTTGCGATCAGGCGTCGAACAGGAAGGTGCTCTGCAGCGCGTTGTGGTTCTTGATGTCGACGTTGATGCCGATCGCTGCATTCTTCGAGCGGTAGACCGGCGCCTTGCCGACAAACACCGGCGCGCCGGGCACGGTCGAGAACACGGTGTCGGCCAGCGTCGTCTGCGCGCCGCTCGGGCCGACGTAGGGTTCGAGTTCGGCGTAGTAGTCGGTGCCGATCTTGAGCGTGCCTTTCGCGCCGACGATGTCGAAGGTGATCGGCGCGCGCTCGACCGAGACGACCTTGCCGATCAGTTTGGCCAGTTCGGCGATCGGCCCGCCGGCCTCGCCGGTGTAGACCTTGATCAGCGCTTTCTCCTGCGCGTCCGAGGCGCCGTCGTTGACGAAGATCGCGGCGGTCCAGTTGCCCTCCAGGATGTTGCCGGGAACGTGGGCGACCGCGACGATCGTGCAGCCGGCCACGTCGACGCCTTCGATCGTGCCCTGGTCCATGTGCCACGCGACGATCGTGTCGCAGGTGCCGAAATCGGGGTCTTCGCCGATCCAGCAGGGGCACAGGACGCGGCAGTTGCAGACCTCGAGCAGCCGGCCTTCCAGGTGATAACTCATGGTTTCCTCCATCGAACGCGGTTGACGAATGCGCGCCACGAAGGCGATCGGCCGGGAGTTCGGCCGACGTCGGGGCTTGGCCCGGATGGAGGTACGGAAAAGCGCGGGCAGACAGCCGGCCGTATCGATGACAAGCGGACTTAGCAACCCCGCGACCCGACTGCGGCGCGCCATTTTCCAATTCTAGGAAGCAGCACCTGGTAAGCAAGGCCGTTGGCGGCACGCGGGCACGCTTTGCCGTAGGGGCGTTTCAAGGCCGTAACACGTTACGTGCAAAGCCGTAACATCTGCGCCCCGAAACCCGGTTTGGGCGGGGTGCTGGCGGGGGTAGGGAAGACCCTCCGATGCCTGCAAAGCCAGACAGGACAAGGGTTCGAATCGATCAAATCGGTGCGCGCGGCAGGTGGCGTTGGGCGCGGGCACGTCGATTGCATGGTACTGCCCCAAACAACAAGATTCACACGGAGCACAGCATGTCCTGGACCCTCGCCACCACCCGCCCCAGCCGGCAAATCGAGCCAATCCGCCCCGCCGACGACAGCGGCAGCCTGTTCGCCTGCTACGAGGCCATTGCCTGCCTGAGCGAACAGATGGTCGACGCCGCCGAGGCCGGGGACTGGGATGGCGTGAGCGCGCTGGAGCGCGAATGCGCGGTCTACATGGAGCGCCTGGGCCAAGCGGGCGCCCGCGCGGCGCTCTCGCGTGAGGAGCTGCAGCGTAAGCGCGACCTCATGATGCGGATCCTGGCCAATGACGCGCGTGTGCGGGCCCTGGTCTGCCCGCGCCAGGATCAACTGATGCACCTGGTGAGCGGCGCGCGCCGTTCCATCGGTGCGCGCCAGGCCTACGCGGCGGTCTCCTACTACTGAGCCCCGGCTGCAAGCGGGGGCTCAGGGCTCAGCGCTGGGCCTGCAACTCCCCCCACGACACCAGTACGCGCTGGATGCTGCGCGCATAGGCATCGCGCTGCGCGGGCGTCTCGGAGTGATAGGCGCCGATGGCGCGCCACGTGTTGCCGTGTTTCACCATCTTCTGTTTGAGCAGCCAGGCCGCCACGTAGACGTTCACGCAAGCGTCGGTCAGCGCGTGGCGAGGCACGCCGTAGCGAGCCAGCGTGCTGAAGTGGATCGAGTTGATCTGCGCCTGGCCGATGTCGACCGAGCCGTCGGCGTTGCGGTGCACGGCGTTCGGGTCGCCCTTGGATTCGAACCACACGATCGCGCGCAGGACGGTCGGGTTGACGCCCTGGTATGCGCCGGCCTGCTCGAAGCAATTGCCCGCCGCATGCGCCGCCAGGCCCGACAGGCCCAGCACCAGTGCCGCGAGCACGCGGCTCCAGCCGAGACGGAGGTGCTGGACGATGCGGCGTGCGGGGCGGGCCATGGTCGTGATTCCGTAGAGAAACGTTATTTCTGCATGGCCTGCTCGAGCTTGCGCTCGAGGCTGGCCAGGTAGGCGTGCGAGGCGTCGGACACCACCATGCGCGGCGTCGGCTCGGCGCTCTTGCGCACCCGCAGCGTCGCCACCTTCCTGTGCCCGCCCGCCGTGCCCACCGAACGTGCCGGCGCTTCGATTTCGCCCCCACCACCGGGCGGCAGCATCGCCAGGCTTGGCAGGGGTGGGTAGACCTTGTCCGGCGCGGCCGACGAGGTGGACGCCAGGCTATCGGGCGGCGCGGCAAACGCCGGTGTCGTTAGCAGCAGGCCCAGCGCAAGAATGGGAAGACGATGGATTCGCATGCGTGCCTCCCTCATTCCTGCGTCTTGATGGTCACGCTGTACGGCTGGCTTGCGTTGACCGTCAGGTTTTCCAGGTGGACGTTGTTGGCGCGCGGCGCGGGCACGCCGTTCCACAGCGCTTGGTTGATGTAGCGGAAGTCCTGCGCCAGCGCGGCCACCAGGATCGTCGTCGGCTGCCGCTGCGACGCGGCCAGCGCGCCGGCCTTGGTCAGCACCGCCGTCAACTGCGGGTCGTGCGCGCCGAGCGCATCGGGCGGGATCGTAAACGTCATGACCTCGGTGGCCGGTGTTGCCCGGCCGCTTTGAGAGGCGCTTGTCTGACTGGGCAACTGTGCGCAGCCGACCAGCGTGAGCATGGCAGCAGCGGTGGCAAGGAGCGGGATCGTGTGCGTCTTGAACATGGCTTCAGGACGGTCGGATGAGTCGGACCTGTAATGTATCGGCCGGGTTTGGCCATCAAAACGTCGAACTGCCCCGCTTTTATCGTCCACCACCGGCGATGACTTGAGCCGTCACTTTTGGCGTGCAAAGGGCGTCACTTCGTAGTTGTGCGGGGTGTGTCACGTTCTCCCCGGGAATATGCGCGATACAAAACTTGGCGTGCGCGAATGTGCCGAAAGCAGCGCTCGTTCATCCGTGAAACAGGGCAGGGGATCCCTCGATCACCTCTTGCGTGGCCACAAAACCGGCCCTGCCCCCGCCGCTATAATCGGCCCACCATGAATACACCCGCGTTTTCCTCTTCCAAGACGGCACCGGCCTTCCATGTGGCGGTGGTGGGCGGCGGCATTGCCGGGCGCGCGTGCGCGCTGCGGCTCGCCCAGATCGGCCTGCGCGTGGCGCATGTGGCGCCGCCTGCGCCCTCGTCCGCACCTGCCGGGCCCGATGCCTGGGACGCCCGCGTCTACGCGTTCTCGTCCAGCTCGCAGGCGCTGCTGGAGCAATTGCGCATCTGGCCCGCGCTCGATATGTCGCGTGTGCAGCCGGTGCAGGACATGCGCATCTTCGGCGACGACGCGGCCGCGCGCGGCGAACACGCCCACGCCGATCTGCATTTCTCCGCCTACGCGGCCGGCTCGCCGCAGCTGGCGTGGATCGCCGAATCGTCGCTGGTCGAGCGCGCGCTGGAAACCGCGCTGCGCTTCGCCCACACCGTGCAGGCCTTCCCGCATGCCGCCACCGGCTTCGAGATGGAAGCCGACGCCGTGCGCCTGACCCTGGCCGACGGGCAGACCATCCGCGCCGAATGCGTGGTCGGCGCCGACGGCAAGAATTCATGGGTGCGCGAGCAGGCCGGCATCCAGGCCGAGCCGCGGCCGTATCGCCAGCTGGGTGTGGTCGCCAACTTCCAGGCCGAGCAGTGGCACCAGGACACCGCGTGGCAGTGGTTCCTCGGCACCTCGGCTGACGGGGCGCGCGCGGCCGACGACACGATTCCCGCGCGTGGCGAGATCCTCGCCATGCTGCCGCTGCCCGACAAGCGCGTCTCCATGGTCTGGTCGGCCGACGAGGACCACGCCCGCGCACTGCTGGCGCTGTCGCCGGACGCGCTGTGCCGTGCCGTCGAGGCGGCCGCCGGTGGCGCGGTGGCCGCGCGCTTCGGGCGCCTGTCGTGCATCACGCCTGCGCAGGGCTTTCCGCTGATCCTGCAGCACGCCAGCCGCGTGGTCGCGCCGCGCGTGGCGCTGGTGGGGGACGCCGCCCATGTGATCCATCCGCTGGCCGGCCAGGGCATGAACCTGGGCCTGAGGGATGTGTCTGAATTGGGTCGGGTGATGGCGGAACGTGAAACCATGCGCGATCATGGCGATCTGAGGTTATTGCGCCGTTACGAGCGCGCCCGCCGCGAAGACCTGCTCTCGCTCACGGCCGCCACCGACGGACTGCACAAGCTGTTCGCCCTGCCGGGCGCGCTGCCCCGCACGGTACGCAACGCGGGTATGCGCATGGTGGGCATGACGCCATTCATCAAACGCCTGCTGGTCAGGCATGCGCTGGGCTGATCGATCGGTCGACCGTCGATCGCCGGCGCCTTTCGGGGTTTCAGGAGCTGTTATGTCGTTTCGTATTCGGGTGGCGGCCATCGCCTCGGCGGTGCTGGTCGCGGCCATGGGCGCGGGTTACGCGCTGACCGCCGGTGCCGCCGGTGGCGCCGAGCCCGCGCTGGACAAGGTCAAGACCTCGGTGCAGAAGGCCCTGGGGCCGAACGTGGAAATCAAGAGCGTCGCCAAGTCGCCGCTGGCAGGACTGTATGAGGTCAACCTCGGCAGCCAGGTGGTCTACACCGACGCCACCGGCCGCTACGTGCTCAACGGCGACCTGCTCGACACGCAGACCGCCACCAACCTCACGCAGGAGCGCCTGGCCGAGCTCAACCGCATCAAGTGGTCCGACCTGCCGCTGGACCGCGCGGTGAAGTGGGTCAAGGGCAACGGCGCGCGCAAGGTCGCCGTGTTCTCCGATCCGAACTGCCCGTACTGCCACAAGCTCGAGCAGATGTTCTCGCAGGTCGACAACATCACCGTCTACACCTTCCTGTTCCCGATCCTGTCGGAAGACTCGAACGTGAAGTCCAAGCAGATCTGGTGCTCGGCCGACCGGGCCAAGGCCTGGCGCGACTGGATGCTGTCCAAGACCGCCCCGGGCGGCGCGGGCACCTGCGACACGCCGCTGGAAGACAACCTGACGCTGGGCCGCACGCTCAACGTGACCGGCACGCCGGCGGTGATCTTCATGGACGGCTCGCGGGCCCCGGGCCTGATCGACGCGGCCACGCTGGAGCGCAAGTTCGCTTCGCTGAAGAAGTCGTAAAGATGAAGAAAGCGCCGGTCTCCCCGGCGCTTTTTCTTTGCCGCCCCTCATACCAACAAGACTGAGTCGGAGACCGCCATGCCGTTTCGCGCGCTGATGCTGGAGAAGCAGGAGAGCGGGTCGCTGGCCCATCTGGTGGATCTGGACGACGCCGCGCTGTCGTCGCCCGAGGCGCGCGCCAACGCGGCGACCGCCGGCGACGTGCTGGTCCGCATCGATTGGTCGACGCTCAACTACAAAGACGGCCTCGCCGTCACCGGCCGCGCGCCGATCGTGCGCACATGGCCGATGGTGGCCGGCATCGACGGCGCAGGCACCGTCATCGAATCGACGCACCCGGACTGGAAGGCGGGTGACGCGGTCGTGCTCAACGGCTGGGGCGTCGGCGAGACGCACTGGGGGTGCCTGGCCCAGCGCGCGCGCCTGTCAGGCGACTGGCTGGTCGCGCTGCCGGCCGGGCTCGACACGCGGGCCGCCATGGCGATCGGCACGGCCGGCTACACGGCGATGCTGTCGGTGCTGGCGCTGGAGCGCAGCGGCGTGCAGCCGGGCGACGGCGAGGTGCTGGTGACGGGCGCGTCGGGTGGCGTCGGCACCATCGCCATCGCGGTGCTGAGCCAGCTCGGCTACCGCGTGGTCGCCTCCACCGGCAAGGCCAGCGAGGCCGATTTCCTGCGCGCGCTGGGCGCCGCCGAGGTGATCGACCGCGCCGAACTGTCGGCACCGAGCAAGCCGCTGCAGAAGGAGCGCTGGGCGGCGGCGGTCGATTCGGTGGGCTCGCACACGCTGGCCAACGTCTGCGCGCAGATGCGCCGGGCGGGCGTGGTGACCGCGTGCGGGCTGGCGCAGGGCATGGATTTTCCGGCCACGGTGGCGCCGTTCATCCTGCGCGGCGTGACGCTGCACGGCATCGACAGCGTGATGGCGCCGCGCGCCTTGCGGCAGACCGCGTGGCAACGGCTGGCGACGGATCTGGCACCCGAGCGGCTGGCGGTCATTACGCGCGAGGTCGGCCTCTCCGAGGCCATCGACGCCGCGCATGCGCTGATGACCGGCACCATGCGCGGGCGCGTGGTGGTGGACGTCAACCGATAGGCCGCTTTCCAGGCAATCTTCCGGGCAATCCGGCATCGGCAGCATGGGACGGCAACGCTACAATGTCCGCCATGAAGCCGATCCGCTACACCATCGCCCCCGCTGCGCCCGAGGCGCATGTCTTTACCGTCACCGTCACGGTCGATTCGCCTGATCCACAGGGGCAGCGTTTCTCGCTGCCGGCGTGGATTCCGGGCAGCTACATGATCCGCGAGTTCGCGCGCAACATCGTGCGCATCGAGGCGTCGTCCGGCGACCGGCCGGTGCGCCTGACCAAGGTCGACAAGGACACCTGGTGGGCCGCGCCGTGCAGCGGGCCGCTGACTGTTTCGTACGACGTGTACGCGTGGGACCTGTCGGTGCGCGCCGCACACCTGGACGCCACGCATGGCTTCTTCAATGGCACCTCGGTGTTCCTGCGCGTAGAGGGTGCGGATCGCCTGCGCTGCCTGGTCGACATCCAGCCGCCCGCCGGCGACACCTATAAGGCTTGGCGTGTGGCCACCGCGCTGCGCGAGGCCAGCGGCCGCATCCAGGGCAAGGCCGGCGCCAAGCGCTACGGCTTCGGCTGGTACGAGGCCGCCGACTACGACGAGCTGATCGATCACCCTGTCGAGATGGGCACCTTCGCCCTGGTCTCGTTCGAGGCCTGCGGCGCGCAGCACGACGCCGTCTTCACCGGCCGCGTGCCGAACCTGGACCTGGAGCGCATCGCCCGCGACTTCAAGCGCATCTGCGAAGCGCAGATCCGCCTGTTCGAGCCGCAGACCGCCACCGCGCCGTTCCTCGACAGCAACCGCCGCTACGTCTTCATGACGATGGTGACGACCGACGGCTATGGCGGTCTGGAGCACCGCTCCAGCACGGCGCTGATGTGTGCACGCGCCGACCTGCCCGTGACCGGGCGCGACGAGACCACCGAGGGGTACCGCACGTTCCTCGGCCTGGTCAGCCACGAATATTTCCACACCTGGAACGTCAAGCGCATCAAGCCGGCGGCGTTCGTGCCGTACGCGCTCGACCGCGAGGTACACACGCCGCTGCTGTGGCTGTTCGAGGGCTTCACCAGCTACTACGACGACCTGATGCTGGTGCGCTCGGGCCTGATCTCCGAGGCGCAGTACCTGGAGATGATCGCCAAGACCTGGAACGGCGTGCTGCGCGGCAGCGGGCGCCTGAAGCAGAGCGTGGCCGAGAGTTCGTTCGACGCGTGGACCAAGTACTACCGCCAGGACGAGAACGCCCCGAACGCCATCGTCAGCTACTACACCAAGGGCTCGCTCGTGGCGCTGGCGCTGGACCTGACCATCCGCACGCAGACCGATGGCGAGCACTCGCTCGACGACGTGATGCGCGCGCTGTGGGCCGCCTACGGCCGCGATTTCTACGCGCCCGGCCACACACAGCAGGGCGTGACCGAAGCCGAGCTGATCGCCCTGATGGAAGAAACCACCGGCCTGCGCCTGCGTACGCTGGTGCGCCAACTGGCCGAAGGGCGAGATGATCCGGCGCTGCCGGCGCTGCTCAAGGCCATCGGCGTGACGGCCACACGCAAGCCGGCCGAGACCGCGCTGGGCCTGGGCGTCAAGGCGGGCGCCGAGAACGGCTTCGTCAAGCTGGCCCAGGTGTTCGAAGGCGGCCCTGCGCAGCATGGCGGCTTGTCGGCGGGCGACCTGGTTGTCGCCGTGGATGGCCTGCGCGTGGCATCGGGCCAGCTCGACAAGATCCTGACGCGCTACCGCGCCGGCGATACCGTGCCAATCCACGTGTTCCGCCGCGACGAGCTGATGCAGCTGGACGTGACGCTCGCAGCCGACGCCACGCCGCAGTTTGCACTGGCGCTGGCGTCCGAGCCGTCGCCGCTGCGCTCGGCGTGGCTGGGCAAGCGTGCGGCCGGCCGCAGCACGCGCACCGCGCGTACCACGAGCGGCAAGTCAGCCTGATCCGCGCGCAGCCCGATGGACTACGCCCACGATCCGCGCACCTTCCTCTACAGCCACTACGTCTCGCGCGGCATCCGCACCGCCACCGGCGTGATCGGCCTGACGCTGCTCGCGTTCCTGGTGATGGACCTGCAGGGCGCGATGGTGGTGTCCATCGGCGCGCTGTGCACCAGCCTGATGGACCTGCCCAGCCCGCTGCGGCACAAGTTCAACGAGATGCTGGCGTGCGTGCTGCTGACCACGGCCGTCACCTTCCTGGTGGCAGTGGCGACGCCCTACGCCGTGCTGCCGGTGGTGATCGTGCTGGTCACCTTCCTGGCCGGGCTGATGGTGGCCTACGGCAACAAGACGATGCCGCTGCAGTTTGCGGCGCTGTTCGTCATGACGCTCACCTTTACCGAGGAGTTCGCGTTTCTGGAAGCGGTGGAGCACACCGCGCAGTTCTTCGCGGGCGCCATGGGCTACATGGCGTTTGCGATGGCGGTGGCGTGGGGTCAGCGGCGCCGCATCAAGGAGCAAGTGCTGGCCGAGTGCCTGTACGAACTGGCTGTCTACGTTGAGTGCAAGGCCGGCTTCTACGACGCCGCAAAAGACTTCGACGAGCAGTTCAACCTGCTCGTGCGCCAGCAGATTTCCGTGGCAGACAAGCAGCAGGTGGCGCGCGACTTCGTCTTCCGTGACAACCGCACCGCCAGCGACGGGCGCCTCGTGCAGATCCACATGCGGATGCTCGATATCTACGAGTACCTGCTGTCGTCCAACACCGACTACCCGCTGCTGCGCCAGTGGCTGGCCGACGCCGAGATCCTGCGGCTGCTGAACGACGTGATCGAAAAGATGCGCATGGACATCGAAGCGGTGGCCTACGCGGTCGGGCGCGACCGGCCGTCGCCCACGCCGCTGTCCTACGCCGACGAGATGGCCGCCATCGACGCGGCGCTGGATGAACTGCAGCACGGCCATCACGCGATCCCGCTGGAGGCGATTGCCGCGCTGGAGGAATCGGTGGCCACGGTGCGCGGTGCGATCCGCCTGATGGCGCAGCTGCACGCCGCCACCGCTACTCAGGTCGAGCCGGCCAAGGTGCTGCTGCGCCCGGACATGACGCCCTTCCTCACGCGGCAGAAGTACGAGCTGCGGCTGGTGCTCGAAGAGCTGACGTGGCGCTCGCCGGTGCTGCGCTTTGCGCTGCGCATCTCGATGGCGGTCGCCGCCGGGCTGTGGATCGCCGACCATCTGCCGTACGCGTCGCACGGCTACTGGGTGTTGCTGACCATCGTCGTGATCCTCAAGCCGACCTTCAGCATGACGCGCCAGCGCAATGTCGACCGGGTGCTCGGCACGCTGATCGGCTGCGTGATCGCGGCGGTGATCCTGCGCTACACGCATTCGACGTGGATCCTGATGGGCGTGTTGTACCTGTCGACGGCGGCCAGCGCGGCCTTCGTCACCATCCGCTATCGGTACACGGCCATCGCGGCGTGCGTGCAGGTGCTCATCCAGATCAACCTGCTGCTGCCGGGCAGCAAGGGCGCCATCGGCGAGCGGCTGGTCGATACGCTGATCGGCGCGGCCATCGCCACCGCCTTCAGCTACGTACTGCCGAGCTGGGAATACCGCAACCTGCCCAAGCTGGTGGACGACGTGCTGCGCACCAACCGGCGCTTTATCGAAGCCGCGCGCGACCTGTTGCTCGGCACGCTCAAGGATGATTTTGCCTACCGCGTGCAGCGCAAGCAGTTCATGGAATCGCTCACCGGGCTGATCTCCGCCTTCGCCCGCATGCTGGACGAACCCAAGAGCCGCCACCGCGCCGTCGACAACCTGAACCGCTTCATCGTGCAGAACTACCTGGTGGCGGCGCATGTGGCGGCGGTGCGCATCCTGGTGCGCCAGCGTGCGGAGGAGCTGGACGATGCGGAAACGCGTGCCCTGGTCGAGCAGACCGCCGAGGCCGCGCTGGAGAGCCTGGTGCGCGCCAAGGAGCGCTTCGACCAGGCCGTGCACGAAGGCGGGTGGGGTGTGCGCCCGCGCGATACGCAGGAGCTGGGGGCGGCGGATTTTGCGGATCAGTCGGCGCGCTCGCGCATGATTGATGCCGTGGCGCAGGCGGATTCGCTGTCGGCCATGCTTCTGTTGGAGCGGCGTTTGCAGGCGCTGCGGGCGGATACAGCGAAGATTGCGTTGCGGTGTGGGGCGTTGGGGCGGGCGTTGCGGGTGTCGGGGGATTGAGGTGGCGGGGGAATGGCCCGAGGATTGGGCCATTGGGGGCGGATCACTTGCCGATTTCGTCTGAAACCATTTCCAATTCCTCTGCTCGGTCGTAAATCGCATTCAGAAGAAAGTTCAGGCTGGTAACTCTGGTTGTGGAAAATTCTCCCGGAACTTGCTCAGCAAGAAAATTGTAATTGCCATCTCGCCAAGCTAGCCAATTGAGCTGTACCGTTTCGAGGTGATTTGCCTGCTCTTTTGATAATTTTCCGGTGAGTTTCTTATAGACGTTGTTCAGGCGTTGCTTTTGCGCGCCAATCTCGGTTGTCATACAGCGTGAATGTGATTCGATGTTGATCGCCAGTTTTGTGCATTCTTTGAATTTCTGCGAGTAGATGCGGTTGTCGGCGTATGTGTTCGTGAGGAATGTAATGAAGATTGCGCCAAGATATATACTTTTCATTTGGTTAATTTTGTGATGAGAGTGGAGGTGCTAAATGCCGCCTGTTGATATCAAGTCAAGTATTTCTCTTAGTTTGTTGGTTGGTCCCATGAATGCGCTGTTTGCCGAGGAGCTGTAGTAGGACAAGGTGCCGTTCGATATCTGTCCATTTTTTATGGGCATTCCCGCAGGGGCGGCGATCGACGCCCACTCCTTAGAGGCGGCATACTGAGCGTCGTTAATCGTCCCTTCTCCCTTCTTTACGAATTTTGACAAAACGCCACCTCCGGCTTTGTCTAGTAGGTAATCGCGAAAGACTCTTTCCTGCATGGAAGCGTCGTACTTTTCATCCCCCGTTAGTCCCATCGAATCTATTGCCGACCTCAGGGTGTTGATGATGGTTTGGTACTTCCCAGTTGCGAAGAATCTGTTGGGGTTTGTGCCTGACAAAGAATCAGTTGCGATGATCTGGTTGATAGTCTTATTGGTTACCGTACCTGCTGGTGGGTTCATGAAGGAGTGGCCCACAGCGCCATTGGGGACATTCTTTGTTCCGCTGTTGTATGACTCGTAGTTGCCTTCTCCGCTGGATATGATGTCTCCAATTTTTTGAATCAACTCATCCAAACTGCTGCGTGGGACGAAGAAATTCCCCACCAACGCCACCGGATGAATATGAAACACTTCCGGGCTGGCTGGAAACGGCTGAGTCACCTTCGCCCGCACCTCGTCCCACCACGTCAGCTGCCCGACCCGCTCCAGCTCCGCCTCGTGATACGGCTTCTTCTCGATCCGCTCGAACACCTTCTCGAAGAAGCTCCGGAACGCGGCCTCACTTGCCCATTCACTGCGATGCTTCGCAATCAGGCGCGACACGCGAAAGCGCGTCCACCGGTTCTCGCCGTGGGCGCGTAACTCATTGGCGGCGTTCGACTCGTCGCGCATCGGCGACATGGCCCGAAACAGGTCACGCAGCAGCGGGTTGAGCTTGCTGACGTGATCGATGTCTGGCTTGTCTTCACGCAGCATGTGGTCAAGCCAAGCATCCGCAGTACCAAAGATCGTTGGATGGCTCTCGGCGGTGTTGCCGAACGTCTCGAAGTCTTGCCATGTGTGGGGCGATTCGCGCGTCACGCGCCCGCTGGGCATCTGGCGGTTGCGCACCCAGCCCGTGATGTCCTTGTACCGGCTGTCGCCGCAGGTGATCTTCCACCATGGCTCGCCCTTGCCGCCTGGGCCGACGTTGTCCTTTGCACCCTTGCGGTCAGCTGGAAACGCGTCCAGCGCAGCTTGGCTATAGATCTGCACAACGGCGGTCTGGCGAGCATCCACGCCCTCTTCATTGACCGACGGCCCCTCATACAGTTTGACCCCGCGGTCGATGCGCAGCAGCGGGAGCTTGCTGAAGTCAGTGATCTTCAATGCGACCTCGCGGCTGCCGGCGAGGAAGGTGGGCAGGGCGTCATCGCAGAACACCTCGATGTGGACCTGCTGGTGCACCTGAGTGGGATCTTCGACTTGCCAATACAGGCCGAGGTGTCCGATCAAGTCCCCGGCGTTGATGTGGATGGGCGCCGGCGTGACGACCTGATCGCACAGCGCTTCTGAAATGACCTCGGCAAGCGGCCAGTGCTGTTGCTCCTTTGCCAGATAGACCCAACCGGTTTCCACGCCTTGGCCGGGAACGGAGGCCACTCGCGGTGGCAGTATCGTGCCGGCTTCGATGGCCGCGATCCGCCCCCATTTGCCATCCGGGCTGCGGGCGCCGATCCGCACGCGCGCGCCACGCTGAAGAACGCCCAGTACTGTGCTGCCGGCTTGGGGGTGGGCGCGAATGTTCTGCCCGATCTGGTCTGCCAGTGCCGCGCCGTAGTTTGGGTCGGAGGTGGGGCGATTGGTAGCGTGCTGCGTGACTTCATACGCCTTTGGCCAGTAGGCCGGCATCGGTATCGCCTGTTGGCGGTAGTCCTCCAGGCTCTGCAAGTGCATGTACAGGCTGAAGAAGGTCAACCGATTATTGGCGGGGTATTCGAGCATATGGCGGACGAGCGTGAAGGCGGAGCTGTAGTGCGCGGTCTGGACGGGTTCGCTTTCGGCGGAAGCGATGTGGCTGGTCAGGGATGCTCGGTTGATCCGGTAGGCAATGACATCGCCATCCGCAATGCATCGCACGCCATGCGCCAAGTCGAGATGCTTGCCGGCGCCATCGGCGGTGACATGGATGCCACCGTGCCACATGCCGGATTGGTTGATGGCGAAGTTGCCAGCGCCCTCCTCGGCCAGCCAGTCGTGCAGAACATGCTCATCGACGATGTCCTTCTTGTTGACATCCCGGAAGGGGAACTTGAATGTTGGCTGCGCGAGTTTGACCGGGGTGGAGTTAGGCTGAGTCGGCGGTGATGGTGGCGCAGGCATCGGTTTGCACGCTCGTGAATAAACGAACTGCAAACGATGCGCGAATTAGCCCCGAATCAACATCGGCAAATTCTGATTGCGATTGCGGACTGCATGTCCGAAACGTTGGCCGATAGAGCGCCCAATGGCGAGGCCCACCGCAATCCATGGATAATGCAAACCAGCCATCGTGAATTTGTGTGCTCCAACGGCATTTACGGAACCATTGCCCGTAAAGTCGCCGTTACCGCTTCTGTGCCATGAAGAGAAGCGGTCGAGGCTTCGAACACCTCGTGGACTAACGGGCGAGAACCAGGCACATGGTTCTTGTCCTCAATTCTCGTGGCCGCTCTCCCTTACGGGCGAGCCTGGCAGGGGCGGCTTCGGCCGCAGCGAGAGTTAGTCCTCGTGTTCGAACCTTGTCAGTGCTCGCCCACCCGCCTTTCGCCGGTGGCGCGTTTCCTCATTCCTGACGGAGACCACGCCATGACAGACCGCAGCACCTTCCCCGATGTCCGCCGCTTTCAGGCCCACGCCGACCTGTTCGACAGGCTGTCCAAGCTGCGCACCCTACTGAGCATGTTGCATGCGAGCGGGTTCGAACACTTCAGAGCATTGGAAGAGGTGAGGCAGGCCGAATACCTTTGGACCTGCCTCGACTACGCCGAGGGCGCGTTCAAAGCGTTGACGATCTGGGACGGCACAGAAACGCAGGATGACGCCGGCTTGCACTGATCCTGCATGTGGAGCGCTCAGCCTGCTTGCGGCTTGAGCCAATCAATGCCCGGCTGCCGCTGCACCGTCAGCCAATCATTGGCCGCCTTGAAATGCCCGCACCCCAGAAACCCACGATGCGCCGACAACGGCGACGGGTGCGGCGCCTCCAGCACCAAATGCCCATCCGGCAATAACGCCCGCTTGGCCTGCGCATGGCTGCCCCACAGCATGAACACCCGCTTGTGGCCGACGCGCGCCAGATGCTCCAGCAGACAATCGGTAATGCGCTCCCACCCGCGCTTGGCGTGACTGGCCGCCTGGCCTTGCTCCACCGTCAGCACGGTGTTGAGCAGCAGCACACCTTGCTGCGCCCAGCCTTCCAGGTTGCCTGACGTGCCCGGCAGCTTCTCGCCAAACTCCGCTTCGATTTCCTTGTAGATATTGCGCAGGCTCGGCGGCACGCGCACGCCGGCCTGTACCGAGAACGCCAGCCCATGCGCCTGCGGAATCTCGCGGCCGTCGACCGTGCCCGTGCCGTGGTACGGGTCCTGGCCGAGGATCACCACGCGCACGTCGTCCACCCGTGTCAGGTGCAGCGCGCGGAACACGTCAGTCGGGAAGATCGGCTTGCCCGCCGCGCGCTCGCCGTCGACGAAGGCGCACAGCGCCGGCCAGTCGGTCTGCGCGAGGCAGGGCGTGAGGAGCGACTTCCAGTCGGCGGGCAGGGCGTCGAACTGCGTGGCCAGCGGAATGAAGTCACCAGCGGTCACTTCAGCGGTGGGCTCGTCGAACAAGGCCGCTTGGGCGGGATCGGCTTTGCGCGTCATTCGTGGGCTCCGGCCGCTTTGGCGCGCAACTGGTAGCCGCGCTGTGCCTTGCTGACGTCCAGCGGCACGAGGCCCGGGACGGCGGCACGCAGCGCCTGCGTCCACGCGTGCAGGCGCTCGGCAATCGCGTCTTCGCTAAGTGCGCTGCCGGCAGCCGGCTTCCATTCCAGCTCCAGCTCGTCGATGGGCTCGCGTGCGTCGGTGCCGGGGATCAGGATGGCGCCGGCATCCAGCGCGATCTCGATCTCGCTACCATCGACCGCGACGTGCCACAGGCGGCGCGTGAAATCGGTGCGGAACAGCGGGACGAGGCGGCTGGCGTGCGGGCGTACATAGTCGGCGGCTTCGGTCGCGTCGTGCGCAACAAAAGCATCGACCGACAGCGCGTCGCTTGTCAGCGGCACTTCCCATTCATGACGCGCGCTCAAACCAGCCGTACTCACTGCTGCGGTTTTGAGCGTCTGCAGCCATTGCTCGCCATGCAAACGCACGCGCAGCGCGGCACGGTTGCGGGCCAGCGCCTGGTCGGGCGTGTCGTAATAGACATTGGCCAAGACTACTGTGCCCGCTGACCGGGCATGCGCATCCAGCCAGCCGACCAGCGCATCGTGCGCGCCAGCCGGCACGGCCAGCTTCAATTCAATCTCAAGAGCCATCGGTCAGGCAAACAGGCGGGCCAGTTCGGCACCGGGGTCATCGGCGCGCATGAAGGCTTCGCCGACCAGGAAGGCGTTGACGGCCGCCGCGCGCATCTTGCGCACGTCGTCCGGCGCGAGGATGCCCGATTCCGTCACGACAACACGGTCATCCGGCATGTGCTTGAGCAGGCCGAGCGTGGTGTCGAGCGTGGTCTCGAACGTGCGCAGGTTGCGGTTGTTCACGCCCACCAGCGGCGTCGACAGGCGCAGCGCGCGCTCCAGCTCGTGGCCGTCGTGCACTTCCACCAGCACGTCCATGCCGAGTTCGAGCGCGCAGGCTTCCAGCTCGGTCATCAGCCCCTGGTCCAGCGCGGCGACGATCAGCAGGATGCAGTCCGCGCCCCACGAGCGCGCCTCGTACACCTGGTACAGGTCGACCATGAAATCCTTGCGCAGCACCGGCAGCGGGCAGGCGGCGCGGGCCTCTTGCAGGTAGTCGGCGTGGCCCTGGAAGAACTGCTCGTCGGTCAGCACCGACAGGCACGCAGCGCCGTGCTCGGCATAGCTGCGGGCGATGTCGGCGGGCTTGAAGTCCGGGCGCAGCACGCCCTTGGACGGCGACGCCTTCTTCACCTCGGCGATGACGGCGGCGTGGCCGGCGCCGATCTTGTCGCGCATGGCCTGCGCAAAGCCGCGGGGCCCAAGGGTGCTGTCGTCGCGGTTGGCCTCGGCCTCGGCGCGCACGCTCGGGAGGTCCCGATGCTTGCGCGCGGCGGCCACTTCTTCGGCCTTCACGGCCAGTATCTTCTGCAGGATGTCGGACATATCAGGCTTTGAACTTGTTGGTGACGCGAACCAGTTCGTCGAGCTTGGCACGCGCCGCGCCGGTGGCGATCGCCTCGCGCGCCAGCTTCATGCCGTCGCCGATCGAGCCGGTCAGGTTGGCCGCATACAGCGCCGCGCCCGCGTTGAGCGAGACGATCTCGCGCGGCGTGCCCGGCTTGTTCTCCAGCGCCTCGATCAGCATGGCCTTGGATTCCTCCGCGTCGGCCACTTTCAGGCTGCGGTTGGAGACCATCTGCAACCCAAAGTCCTCCGGGTGGATCTCGTATTCGGTCACCACGCCGTCCTTCAGCTCGCCGACCAGCGTCGCGGCGCCGAGCGACACCTCGTCCATGCCGTCTTTGCCGTAGACCACCACGGCGTGCTTGGCGCCCAGGCGCTGCATCACGCGCACCTGGATGCCGACCAGGTCCGGGTGGAACACGCCCATCAGGATGTTCGGCGCGCCGGCCGGGTTGGTGAGCGGCCCGAGGATGTTGAAGATGGTGCGCACGCCCAGCTCGCGGCGGACGGGCGCGACGTTCTTCATGGCCGGGTGGTGGTTGGGCGCGAACATGAAGCCGATGCCCGCCGTCTCGATGGATTCGGCCACCTGCTCGGGCGTGAGCATGATGTTCACGCCCAGCGCCTCCAGCACGTCGGCGCTGCCCGACTTGGAGCTGACGCCGCGCCCGCCGTGCTTGGCGATGCGCGCGCCGGCCGCCGCCGCGACGAACATCGACGCGGTGGAGATGTTGAAGGTGTTGGCGCCGTCGCCGCCGGTGCCGACGATGTCGACAAAGTGCTCCGACACCTCAGCCGGTACCTCGACCTTGGTGGCGAACTCGCGCATCACGGTGGCGGCGGCCGCGATTTCGCCGATGGTCTCTTTTTTGACGCGCAGCCCCATGGTGATGGCGGCGGCCATGACGGGCGACATCTCGCCGCGCATGATCAGCCGCATGAGGTGCAGCATCTCGTCGTGGAAAATCTCTCGGTGTTCGATACATCGTGTCAGCGCTTCTTGGGGCGTGATGGACATGGTCGTCTCGTATTCAGTTGGGAGTCGCCGGGGCTGCGGCCGGGGTTGCCGGTGCTGCAGCCTCGCGCAGGGCGCCGATGCGCTCGCGCGAGAGATCGGCCTCGCACGCGCCCTCGGCCAGGTCGGCGTTGGGCGTATTGCGGGCCAGGCGGCGGGACAGGTCGCATTCGGCCTGCCGATAGAGTTGGTGCGCGCGCACGGTGCGGTCGAAGGCCATGGCGGCGCCGCGGTCGATGCCGTCGCGGGCGGCGATGCGTGCGCGCAGGGCCGCGCGTCGCGCCGATTCCGCGGCCGTCAGCTCCGCCAGCGCCATCTTGCGGGCGGACTGCACACACCGGGCGACGTCGCCGGATTCGGGCTGGGCGGCGCGGCAGGCTTCCAGCGTGTCGGCCAGCGCGGGCAGGGACGCCATCATCGCCGCCGCAACCACGCACACGCGGGCGCGCATCAGACGCGTTCCTTCAGGAAGTTGCCGAGCAGCGCGTGGCCGTGTTCCGACAGGATCGATTCCGGGTGGAACTGCACGCCTTCCACCGGCAGCGTCTTGTGGCGCACGCCCATGATCTCGCCGTCGTCGGTCCAGGCGGTTACTTCCAGGCAGTCGGGCAGGGTCTCGCGCTCGATCGCCAGCGAGTGGTAGCGCGTCACCTTGAAGTGGCGCGGCAGATTGGCGAACACGCCCACGCCGGTGTTCTCGATGGTGCTGACCTTGCCGTGCATCACCTTCTGCGCGCGGATCACGCGCCCGCCAAACGCATCGCCGATGGCCTGGTGCCCCAGGCACACGCCCAGGATGGGGATGCGCCCGGCAAAGTGCTTGAGCGCCGGCACCAGGATGCCCGCCTCCGTGGGCGTGCACGGCCCGGGCGACAGGCAGATGCGCTCGGGGTTCAGGCGCTCGATGTCCTCGATCGTGATCTCGTCGTTGCGATACGTGCGCACGTCCTGACCCAGCTCGCCGAAGTACTGGACGATGTTGTAGGTAAAGGAGTCGTAGTTGTCGATCATCAAAAGCATGTTGGTCTCCTTACCTCATCAATAGAAATCGGCGTCGAGGCCGTCCTGCACTTGCTCGGCGGCGCGCAGCACGGCGCGCGCCTTGTGTTCGGTCTCGCGCCATTCGGCGTCCGGGTCCGAATCGGCCACCACGCCGGCGGCGGCCTGCACGTACAGATTGCCGTCCTTGATGATGCCGGTGCGGATGGCGATCGCCAGGTCCATCTCGCCCGAGAACGACAGGTAGCCCACCGCGCCGCCGTAGATGCCGCGCTTGACCGGCTCCAGCTCGTCGATGATCTCCATCGCGCGCACCTTGGGCGCGCCCGACAGCGTGCCGGCCGGGAAGGTCGCGCGCAGCACGTCCATATTGGTCATGCCGGGCTTCAAGCGCCCCTCGACCGAGCTGACGATGTGCTGCACGTGCGAGTACTTCTCGATGATCATCTGGTCGGTCACCTTGACCGAGCCGATCTCGGCGATGCGGCCGATGTCGTTGCGCGCCAGGTCGATCAGCATGACGTGCTCGGCGATCTCCTTCGGGTCGTTGAGCAGCTCGGTGGCGAGTTCGGCATCGCGCTCGGGCGTGGCGCCGCGCGGGCGGGTGCCGGCCAGCGGGCGGATCGTCACGATGCGGGCGGCTTCATCGGCGCTGTTGCCGTTGCCGTCGGTCGCACCATTCGTGCCGGCCCCAGTGGTTGGAATGCGGCGCTCTTCCTGGCGCACCAGGATCTCCGGCGAGGCCCCGACGATCTGCATGTCGCCGAAGTTGTAGAAGTACATATAGGGCGACGGGTTCAGCGAGCGCAGCGCGCGGTACAAAGACAGCGGCGCATCGCGGAACGGCTTGACCAGGCGCTGGCCGACCTGCACCTGCATCATGTCGCCGGCGGCGATGTACTCCTTGGCCTTGAGCACGGCGGTGATGTAATCCGCTTTGTCGAATTCGCGGATGGTGTCCGTGCGCACCGACGGCGACGTCACCGGCACGTCCACCGGCTGATGCAGCTTGGTGCGCAGCGCGCGCAGGCGCTGCTTGGCGCGCGAGTAGGCCTCGGGCTTGGACGGATCGGCGTAGACGATCAGGTAGAGCTTGCCCGACAGGTTGTCGATCACGGCCAGCTCTTCGCACAGCATGAGCTGGATGTCGGGCAGTTGCAGGTCGTCGGGCGGGGTGGTCTCGGCCAGGCGTGGCTCGATGAAGCGCACGGCGTCGTAGCCGAAGTAGCCGGCCAGGCCGCCGCAGAAGCGCGGCAGGCCCGGGCGCAGCGCCACTTTCTGGCGGCGCTCGAAGGCGGCGATGAAGTCGAGCGGGTTGCCTTCGTGCGTCTCCACCACCTTGCCGTCGGTCACGACTTCGGTGTGGTTGCCGGTCACGCGCAGCAGGGTGCGCGCGTGCAGGCCGATGAACGAGTAGCGCCCGAAGCGCTCGCCGCCCACCACCGATTCCAGCAGGAAGGTGTGCGTGCCACGGTCGTGCGATTGCGCCAGCTTCAGATACAGCGACAGCGGCGTCTCCAGGTCGG